>JBDGQL010000018.1:0-1119 GCA_042219105.1 Karumarchaeum halophilus (SeqCode) | reverse complement strand
GCTACCGATAGCAACCAGTATATTGCGTTGGATTTGAACATTATAGTCACACATATAGGGTGAAATTTATTAGGGAGGCGTTTGATACGCGGACTATCGGGACCACTACCGGAACGAGAGACGTTCCAACTCAAACGTAGAGTTGGCCGGTATAGCACTACCGGCCAGGGTGGTTCCGCGCTCCAGGCATGATCGACGGAACCAGCGTGGGGAGTACACCCCACACGGACGACTACGTCGCACCGAGTCAAAAGTCCCCTGTACAATTCACTACGGGATTCAGAGCCTCATCCCTCGAATCTGGGCGTCACAGGCGATTCGGATCAACTATCAGCTCGACCCTGACTCGAACACACGAGCCCTGCTTCAATCGCAACAGGTTGGTCCGGATTCCATCGCCCAGAGTCCCGGCTAATACGGTCACAGGTCGGACACCCAGGAGGTGCATTCCACGATGAGCGTTCCTGACGATCCGCCTTCCACGACTGACACCGATCCGTTCACCGCCGTCCGCGAGAACGAGGCGGCCGTCGAGGCGTTGACCGACTGGGACGGACAGATCGGTGCTGCCGCTCGCGTTATACTCGCACTCGCACGCGAAGACCGACCCGACCCGAAGGACCTCGAAATGGTAGGCATCCCGATCGGCCCGGTTGGAGAGTTCGCAACCGCAGAGGGGTCGCAGTGACTCTCTCCGCGGCGTCAGTCGTCGTCAGCGAGCTTGGCGGCCAGGGCCGCCGGGTCGTCGACGACTTCGAGAAGGGTTTTCAGTCCCGCGCGCTCCTCGGGGGTGAGGTCTTCTTCGGAGAGCGCCGCCGTGGTGACTTCCTCCTGGACGTCGGAGGCCATCTCCTCAACCGCCTCCTTCCCGGGGGCGAACACTTCCTGACAGTTCGGACACTGCCGCCAGTCGTCCTGAAGGATCTCACCACAGGTCGGGCACGTCTCGGGGGTGAACGGGTTTCGCTCTTCTTCCTCCCGGTATCCGAGCTTCACCTCGGCCTTCTCGATGTAGTCCTCGTCGAAGAGATGCGTGTAGGTCTCTTCGAGCACGGTACTCCCCTCCTTGTGGCCGAAGAGCATCCGGATCGTGTCCCGGTCGAGATCGTAGTCCCGGTA
>JBDGQL010000038.1:0-1410 GCA_042219105.1 Karumarchaeum halophilus (SeqCode) | reverse complement strand
CAGGGGTAGCGTCGTGCTTTCAGCAGTCACCACAGGACTGGACAGTTCTCGTATCCAGCGTGCTGTGACTGGGCTTTCGGATACTGTCTTATTGCTGGGGGCGGACAGGCCGCCTCCGCAGGACGGTTCGGAATCCGCTCCGTTCCGACCGATTCCCACTTCTTAGTTAGGTGGCCTGTCAATTAAAATTTACGATTGGAAACTCAAGGCAGCCGTTTGAGCGGTGGACTGTTGCCCTTGGGTGACGGCGCGTATCCACGCCGTGAACGGCGTGGTATTGCGCCTGTTCGGCGTACTAACGGTTTTGCCCGTGGCGTCGTAGGGGTACCGAGAAATCTCGCGACCGTCGAGAACGAGGGTCTCGTTTTTGCACTCCGCCCTGAGATAGTCGTTCCCCCATCCGTTCATCGTGACAGCGTTCCCCTTCGCACCTTCCCATGTGGCTCGGACGCCGTTCTGGAAGCGCATCTGGACGAGCGCCTGGACGTCGCCCTCGTACTCGGCCCATTCCGGAAGCCACGTATCTGCATAGATAGTTTGACAGAGATCACCGGCCATATCGGCGATGTAGTCCAGTTGGTGGACTGCGCCTTCGATCATGAGAGCGTCTTCCATTTCATGTCTGAACGCTCCCCATGCGCCGTACGAACGGGCATTGCACGTGAATCGGCCGACGAGGTAATCGATCGGACCACACTCACCGGACCGGAGTCTGCGGCGGAACGTCGTCTTATCACGGTCGAACCGGTGGCTCATCGTCACACCCATTTTCACGCCACTACGGTCGACTTTCTCGGCGATACGCACGGACGCCTCCAGCGTATCCGCGATCGGTTTCTCCGAGAGCGCCGTGTCGATGTCAGTGTAGCATCGACCCTCATCGAGTGAGAGGTGTTCCTGTGCGTTCTCGTGTACGTCGGGGTCGCTATCGACAGCGGCGATTACGTCGATGAGGCCATCTTCTATGTTCGGCGGCAACTCCTTCGAACACCAGTGTTCGCCCCGGCCTCCCGTGCCAACCTGGATAACCGAATAAGACATACCACGGCTCAGAAGACAACGAAATATAAAATTTTGTTTAATTATGTTTTGCCGTCGGACGTAGGCTGGTGACAGTGCCCGGATCGGCGTATTCCAGACGCGGCGCGTGAGGCGATCCTAGATCTCGGGTCGTTCATGTCCGGGGCGGACTTCGAGGAGGTGACCGTCACCGTGACAGCGATCATCGCTACGGAGTATACTGTCGGACAGAAGTATTGATAATTCGAAGGCCCCCCGTCCTGGGAGTTCGATTATCAGTGTCTCCGTCCGACAGTATAGCCCACAAAACATACCTGCGGTCCTGTCGATAATCGGGGGTGATGGACTACAGCGAGCAGACGCTCGATGGAATCCTTTCCCGTATCGCAT
>JBDGQL010000236.1:0-1434 GCA_042219105.1 Karumarchaeum halophilus (SeqCode) | reverse complement strand
TGTCGACCTGTATATTAGCCACCCTGCATCGGAACGAACCGAACTCTGCTGCCTTCCTCGCGACGCAGTCCGTCCCCGGTTTTCTCCGCGTACACCAGCCGCTGGTGAGTGGTCCCGAGCGGCGCGAGTATTCGTCCCCCCGACCGCGTCTGCTCGACGACCGCGTCCGGGAACGAGTCGGCCGCACAGGTGAGATAGGCGGCGTCGTATGGGGCGTGTTCGGGCCAGCCCTCGTGGCCGTCGCCGGTACGGACCGAGACCGCACCGTACCCGAGATCCGCCAGCGTCTCCCGGGCGTTTTCCGCCAGGTTGGCGCGATACTCCACCGAGTAGACGTTCTCCGCGCCGACGACTTCCGCCGTTACGGCGGCGTGGTACCCACAGCCGGTCCCGATCTCGAGGACCGTCTCGCCCGGTTCGAGCGCGAGCCGATCGACCATCATCGCCACCATGTGCGGCGCGGAGATGGTCTGGTCCCCGCCGATCGGGAGCGGGCGGTCCTCGTAGGCGTGTTTCCGCTGGCGCTCCGGAACGAACGCGTGACGCGGGACGGCCCGCATCGCCGCGTCTGTCGAGGGACGGTCGATGCGGGCGGATAGCCCATCGACCATCCGTTCGCGGGCAGCGGCGAGGTCGTCGGTGCCCCCATTCATGTCATCCTTACCAGGCTGACCAGGCGGAGCTGGACTCGTCGCGGGCGTAGATCCGCTTCAGATCCTTGGCTCGGGCCGTGTCACCGCGGTGGTCGAGTTTGCCGGCGGGGTAGCCGACCGCGTTCTCCCTGACGTGCATCCCTTCGACGGTGAACTCCTCCTCGGCGAGTTCCTCGGTCGTCCCGACCTCGAACTCGTAGTCGCCGGGAACCTGCACCGCTATTCCGCGAGTCTCGTCGCCGCTCTCGGGGTGGAGCGTGACGTTCAACGCGACGTTGTCGACTGCCCGACTCCAGATGGTCTCGACGTCCTCCATCCGCGCCGCGTCGGTTCGCTTCTCCGTGCCGACCTGGACGTCCGTGATGCGGACGACCAGCAGAGCGTCGTCGGCCTCCAGAACGAACTCATCGCCGATCTGGACGCGCTCCTCTGGTGGCCCCTCGACCGTCGCGGTGAGTGACTCGCCGGACTGTGAGACGACGACCTTTCGCTCGATCTCCGCCTCGTCCGCGATGGCCGTCTTGTGAACGTGACCACACTCGCCACAACGCACCGTTGCCTGGCCGCCCTCCGACAGCACCTCGTGTACCGTCTCGATCTCGGGTGAACACGCGGGACAGAAGACGCCGACCCGCGATGCTGTTTCAGTCATGCGTACAAATACGTGGCGACCACTGAAAAGTCCGCTGAGTGTCCGATCACCGGTAGGGCGAGTTTTACAGGGTCACGCAGTCTTGTGGCCGATATTCGATAGCAAACCCGGCTAAAACGGGGTTAATCC
>JBDGQL010000238.1:0-1463 GCA_042219105.1 Karumarchaeum halophilus (SeqCode) | reverse complement strand
GGGTGAACGCGACCGTCTACCACGTGTTCCCCCACCAGGATTACAAGGGGGCGCCCCCCCACGGGTTCTCCGAGGTCGACGCCGCCACCGAGGCGGCCGACCTGCTCGCGGACGAGGGGATTCCGGTCGAACGAGTGGCGGAAGGGGGCGAAGTCGCCAGGTCGATCCTCGACGTCGCCGAGGAACTCGACGTCGACAGCATCGTGATGGGCGGGCGAAAGCGGTCGGGGGTCCAGAAGGTGCTGCTCGGAAGCACCACGCAGGACGTCATGCTCTCGGCCGAGCGACCGATCACGATCACAGGGTAGGGGGCCGGATCCTGCTCTCGTTTCCGTGTCCGGAGTTATGCACCCGGACAGTCAACGCGAGCGTCCCCTGCATTGTTTCGATCGGGAACGATCGATCCGCGTATACTATTGGTCTCCGGGTGTACAGCCCCCCGACCCGGCCACAGTGTCCCGTATCAGCCCCGCGAGGCGGTCGTAGAAGTCCGGTTCGTACTTCGTTTCCGAATCGATGGTCGGGCGGGCGTTCGTCTCGTTTACGACGGCCCGATCGCCCGACACCAGGAGATCGACGCCGAGCCAGTCGATCCCGAGGGCGTCCGCGGTCCGCTCGGCGAGACCTCGGGGGTCCTGATTCGTCCCCGGGACCGCCTCGCCGAGATTGACGCCGGTCGCTTTGGCACCCCGGTGGACGTTGTGCTTCCACCCGCCGATGTCCCGTGAGGGTTCGGGCAGGCGGCGCTCGACGGCGCCGGCGTACTCGCCGCCGATCGTCATGACGCGGAAGTCCCGCGCCTCGGGGAGATACTCCTGGACGAGAAACGCCTTGTCGCCGGTCGCGCGGTAGTCGTGGACGAGATCTAGGTAGTCACACACCCCCAGAAACGAGTCGAGATCGTGGACCTTCGTCACGCCGATCCCCCGGGTCGCCGAGTTGGGTTTCACCACCACCGGCGGATCGAACCGTTCGAAGGCCTCCCGGAGCTCGCGCTCCGTGATGGGATCCGAGACGACGACTGTCTCGGGGACCGGAACTCCGGCGGCTTCGAGCGTCGCGAGAACCCCGGCCTTGTTGCGCGAGGTCAGGACGGCCCCCCGGTCGTTGACCCACGGGACCGAGAGCCGGGCGTCGATCACGGCACCCTCCATGATCCGCGAGGGGTAGACGAACCCGGCGTCGAACTCTTCGAACTCACCGCGAGCAAGGTCGAAGGTGCGCTCCTTGGGCTGGATCCCGTGGATCGTGATCCCGCGATCGGCGAGCGGATCGCCCATCCGGTCGAAAGTTTCCTCCTGCGTGGCGACCGCCAGGTCGAGCATACCGGTGGATACGGCGCCCCGGACAAAACGGCTCGGGTGCCCGGCGGAGACCACACCTCGAACTGCCGGGCCGGGTGGATCGTTCTGATAATGTCTGTTGTAGCTGTTTACCGGTGATCGCCACCCCCGGTGGCGGCG
>JBDGQL010000231.1:0-1516 GCA_042219105.1 Karumarchaeum halophilus (SeqCode) | reverse complement strand
CACCGGTCGGGCTGGCACCGATCCAGGTCGACGACCGCGATGCTGTCGTCGGCCATGGTCACGCCCCGGTGCTGAGAAGGATCGTCCAGGTGACGTACCACATCGAGAACGTCATGAACGTAACGTACAACTGGTCCTTCGTCGAGAACTCCCGGACCTCCACGCCCGCCACCTGCATGACGACGAGCTCGACGGCGAGCGCGGCTCCGACCATCACCAGCGCGGCCTGGTCGGAGGGACCGGCGGCGAACGTGTTGGTGGCGACACCGGCCCCGATCCCCCCGAGCGTCGTCGCCGCGATGACGATGAGACTCTGGATGTGGGAGTCTAGCTCTTCGCCCGTCTCGGTCGACATACCGCAGTTTCCGCGAGCCGCCCTAAAAAGCCGTTCGTTCCGGCTCTCGGGATCGGAATACGGGTCGACAGAAGTCCTGATAGATATTCGCCGGGTACGGCGGACGCTAATTCTATCAACAGTTCTGTCGACGCGTAAATGACCGACGCCACACACGGTTTCCCGTCACCTGAAGGATGTCTCGAACCCCATGCTTTTGACCGCCGAGTTCGAGGTCAAGCCAATGAGCGGCCGGCCGCGAAAACCCGACTGGCTGTCGATGGATCTGCCATCGGGCGAGCAGTTCACCGACATCAAGCAGACGCTCCGGAGCTACGACCTCCACACGGTGTGTGAGGAGGCGAACTGCCCGAACCTGGGAGAGTGCTGGTCCGGGCGCGACGGTCCCGGGACGGCGACGTTCATGCTGATGGGGGATCGCTGCTCGCGGGGGTGTAACTTCTGTGACGTCGAAACCGGCGGGATGGACGCCCTCGATCCCGACGAACCTGCGAACGTCGCGAAAGCCGTCACCGAGATCGGTCTGGACTACGTCGTCCTCACGTCCGTCGACCGTGACGACCTCCCCGACCAGGGTGCGGGGCACTTCGCGGCGACGGTCCGGGAGATCCGCCGACGCCACCCCGAAATCCTGATCGAGACGCTGATACCCGACTTCCAGGGCGACTCCGACCTCATAAGCCAGATCATCGACGCCGGGCCGGACGTGATCGCCCACAACGTCGAGACCGTCTCCCGCCTCCAGTGGCCCGTCCGCGACCGGCGGGCGGGGTACGAACAGTCCCTGTCGGTGCTCCGGCAGATCGCAGGCTCCGAGGCGTACGCCAAGACCAGCCTCATGCTCGGCGTCGGCGAGTACCACCACGAGGTGTACCAGACGCTCTCCGATCTGCGCGAGGTCGGCGTCGACGTGGTGACGCTTGGCCAGTACCTCCAGCCCTCACGGTCGCACCTCGACGTCGAACGGTACGTCCACCCCGCGGAGTTTTCCACCTGGCGGGCGGTCGCCGAGGAGGAACTGGGCTTTCTGTACTGTGCCAGCGGGCCGATGGTTCGGTCCTCCTACCGCGCGGGCGAGTTGTTCGTCGACGCGCTCCGCCGGGAGGAGGCCTCCCTCGAAGAGGCACGGGCGCGGGCCCGGAGCGCCAGGGTGGAGTGATA
>JBDGQL010000024.1:0-1807 GCA_042219105.1 Karumarchaeum halophilus (SeqCode) | reverse complement strand
GCCACCCCCGGTGGCGGCGAGCACCGGTAAGAGACTACAACAGACATTATGAGGAATCCTTGACTGTATCTTCGCCTTCCGTGGAGGGTGAGTCCATACAATTATCATCGGCCGAGTGATTATTAAAATACACATATTTCCATGCAAAAATGTGTTTTGAACATCTGAGAGACTTGAAAACAATAGGTAAACAAAAACATCGTTTTGGTAAGAACTCCGGAACGGTCGATTTTAATATCCGTGCCTACTCGGATGTGCGTGCTGAAAATGCACCCTGTACCGGTCACTCCGTTTCTATCAATACCCGATACCCAACCGCCAGAATTCACCCTCCAGCACCCGACCCCCACCACCCCAAACCGACAGAACTGGGTACCTCCGGTCCCGACCATCTCGCGTGCCCTCCGACGACGCGTCTCCCGCCGCGTACTGTCCCGCCTGCGAGCACCTGCTCGCGGACCGAGACGTGGTGAAGATCATCGGCCGGCACATGGACGGCGTCGATCCGACGTTCAAATGTCCGGCCTGTGACGGCGAGGTGGCCCACCCTTCCCGCGCACCCGCGGACGCCGACACGTACGATTCGGGACGGTCACGGTCCGATCCCGCATCCGGGAGCGATGGGTTCGAGCGTGCCGACATGACCACGGTCGTCGACGCCGTCCCGCCACTCGACGTCGGCGAGGTTAGGGTGGGCGACCGTATCACGGTCCACTACGACGAACCCGGCCGTACTGCGCGCCAGACCGACGCCGGAACCGTCACCGGAGTCGAGAACGGGATCGTCTTCGAGACGGATACACGGCGCTCGCGTCGTCTCGATCCTGTGACGGGCGTGCTCTCCGAGGCCGACGAGATCGGCGGCGGCGATATCGGGCGGGCCATGCGAGTTCGGATCACGCGGTGACCGCGGACGCTGTCAGCATATACGGGTCGACAGAACTATTGATAGAATTTGCTCTGATGCCCCCGGCAAACATCTATCAGAGCTTCTGTCGACCCGTATGACGATTCTCAACAGATGACGCTTGACGGGAACGTCCTCATACTGTCGGCTGTACGTTCGTGGAGGAATTCGTCACCCCGGGGTAGCGAATATCTCCATTGAGTCACAGCCGACAGTATCAATAGTTCTTTCTCTTCCGTCCCGACATCGCCTGTATGCATCTGTGTGACGAGTGCGATTCACCGCAGATCACACTTGAGGGCAGCCTCACGTGTCCGGTCTGCGACACCCTCGACGATACGAAAGTCGAGGCGTTGATCGCTCGACTCACTGGCTCCGAGGCCCGTAGTGTCCTCCGATCTCTAAGCCGCCGCGATGAAGAGTTGGCGACGGAGCTAGTTCGGGAGGCGATCCGTCGCCTCGCAAACGAAGACGTGAACAGCCAGAAGATTGCAGACGATGTCTTTTCGACACTGGCGTCCATTCCGATCGAGGATGTGTGGGACCGCGCCGGAGAAACACGTCGAGGGGAATACGTCGAGCCAGGGGAAGCGGCGGCGAACCTCGCCAGCGAAGAGCTCCAGCCGTACGAGGATACCATGGAGCGGTACCTGGAGCTGTCGATGCAACGCGAAGCGAAAGCCTACTGCAAAGGATTACTCGAAGGCCTGTACCAGTTCGGAGAAGAGTCCACCTCCGAATTCATCGACTGGGCACCCGACGTCCCGCGCATCAATTTCGATCGGATTCGGGACAACTGGGTAGAGGCGTGTGACGATCCCGAGGATGTCGAAGAAATAGCAGTCTTCGTGGAGGAAGTCGCCCCGGAATGGGCCTGATATACACCCGGACGTGACTCTA
>JBDGQL010000122.1:0-2048 GCA_042219105.1 Karumarchaeum halophilus (SeqCode) | reverse complement strand
TCGGCGCGCCAGTGGGCGCCCCGGAACTCGGTGCGGGCGAGCGCACCCAGGGTGATCGTCTCTGCAAGGTCGATCAGGTTCCGCGTCTCGATGGTGTGGACGAGATCGGTGTTGAACGTCCGGGAGGGATCGGACACACACACGTGTCGGTAGCCCTCGCGGGCCTGGCGGATGTCACGGAGCGCCTGTTTGAGCCCCTCCTCCTCGCGGAACACGTTGACGTTCTCGGTCATCGTCGTCTGGACGCGCTGGCGGATGTCGGCGTGGTTCAGCCCGGTGTCGCGTTCGAGCAGGGTGTCGACCCGCTCGCGCTCGGCCTCGACGGCGGTTTCGACCGTGTTCGCCGGGTCGAGCGCCACGCCGCCGTCGGCGATAGCGTCGCCGCCCGTCTCGGCGGGCAGCGCGCCGGGTTCGACGGGCGTCTCGACGCCGCCCTTCTCGGTTTCGCCCGTCCGACCCAGCGGGATCTCCGCCTCGCTCATGTCGTCGCCCGCGGCGGCCCGACCCGCGAGTTTCCCGAACACGAACAGTTCCGGGAGCGCGTTCCCGCCCAGGCGATTCGAGCCATGGACCGACACGCAAGCACACTCGCCGGCGGCGTACAGCCCATCGACCACCGTCTCGCCGTGCTCGTTGGTCTCGATGCCGCCCATCTGGTAGTGCTGGCCGGGCTTGACCGGCATGGGCACCTCTAGGGCGTCCACGCCCTCGAAGTCCTCCGCGAGGTGGACGATGTTCTCCAGGCGATCGAGGATGCGGTCCTCGCCGAGGTGGCGCATGTCCAGAAGGACGTAGTCGTCTTCGAACCCCCGGCCCTCGTTGACCTCGGTCAGTTCGGCGCGGGAAACGACGTCCCGGGAGGCGACCTCGCCCCAGTTGGCGGCGTACCCGCCCTCGTACATGAACCGCTCGCCCTCGCTGTTGTAGAGGATACCACCCTCCCCGCGGACCGCCTCGGAGATGAGCACGCCCGTCGAGGGGAGCGATGTGGGGTGGAACTGGACGAACTCCATATCTTCGAGGGGAACGCCCGCGCGGTAGGCCATCGCGTAACCGTCGCCGGTGTTGGCGACCGCGTTCGTGGTGTGGTCGAACACCTGGCCCGGACCGCCGGTCGCGAGAACGACCCCCTCGCTCGCCCTGAACCCCTCGATCGACCCGCTCTGGATGTCGTAGGCGACGAGACCATGACACTCCCGGTTTTCGGGATCCCCGTGGTCCGTGACGGCCAGATTCGAGACGTAGTACTCATCGTACACCTCGATGCCGCGCTTCACCGTCTGCTCGTAAAGAGTGTGCAGCAGGTGGTGACCCGTCTCCGCGCCGGCGTAGGTCGTCCGGGGGTAGGAGAGCCCCCCGAACGGCCGCTGTGAGACGGTCCCGTCGTCCTCGCGGGAGAAGGGCATCCCCCAGTTCTCTAGCTGGATCGTCTCGGTCGGGCTCTCCGTCGCCAGCGTCTCCACCGCCGGGGCGTCGGCGAGGTAGTCCGACCCCTTCATCGTGTCGTAGGCGTGCGATTCGACGGAGTCTCCCTCCTGGAGGACAGCGTTGATACCACCCTCGGCAGCACCGGTGTGGGACCGGACGGGGTGGAGTTTCGAGACGATGGCCACGTCGGCCCCGACTTCGTCCGCGGCGATCGCGGCGCGCAGGCCGGCACCTCCGCCACCGACGACCAGTACGTCGTGGTGATGCATACCAATTCCTTGGGATGGGTCCGACTTTACTTGTTGGTTTTGCGAAGCGGGGCGATGGACGCGGCCCGGAGACCGTACCGCTTTAATATCGTGCGTGGACGAGCCCCACTGACGTATGTCAGAGATCGAACTGCGCCGCACACAACTGGCGACGCCCGCGAGCGATCCGGGCTTCATGGAAAGCGCTTCGAACAGCGACGCCGACGAGGTGTTCCTCGATCTGGAGGACTCCGTCGCGCCAAAGGAAAAAGCCGAGACCCGCGAACCGCTCATCGAGTCGGTCGAGACACACGACTGGTCCGGGAAGATACTCTCCTACCGGATCAACGGGATCGACACCAGGTGGTGGTA
>JBDGQL010000175.1:0-2057 GCA_042219105.1 Karumarchaeum halophilus (SeqCode) | reverse complement strand
ATAGGGGTAACGGCGGTTTGGCACTGCCAGCAGTCCCACCTGCGACAGTCCGTGAGCATCCCTCCGATTCTCACGGGAGGATGCTCGGCGGGACTGCAAACCTGAAACTCCCACCGCTCGGGATTCCTCCGCCTTCAGGCGGAGGAGGATGTCAACGTTCTTCTCATGCACGGGGTCATCCGTCTGCCGACCGCACAACTCGGCGCAACCTCGCTGGGACCCTCCGGGGTCTGGACTGCCATCGGGGCCACCAACGTTATCGGGGCGGTTCTAGCCTACGGCTGGTACCGGCGTGGCACATGGCGAGCAGGAGTTGAGACTATCTCGCGCGGTCGTTCGGATCCGTCCCCGGCGGACGATTGATCGGAGGACCAACCCGAATCAGGGCGATCGTTCCCGATCTGGCATCCGAATCGGGGTTTGTGAACTCAGTTTCAATAATCAGGAATAGAGATCGGGTCATAGGTTTTCGGACGGTGTCCATGGGAATGCTAAGCGTCGTGAATTCAGCAGTTGCGACCGGCTGCTCCATCGAGTTCCTGAAATTCGTTTCACCGAGCAAATAAGTATCCAAAGCCCGTGTTGATTATCCACGGAACGATGTCATCCAACACCCAGACCAGTCCCCGATCCACCGAATCGGACCGAGAACACGCCATTCGGACGAAGAACGCCGACGCATGTCCGGTCGTCCAGACCTTCGATGTCGTGGGTACGACCTGGCGCATCCAGGTCCTGTACGCACTCGCCGAGTCGGAACTCCGGTTTAACGAGCTGAAACGAGAGACTGAGGGCCGCTCGAAGACGCTCTCGGATGCCCTGGACGTGCTACAGGAGCACGACCTCGTTGCGCGCCGCATGGAGGCGGATGCGCCGGTTGCCGTCTACTACACACTCACGGAGAAAGGTCAGGCCTTCATCGAGAGCCTCGACGGGCTCGAGCAGTGGGCAGTCGAGTGGATGGACGACGTCAGGGATCCCGAGACGATCCGCCCACGGGTGTGATTGAATAGTCTCCGGAGTGAACCCCGGCGTATACGGGTCGACAGAAGTCCTGATAGATATTCGCCGGGTACGGTGGGGGCTAATTCTATCAACAGTTCTGTCGACCCGTATATGAGCGGTAGGGACGAGGCGTCATCGACGGAGTTGGATCCGCAGGACGCGTTCGGACTGTTCAGTCATGAACTCCGGCTCGAAATCCTCCTCGCGCTGTGGGAGGCTCCGGAGTATTCGCTTCGATTCTCGGAACTGCAGGGGACGGTTGACGAACGCGATTCGGGGAAGTTCAGCTATCATCTGTCGAAACTGGAGGACCAGTTCGTCAGAAAGGTCGACGGTCGTTACGTCCTCCAGTACGCAGGCCATCGCGTCATTGACGCCGTCCGAAGTGGCGTCTTCCACGAATCCCCGACTGTCGAACCGACTGCCATCGATGGCTCCTGTCCCGACTGTAACGCACAACCGGAGTTCGCCTATACCGATCACATCGCAACCGTGACCTATCCGGAGTGTGACACGAAACTGATGGAATACCCGTTCGATCCCGGTGGATTTCAGGATCGAACGCTCCAGGAAGCAGTACGGGCGTTCGACCGTCGAACCAAGTCCAAGTGGAGTCTCGCGTCGGGGGGAACCTGCTTTGTCTGTGCCGGACGTGTCACCACCGCGTTTTCCGACTCTCATCCCGGCTTCGAGCACATGGATCGCTACGACGAGTACTTTGCCGATGATCACCCGGCGGTGATCGACCTCAGTTGTCGGAACTGCAGCTTCTACAGTTACCTTCCCGCTGGCGTCAGGTTACTCGATCATCCGGCCGTCGTCGGACGACTCAACGAGAGCGGTATCGATGTGCAAACACGGCCACTCTGGGAACTCCCGTTCATCACCGACGCTGACTGTGTGACGGTCGCTTCGACGGATCCCTGGGAAGTCCGCATCGAAACGGAGACTGCGGGTGGGACACTGGAAGTGCGACTCGACGAGACCGTGACGATCCGGTCAGTCTCTATCGCGGTGTGACTGACGATCCAGTCAGTCTGGGGAGCAACGAA
>JBDGQL010000047.1:0-2058 GCA_042219105.1 Karumarchaeum halophilus (SeqCode) | reverse complement strand
CCTCCACCGTACCCGGCGAATATCTATCAGGACTTCTGTCGACCCGTATATGAACTAAACGATCCTGGGAACTGGTGTGACAGGGCCGATGTGTAGCGACGTTGGTACTGTGGCTCACGCACGACCGTGTGAACTGTCAATCAGCTTCCGTAGGGGCTGTCTCCCGGGCTTCCTCGACGGCGGTCGTCAGGGAGACGTTGAGCCACAGCATCGAGACGACTCCGCCGGCGATGGTGACGACGTTCTTTACGGCGTGGTCCACGATCGCCGCACCGAGCGCGAGGGCGGGGCCGAGCGGCGTCACGGTCACGATGAGGAGGGTGAACGCGCCCTCGTACAGCCCGATCCCCCCCGGCGAGAGCGGCAGCACCTTCGCGAGGTTACCGACGCTCACCGCGAAGAAACAGACCCCGAGCAGGAACTCCGGACCGACCTCGGAGGCGCCGGGAAAGGCACGAAAGACGAGAAAGGCAGTCAGCACGTCGAGCGTCCAGATCAGCAGGCTGTTCGCACCGACCCGGAGAAAGGATCCGCGGTCGGCGGCGACGGTCTGGACGTCACCGACGAACTGCTCGATGACGCCCGCGACGTACCCGACGTAGGAGTCGTCGCTGAACCGCTCGACGAACGGCCGGATGCGGTTGTGCTCCGAGCGCGCCGAGACGACGATGGCCGCGACCGCGAGGATGGCCGCCACACCGACGCCCGCAGCGACGACGATCGCGGTCCGGCCACTCCGGGCCACGTCGGATCCGGCGGCACCGCCGACGGAGAGTTCCGAACCCGTCGCGACCAGCCCGAGAAGGACGGCACCCGCGAGAGCGGCGATCGTCAGCAGGTCGAACACCCGCTCGACCGCGAGCGACGCGAACCCGGTCGGGTACGGGACGGCGCGGCGCGTCTTCACCACGTACGCCCGGACGCCATCGCCCAGGCGGGCGGGCGCGACGAGGTTGCCAGTCTGGCTGATGAACACCGCGCCGGTGAGAAAGTCCACCCGCTCGTGGAACCCGAGTTCGGACAGGATGTCCCGGTAGCGCGCTCCCCGGAGGGGCCAGGAGACCAGGTACACTATAGCGGCGACGCTCACCAGAATCGGATCCGCATCCCCGATGTGGTCGAGGATGTCGCCAACGGGCAGGTACACACCCATCAACGCGATGGCGAGAAGGCTGAGAACGAGTCCCGCCGTGATCGACCGGCGCCGGGTGATCCGGGGCTGGACGGACAGTTGCCACCAGGTCCGGACGATCTGGCTGCCCATGCCGAACACGTCCCGCACGAGGTCAACTTTCGTGTCGCCCTTGGGCGTCCACTCGACGGGGAACTCGTGGACGTCACAGCCCGCCCGCTGGGCGCGCACGAGGACTTCGGTGTCCCAGAACCAGTGTTCGTCCTCGACGTCCTCCAGAATCGCGAGCAGTGCTTCCCGGTCGAACGCCTTGAAGCCACACTGGTGATCCCGGAGGGTCGAGCGGAGCACGAGGCGCGTGAGCGTGTTGAACCCCCGGCTCGGGATGCTCCGGTTCATCGGGCGGTCGGCCTCGTGGCCGGGCACCCATCGCGAACCGGTGACGACGTCGGCCTCGCCCGTGCGGACGGTCTCGATCAGTTCCTTCAGGTGGCGCATGTCCGTCGCCATGTCGGTATCGAGGTAGGCGACGACGTCGCCGTCCGCGAGTTCGAAGGCCTGCTCCAGGGCCTTCCCGCGCCCGAGCCGGTCGGCCGAGTGGAGGTGTTGCACGCGGTCGTCCTCGTCTGCGAGACGGGCAGCGATGTCGGGGGTGCGGTCGGTGCAGCCGTCCTCGGCGATGACCACCTCGAACCGACCCGCCGGGAGGAAGCCCGCGAGCGCGTCCAGCGTCTCGCCGACGGTAGTCTCGAGGGTGTCCTCCTCGTCGTAGGCGGGGAGGACGACGCTCACTTCGGTTCCGTCGGCCATTACGTCCGGTTCGGCCTCCAGCGAGTAAGAACCTTCTGGACGCTGGCGCACAGTGTACTGTCGGGCGTGATTTGCTCTACACCCGGACGTGATTTGTGTAATACTGTCGGCTGTAA
>JBDGQL010000258.1:0-2175 GCA_042219105.1 Karumarchaeum halophilus (SeqCode) | reverse complement strand
TCAACAGCGTCGAGGGGTTCGTCCGGCAGGTGATCGGCTGGCGGGAGTTCGTCCGGCACGTGTACCGGGAGGCGGAACCGGAGATCCGGACGGCAAACGACCTCGACGCTCGGGAGGATCTCCCCGACTTCTACTGGACGGGGGAGACGGACATGGCCTGCATGGCCGACTCCGTCGGGGGCGTTCGCGAGCGAGGCTACTCCCACCACATCCAGCGGCTGATGATCCTCTCGAACTTCGCTCTCACCTACGGCGTTGAGCCGGCGCAACTGAACCGGTGGTTCCACGCGGCTTACGTCGACGCCTACGGCTGGGTGACGACGCCGAACGTGATCGAGATGGGGCTGTACGCCCACGGCGCGTTCGCGACGAAACCCTACGCCGCCTCCGCGAACTACGTCGACAAGATGAGCGACTACTGTGGCGGCTGCCAGTACGACCCGGACGCCACCACGGGCGAGAACGCCTGCCCGTTCAACGCCCTGTACTGGGAGTTCCTCGACCGCAACGGCGAGGAGTTGCGCTCGAACCACCGGATGGGGCTCGTGTACCACCATCTCGACAACAAGGGCGAAGACGAGCGCGAGACGATCCGGGAGCGCGCGTCCGAGATCCGGTCGCTCGCCGCGGAGGGCGATCTGTAATAGGATCGGTTGCAGTACGGGTCGACAGAAGCCCTGATGAGGCGCCAGGTGATACGTACCAGTAGCGAGTTCTAAACTCATGGCCGACGAACACACAACCGACGACGACGGCGGATCGAACCCACACGACGTACCGGAAGCGTACACGCGCGTTCCGATCGAGGATTGGGAGGAACTCGAACGTCACCTCCGCGAGGTCGAGGGGACGGTCGAAACCACCGACGGCGTGATACAGCTCCGGTCGGGGGACGCCCAGTTCACGGTGACCCGAGACGGAGATATCGACACGGGAATGCCTCTGCACGCCTTCGAGCGGGAGGGCGTGGAGGCGCTGTACGTCGACGCCGACGGCGACCGGATCCGGGTGTACGGGTCCGAGGGAGTGTCATACGAGTTCAGGAGCCCCTGATAATGTCTGTTGTAGCTGTTTACCGGTGATCGCCACCCCCGGTGGCGGCGAGCACCGGTAAGAGACTACAACAGACATTATGACTGACGGGGATCATCAGGGATGGTCAATACACCCGGACGTCCTTATGAAGAAACACGAACGGTTTCGAGGGATCACCATCGACGGTCTCGAGACACGGCTCTCGGCGCTCGGCCACCGATAGATGGTTCGAGCGTTTCTCCGGAATCTTCTCGAAGGGCCGATATCACAGCAACTGCGGCGGTTTGTTGTGGTCGGCATCGTGGCTGCCGGGGCACAGATACTGTTGCTCTGGGTGTTTGTCGACTGGATCGGTCTGAACTACCTGATCGGCGCGCTGATTGCCATCGAAATGACGATCGTGCTTTCGTACGTGCTCAACAACGCCTGGACCTTCAGAAACGCTCGGAACACTGGCTCAGCTGAATACGTGATCGGCTTACTGAAGACCAACGTCGTCCGAGGGACAGCCATACCGATTCAACTCCCGGCCCTGTTCGTGCTTGTCGCATGGATGGATGTCCCGTATCTGATTGCCAACGGGATTGCTATCGTTCTCAGCGGAGTGTATCGGTATGTGCTCGATGCACGGTGGACGTGGGGTTAGCGGTTGCTGCATGCGCGCCCTTTATCCATGGGTGGAACTGGCAGCACCACCAAAGACGAGCGACTGGCTCGTCGCAGCCGCCTGCCGCGGTCACCGCGACGTCGGTCCGAAACCGTTAGTACGAACGCGGGAAAAACGATTCACGGAGTCCCGTGGTGTAGTGGCCAATCATAAGGGCCTTTGGACGAGTCGGGTGTTCCCTCTCGGAAGACAGCCCTCGACGGCGGTTCGAATCCGCCCGGGACTATCCTGCGACGAACGGAGGTGAGGAGCGGATAGTTTACAGAGGATTCGAAACAGGGAGCGGGAGGTGAGCGAACGGAAGCGACCGCGGTTCGAATCCGCTCGGCCCTTCGGAGCGCGGCGTCTGTGGCCGGTCGGGGGGCGGCGCAGCGGACACGCGTGGGATATCGGCACTCATGTCCGCTCGAACCGTGATGATGTCTGTTGTAGCTGTTTACCGGTGATCGCCACCCCCGGTGGCGGCGAGCACC
>JBDGQL010000202.1:0-2179 GCA_042219105.1 Karumarchaeum halophilus (SeqCode) | reverse complement strand
TACACCCGGACGTGTCGTGTTGATCCGCGCCCGATGGTCTCCAAAAGCTTACACATCACCTCCGCGAAGAGATACACATGCAATCGGTTCTGGTCCCGGTCGACGGCTCACAGCAGGCTGAAGAGGCAGTCGACCACGCCGACTCGGCGTTTCCGGACGCCGAAATCGTCCTCATTCACGTGATCGATCCGATTGATGCGGGGTACGATCCCGAGAGCGTCGTGCCGGGGTACTCCGAGGACTGGTACGCCTCACGGGAGGAACGCGCCGAGGAACTGTTCGAGGAGACGCGCGAGCGGATGGGCCGGGAGTTCGAGACGACGGTCGAGGTCGGTCGGCCCGCCCGGAAGATCGTCGAGTATGCCAAAGCAGAGGACATCGACCACATCGTGATGGGGAGTCACGGCCGATCGGGAGTCGCCCGCATCCTGCTCGGAAGCGTGGCCGAGACGGTAGTCCGGCGATCGCCGGTCCCGGTCACGGTCGTCCGGTGATCCGGACATCGTCGTACGCGTGGGCCAACGCGGCGATCAGACGCCGAGAAGCCGAATCAGAGCGTCGAATCCGCGGAAGCCATAGCCGAACGTAACGGCGGCCGGGACCGCGCCAACGACGACGGCTCGCGGGAGCGAGAGGTCGTGAACCCGGCTGAGTCCGGCGACGTACAGCGTGGCTCCGTACACGGCACAGACGGCGCGCAGTGTGGGAACCGGCGCGCCGGCGAACACGCAGGGGGCAGTCGCGTACGCGAGCACCTGGACCGTCTCGCTCACGCCGCCGCGCTCGGGGGCGCCGATCATCAGGAGGACGGTCTGGAGCGCCGAAATCAGGTGAAGACTCGCGGGCGCGACGATCAGCACCGCCACGGCCAGCGCGACGGCAATCGAGGAGCGCTCCCCGCCCGCGACTGCCGGCACGGCGTTCTCCACGAGAAGAACCCGACTAGCCTCCTCGAGCGCGACGACCGCCATGACGAACGTGAGTGCGGGCGCCTGGTCGCCGGTCCCGATCCCGGTCCGGAAAAAGCGTCGGGGGCGAACCAGCACTTCCACCCACGCTCTCGCCATCGCTCGCGGCCCGCGATCACGCCCCCCGGAGGGGTCATCGGTCCACTGTGTCATGTGCCTCCCCGGTCGGGTTCCGCGGTGTCATAATGACCACTCTCACTGTTTACCGCCGATCGTCACCCTCGTTGGCGGCGATCGGCGGTAAGAGACGAGAGTGATCATTATCAGTCGAGCGCCCCGACGTTCTCCTCGCTCGCAAAGCAGGCGGGATCGGGTTCGATGTTCGCGTACTCGGCGGCGCGCTCTCCCAGCACCGCGACGCGCTCCGCGATTGACTTGTCGACGAATTCGCCGTCATCGATCTTTTCGGAGGCGTTCGGCACCGCAGCCTGGTACGGAAGCACCCAGGCGTCGAGCGCGCGACACACCGCCCGCAAGTGATCGAGCGCGGTGATCGGAAAGCTTCCACCGGAGACGGCGAGTAGCCCCACCGTCTTGTCTTCGAACTCGTCGAACCCACAGTAATCCAGCGCCGTCTTCAGCGGCGAGGAGTAGGAGCCGTGATACATTGGCGTCCCCAGAAGGATCGCGTCGGCCTCCCGCACTCGCTGCGTGAGTTCCCCAGCGTCGCCGACGGTTCCGGTGTCGGCGTCGTACACGGGGATATCGAGTTCTCGGAGGTCGATCAGTTCGGTTCGTGCACCGCGGCCCTCCGCGGCGGCGAGTGCTGCCTCAAGCGCGGTTCGCGTGTGACTTCCGTCGCGCAGGCTGCCACACAGCGCGACGACACGTGGTGGCTGTGGCATAAAATCCCCTCGTCGCGCTCGGGTCAAGAACCTGCCGCTCCGGAGGTACTGGCCTGCGACTGACCGATTATCACTCCTGATACATAGGGGGGAACCATTATGATCGGAGTCTCTCTACCACGTTCATGTCATTCCATAGCGCGCTCGGTCCGCTGGAGATAGCTGTGCTAATCGTTGCGGTCATCGGTGCGGTACCGATCGCGTTCCACTACCGGGAACGATCGAAGTGGTTCGTCGTCGCCTATGGACTCATTTTCGTGGCCGCCCTCAGCACGAACGTCGAGGAACTGCTTCTGGAGGACGCGTTCAACGTTTTAGCTTCTGCGGTGCAGGGCGCTAATCCCCCTTCCTCAACGAGCACCGGAG
>JBDGQL010000067.1:0-2189 GCA_042219105.1 Karumarchaeum halophilus (SeqCode) | reverse complement strand
CGCCGCCACCGGGGGTGGCGATCACCGGTAAACAGCTACAACAGACATTATGACAACCTCCCCGGCTACCCGACTCGTTCCTGGACGGTTCCATCCGAACGGTGAATAATCAACGCGTCGTTTTCCCCCCGCACCTTCCGTCCCTTTTTCACGGCGGGCCGTTTCTTGCGATGGTTGCTGACGACCGTCCCGCCTTTCTTCTGAAGTCGCCACATGTTCCCGCTGGGGACGATGTGATACTCCACCATAGTGCGTGGAAGACGCTCCCGAGTTCTCATAAAGCTACTCCTGCCCCCGGGCGGGCGGGATCGGTGGTCAGTCATACTGTCGGCTGTAAGTTCGTGGAGGAATTCGCCACCCCGGGGTGGCGAATATCTCCATCGAGTCACAGCCGACAGTATCAGCATCACCCATCCGCCGTGTCCTCCCAGTTGCCCTCCGCCTGCTCCTCGTCCTCGGCACGTTCGAGTGCCGTCTCGTACCCCGCTCGGGCGAGTTCGTACGTCTCCCGGAGATCGGCGACCGGGGTCTCCGTCGCGTCGACCCGCAGGTCATCGTGGAAGGGATCGGACTCGCGGTCCTCCGTGGTACACACGAGCAGGGCGGCGCTCTGGACGCGTAACTCCTCGCGTTTGTCACCGCCGGCCGCGTGCCCTGCCGCGAGGGCGTCGACCAGGCGCTCCGCGAGCGGGGCGTCCACCTCGACGTCGGTCCCGTCTGCGGCGCTGTCCTCGTATGCCGCTGCCGTCTCCGCGATGACGTCCTCGCCCGTCAGGAGGTTGCCGGCAACGGTGTAGTTCTCCCCGACCCGGTGGCCGTACCACGGCTTGCAGTCCTCCCCCGAGAAGGCGAACTCCCCCTCCCGATCGACGCCGTGGAGCTGGCGGTTCGCCGAGCCCTCGTCGGCGTTGAGCAGGGCCGAAAGCGCGTCCTCGATAGCCAACCCGTCGGCGAGGTACGCCACGCCCGTGCGACCCAGGTCGACGTTGACGAGGCTCTGGGTCGCGACCGCGCCGTGTTCGTTGGCGAACGGACACAGCGTCCCGACGCCGGGCAGTCGAGTCGTCACCGCGACGCCAAAGCGGGTCTCGGCGTCGCCCTCCGGGGTTTCGTACGTCTCGCGCACGCAGATGCTGAAGGTCATGTGAAATCCGAGGGTGACGACGGTGAAAAATCCGTGGCAACGGTGCGCGTTGCGGCTCGCGGATGAGTCTCCGCGTCAGACGGAGGGCAAGAACTATTGCCGTTCGGGTCGCGTACACGATTGATATGGGATTCATGGAAACGATCCTCGGTGGGAACTCGGGAACTGGAGAGTACGTTGAACTCGACGCCGACGACGTAACCGCGCCGGAGGGAACGGGAATGCAGGTCCACGTCGCGGAGATCAGCGATCACGAAGATGTCATCGATATCAAGGACGCGGTGTACGACGGCGAGCTCGTAATCGCGGACATCACGCGCCTGCGTACCGAGGACGCGACGGCAGAGCACATTACCGACGAGCTCCGGCAGGTCGCCCAGGAGGTGGGTGGAGACATCGTCCAGAAGGGCGACGATCAGCTCATCGTCGCGCCGGCAGGCGTTTCGATCAGCCGGCGCAAACTCGGTCGGACCCGCTGATACTGTCGGCTGTGACTCGATGGAGATGTTAGATGTCCGGCGACTCGTCCTCGACGGACCGTTTCATCGAGTCGCGCCTGGACTTGGCGTCGCGACCGGTCGCCTCCAGCAGGAACTCGTTTTTCAGCGAGACGGCTTCCTCGGCCGCTTCCAGTTCGGACGGACCGAGTTCTGTCGGATCGCGTTCCGCGAACTCGACCGCGAGCCGATCCTTCTTGTTGCTGTAGACGACCGCGCCGACGATGATCCGCTCGAAGACGGGGTTGTCCGGCTCATCGATCACGAACAGGTCGCTTCCCTCGTACTCGGTAGTGCCGGTCACCGGCCCGAAGTACTCCTCGATGCTCTCCTCCAGGTCGGGAATCCGCTCTTCCAGATACTCGCCGCGGCGCATCTTGTACTCCTTCATGGACGGGAAGTCTACTGGCGGGGGCTTACCAGTTTCGCCCTCGCCTCGTAATGACTACTCTCGTCTCTTACCGCCGATCGCCGCCAAACACGTCCACCAGTCCGTATACGGGTCGACAGAAGTCCTGATAGATATTCGCCGGGTACGGTGGAGGCTA
>JBDGQL010000275.1:0-2224 GCA_042219105.1 Karumarchaeum halophilus (SeqCode) | reverse complement strand
TCACAACCGACCTTCGGCGCCGTGCACGTCCATGAGGGCGTCACCGCGGATAGCGATCGTCCGGGGGTCGATTCGCTCGACGTTCTCCTCCTCCAGTGTGGGCTCGTCGTCGAGAGGGTCGTAATATCGGATGATCAACTCGTATGGGGGTTCGAACCCGGTGAATGGCGGAATCTCGTCGTGCCGTGTCGCTGCCTCGGCGGCGGTCTCGCGGATCTCCGCGAGGACGGTTTCGACGTCTCGATGGGTGGCGGCTTCCTCGCCGGCACCGAACTTCGTCGTCACCGTCTCGATCTCCGGGACGAACATCTCCGCCTCGTGGCAGGCCTTGTCGTCCCCGGAGAGAAACACCGTCGGAAGGTCGCGCTCGCCCGCCAGGAGCGCCCGAGCACCGAACTCTCCGATGAACGTACCGTTGAGCTTGTAGTAGTCGACGTCCCGCGAGGAGTACGTGTGCCGGAGGGGAGCGTTGACCGTTCCGGCCATCGCGTGCTGGCCGACGTCGTACTTCGCGTCCGCGTCGTTGTACTCGCCGATGGAGTCGCCCTCGCGCTTGTAGGTCGCCCCCTCTATGTCGTCCCGGTAGAGGCCGCCCGACCCGTGCTGGTCCCAGACGGAGATGGTCGCACCGGGGTCCACGCTCCGAATTCCCTCGATACAGGCGTTGACTTCGCGGGCGAGTTGTTCCATCGCCGCGTCCTTTTTTGCTTTCGTGGCATCGCCTGACCGCGTCTGTGTAAACGAGTCGACCCCCACGACAGCCTCGAGGTCCGTCCGTATCAAGTGATGCATGAGTTTCACTTTGCGGGCGCGTAAATAATATCTCCGATACCCCGTTCGTGTCCGGTGTACCGCCGTTCCCCTCTACGTCGTCCGAAACGTTTTATACATGTCTATTATTGGATAGCTCATGGAACGAGCCGAACGGCCGAACGTATTGATGCTCGTCGCGGACGACCAGCGGTTCGACATGATCGGCTCCCTGGGTCAGACCCCCGTTGCCACGCCGAACCTCGACCGGCTCGTCGGCTCGGGATGTGCCTTCACTCGTGCCCACAACATGGGATCCGAACACGGTGCTGTCTGTGTCCCTGCGCGGTCGATGATCCACAGCGGCCGGTCGCTGTTTCACCTCGACGGACCCGGAGGAATGACGACCGATCATCCCACACTCCCCGAGCTCTTCGGAGAGAACGGCTACCGGACGTTCGGGACTGGCAAGTGGCACAACGGTGAGGAGGCGTTCAACCGCTGCTACGACGAGGGAGAGAACATCTTCTTTCGCGGGATGGGAAACCACTGGAACGTGCCGGTTACCGACCGTCACCCACTGGAGGAGTATCCCGTCGACCAACCCCACCGCAAGGTACCCGGAGACAACAGGGGTCCGCAACCGGCCCGCCAGACCTACGAGCGGTACGCATCGGGAACGCACTCCAGCGAACTGTTCGCGGAGACGGCAAACCGGTTCCTTCGGGAGCACCACCGCTGCGACGACCGCCCGTTTTTCGCGTACACCGCATTCATGGCGCCCCACGATCCTCGAACGGCCCCCGGAGAGTATCACTCACTGTACGACCCCCGGGAGATCGAGTTGCCGGAGAACTTTCGGGAAGAACATCCCTTCGACAACGGTCATCTCTACGGCCGAGACGAGACGCTGGCGACCCACCCCCGGGATCCGGACGAAATACGCCGACACATCGCTGACTACTACGCGATGGTAACGCATCTCGACGCCCAGATCGGCCGGATACTCGACACGTTGTCGCGGACCGGTCAGAGAGAGAACACGATCGTCGTGTTCACTGCCGACCACGGCCTCGCAGTCGGTCAGCACGGACTGCTGGGCAAACAGAACGTGTACGACCACAGCGTCCACGTGCCCCTGGTTTTTAGCGGTCCCGGCGTCCCTGCAGACACACGCCGCGACGCGTTCAGTTATCACCACGACCTGTATCCGACGCTCGCCGACCTCGCGGGAATCGAACCGCCCGAGACGCTCGACGGCGAGAGCCTGTCCCGGACGATCACCGAGGATGCTGATGGCCCTCGTGAGTCCGTCTTCTCCGCGTACTCCGACACCCAGCGGGCCGTTCGAACGGACCGGTACAAGCTCATCGAGAACTACGTCGACGACAGCCGTCACACGCAACTGTTCGACATCGAGAACGACCCTGCCGAGACGGAGAACCTCGCTGGAGCCGACGACCAGGAGGACCGA
>JBDGQL010000164.1:0-2342 GCA_042219105.1 Karumarchaeum halophilus (SeqCode) | reverse complement strand
CGGACGTGATTTGTGCAAGCCGTGCCGTCACAAACCCAGGGTATCACGAGCCGAAAGAATTGATCTGGTGTCGTGGCGCATAACGGAGTCACGTCCGGGTGTAAAGAGGGTCAGCTCCGATAGTTCTCGACGAGTGTTTCCAGTGGCGTCTGGTAGTTACCCTCTCCCTCAACAGAAGCGTCTGCTGTGATCCGGTACTGTTCGCCGAACTGTTCGACGACCAGTTCGGTTGGCTCGCGCGTTACATCCCACCCGGCGTCTGCTAACCGGTCGGCAAGCCCGTCGAGCCACTGCGCCTCCAGTTCACCGGGCTCGATTGCTCGGAGTCGGTCTCGCGGGAATCCGTACTGGTTGATGTCGCGTTGACTGGTGCCTTCGTACAGCTCTTCGGGATCAGTTTCTTCCCATGCTGGCCAATAGTTATCCAGCGTGTTGCGGTAGGCAACGACGACCAGCTGTTCATCCTCGGCATACCCCGGGTTTTCCTCCGCAGTAGTGAGTGTCTCTCCTTCTTTCTCGTACTCCCAGTCGGTGATGGTTCTGTCTTCCGGCCGCCAGATCACGATCGCCTCGCTGGGATCGTCATCTTCTCGATCGATCACGGAGTCGCCAAGTTCGAGCTCCTCTGTATCGGTCATGTTGATTCAACGTATTTGCAGGCGGCTAAAATTTCTTCCCATTCTCCGGTCTCTCAGAATGGTTACTCTCGTCTCTTACCGCCGATCGCCACGCCCGTTGGCGGCGATCGGCGGTGAACACCTATGGAAACGCTGCTGACCGATCAAACCACCGGGTGCGATATATTTGTTTTGGATCCTCTCAGCTGACTGACCTCTGTTGACGACAAACCGCCACACGGCGATCCGATTGATCGCTGATCGTCCGGCAGGCGGAGGACACGTGACTGCTGTAGCTGGTGCTCTCTGTTCCCACGCTCGCCCTCGAGGGCCCCCGTCGGGTGGCCCTCAGCCCTTCTGGTTTATGCACTCACCCCCGGTGGATCGTACCCCTCCCCTCGGTCGAGCATGTGGTATACGGGTCGACAGAAGTCCTGATAGATATTCGCCGGGGACGGTGGAGGCTAATTCTATCAACAGTTCTGTCGACCCGTATAGATCGAAACGAGCATCTTCCGAGCTGTCGCGACCAGTGCTTTCTTCCTCGGTTTCTCTCCAGCCAACCGATCGTAGAACCGACCCAAGTACTCGTCCTCACACGAATGTACTGCGACGTTCGTACACTGCGTGAGGATCCAGCGCAACTGTCCCGACCCACGTTTCGAAATTGCCCCCTCGGTCCGCGAGTCTTATTCTCGCGGCGCTTGATTTCACATTCCTTGACGACTGGATGGACAACGGCCGGGGTCGCAATCCCAAGTACGATCGTTCCAGCATGCTCAAGGGCCTCCTCCTCTGTGTCGCCGATAACATCTTCAACTACCGAGCCATCAGAGATCGGCTCAAAACCTGATCAGCTTGGTATCTACGGCGACACCTTCGGGCTTGACGCAACCGATCTTCCCTGCTCAGAAGATGATCCTGATGGTTCGTTGGGGTGGGACGACATCGAAGACGAACCGTACTACGGCTACGGATTGTTGACGGCCGTCGACTGCGCTACCGACCTCCCTGGTAGCGCAGTCGTCTGCCAACGCAAACAACACCCCGAAACCAAGACCCTCGAATATCTATCAGGACTTCTGTCGAGCCGTATACTATACACCCGGACGTGACTCTGTTACGCGCCACGACACCAGACCAATGCGTTCGGCTCGTGATACCCTGGGTTTGTGACGGCACGGCTCAAACAAATCACGTCCGGGTGTATATCGGCCATAATCACGTGAGCAGTTTCGCCACCCCGTCGTGGCGGAATTGCTCACGAAGTTATAGCCGACAGTATTAGCCCATCTGATTGAGGGCGTCTCGACAGTCGCCCACCTATCAGTTCTAGAGGTCTTCTACCCGGTCAATATACCGCTCGCTATACCGCTCGCGGTCGAACATTTTGTTTTTCGTCATGCGATTTTGGCACCACTGGGATACTCTGTCCAGGGTCCAAATCGCCGTTTAAGCTAACGTCACAGCGTTTTAGGCCGATTGGTAGGTCTATCTGTAGTCTCTCCTATCGGTCCTGAAAAATGGGTGACGGCGGTAGGATTGGTATGCGTGGGACCGGATTTGAACCGGGTGGAGACGTTCCTGCTCGCTTCGCTGCGCGGGCTGCGACTCCCGGGGTTCAAATCCACCGTCGATTTTCACGGCTCTCACGTTTGTTCGAGCCGGAAAATGCGTGGGACCGGATTTGAACCGGCGGACCTCTACAGGACAGCGCCCTCAACG
>JBDGQL010000272.1:0-2512 GCA_042219105.1 Karumarchaeum halophilus (SeqCode) | reverse complement strand
TCGCTCCCGCTTGAACGCGTCTACGCGTTCGACGCGATGTGGTTCGCCTGGAGCGGCTTCTACCCCGACTCGACGATCCATGAGTGACCACACACCGGATGCCGGCTCGGCGAGCGTGGGATCGGCAGAGACGACGAGCATCATCGGCCGGACGCGATTTGCCATCGCGACCGCACTCGGGCGCCGGGACTCCCTTTCCGTGTTCGGCCTCGTCGCCTCCGTGTACACCATCGGCTACCTTTTTACCGTCCAGGAACTCCGCCTCGGTGGGTTCGGGTACGGCGTGCGGGTCGCGAGGGACCCCCTGGCGAAACTCCTCCAGCCCTCGACCAGCGCCGTCAACTTCGAGCCGGTCGTTCTGGTCCGGACGGAGTTTTTCACGTATCTATTCTCGCTGAACACGGTGATCGGGATCGGCCTCGGCGTGCTCGTCGGAGTGAACCTGGCGATCACGTATCTGGCGTGGCGACAGCCTGCCGCCTGTGGCATCGGGACGACCTCCGCCGGCTTGCTCGCCGGCATCCCGGCCATTCTGTCGGGATCGGCCTGTTGTGGTCCGATCCTGGTGATCGTTCTGGGCGTTCAGGCGACCGGGATCTTCGCGCCGGGTGTGTTCGAGTTCCTGCTTCCCCTCGCCGCCGTTCTCCTCGTCGGGAGCCTGCTGCTGGTCGGCCGCCAGATCGATCCGGCGCTCGTCGACGAGGCGGGCTCGCCGGTGTGACATCCTCCGCGCGGCCGACTGTGCACCGGGAGTACACAAACAGTACAACGTTTAGTTCGTGTCGACGTTTGTATCCGTATGGACATGACACGCCGCGCGTTCGTCGCCACCGCCGGGATCACGGCACTCGCGGGCTGTTCGGGCTCGGCGCTCTCCGGAGTCGGCGGTGAGGAGACCCCTTCGGGCATTTCGCCGCCGCTCCGGGACGGTCGCCTTCCCCAGCCGGGGGAGCCCCAGGCGCTCCGTTCGGAGGCGATTTCCGGGGGCCCACCAAAGGACGGAATCCCCTCGATCGACGAGCCGTCGTTCGTTGACCCCGGCGACGCTTCGAACCTCTCCGATGGCGATGTCGTGTTCGGCCTCACCCGCGACGGCGTCGCGAAAGCCTACCCCCAGTCGATCCTCGTCCACCACGAGATCTGTAACGACACGGCCGCGGGTGAGCCGGTGAGCGTGACGTACTGTCCGTTAACCGGAACGGCGATCGGGTTTCAGCGTGGCGAGACGACCTTCGGCGTCTCCGGCCGCCTCATCAACAACAACCTCATCATGTACGACCGGGGCACGGAGACCTGGTGGCCGCAGGTACTCGCCTCGTCGATTCCGGGCCCCTGGAACGATTCGCCCCCCGACGCCTCGCTGCGGGAGTTCCGGCTCCTCTGGACCACCTGGGGACAGTGGCGCGAGTTACACCCCGACACCCGCGTCCTGTCGAGAGACACCGGATACGCGCGGGATTACGGCTCCGATCCCTACGGAAGCTACAACCCCAGGGGTGGCTACTACGCGGGCGGATCGACGAACTTTCCGCGACTCAACCCCGACGATCGGTTCGGACAGAAGCGCGTGTTCATTGGGACGCGGACCGACGACGGCGCGGCGGCGTTCCTGAAGGACGCGCTCCGCGAGAAGGGGGCGATTTCAGGGATGCTCGGTGGTGATCCCATCGTCGCGGTGTACGACCCGCGCCTCGATACGGCCTACGCCTACCGCAATCCTGAGGGGGCGAACGTGACTTTCGAGGACGATCGACCCCGTGTCGACGGATCGGAGTACGACCCGGACTCGCTCCCGCTTGAACGCGTCTACGCGTTCGACGCGATGTGGTTCGCCTGGAGCGGTTTCTATCCCGACTCGAACGTGTACGCGTGACTGGCGGATCCGGAACGGTCAAAGGCGCTTCGAGACGTACGGGCCGTCCTGGCGGTACCCCAGTTTCTCGCGGTAGTACTCGCGGGCGCCGATTCCGGCGATGACCGCCAGCTTCCCATAGCCCGCCTCGCGTGCGAGAGCCTCGGCGCGGTTCATCAGCCGGCGGCCGTACCCCTGGTGCTGGTGGCCGCCGCCGCCCTTCCCGCCCGCGGCCTCTGTGTTGTTGATTCCGGCTGCGTCGTTTTCGCCGATCGACACCTCGCTGCCGTACACGTGAAGCTCCCTGACGAGCGCGGCGCCCTCCAGCTCCCGGCGGACAGGCTCTCCTGGGAACCGGAGCCGGCAGAATCCCACCAGCAGATCCTGCTCGCGGTCCTCGACGGAGATGAAATGCTCCCGGCCGCCGGCGGCCTCGTACGCGAGGACGTCCATAGTCACCGCCCCCGGATCCTCGTCGTTCATGCCGACCTCGCGACACCTGATGCACTCGCAGGTCCAGCCGTGTTCGTCCATGCGCCGGCGGGCAAGCTGGCGGAGGTTCGACTTCTGCACGCCGCCCTCGATGAAGCCCGCGGGGATGTCACGCTGGACGCGCTGGAGGCGGGTGTACCGGGGGATCATGGACTTGATCTCCGCGAC
>JBDGQL010000278.1:0-2551 GCA_042219105.1 Karumarchaeum halophilus (SeqCode) | reverse complement strand
TTATCACAAACCCAGGGTATCACGAGCCGAACGCATTGATCTGGTGTCGTGGCGCTTAACAGAGTCACGTCCGGGTGTATATATAAACACGCGACAGGTATTCCCCGAGGATATGAATGTGATCGAGATCCCCGTTGTCCGGTGGGCGGCCGGACTTCTCAGTGGCGGTTCGATTGTAGCAGTGGCGTTTTTCACCGCCGATGGGACCATGCGGTTGGTGCTGTACGTGATGGCCGCGTTCGCACTCGTTTCCGAGCCGCTCGTGTTAGGATGGATCGCGAGACGGCAGTAATACTGCTGGCTGTACGTTCGTACGTACTTTGCCACCCGGACCGAAGGGAGTTTTAAACTCCTGATCAGTTGATGAATAGAATATATAAACAAAACTATAAATACGACTGACTATACGGGTTGACAGAAGCTCTGATAGATATTCGCCAGGGTATGGGGAGGCGAATTCTATCAATCGGTCATTGGACCTCACTCACCTCTCGCTCCCTGGTTTAACTCCGTCCGACTGCATTCTTCGCTCCTCGCCGAAGGATGGGTCGGGCAGGAATTGAACCTGCGACCTGCTCCGTGTGAAGGAGCCGTCATAACCGGTCTAGACCACCGACCCGCATTCGTCTCTTCTTAGCGGTCGCTATTAAGCGTTGTCTTGCTTGAGGAGAAATCACCGCCGGCCTACGACTCGCGGTATGCCTTGAGTTTCTCTCGGGCGTCGCCGATCGCGGACTTGGCCTCTCCCTCGGCTTTCTCTTCCAGTTCCTCGAGCTCGTTTCGGAGTTCGTCGACGCGGCTCGGCTCGACGTCCTCCTCTTCCTGTCCGGTGACTTCCTTGACTCGCTCGCGGACCGGTTCGATCTCCTCCGTCACGCCCCGCTTTGCCGTCTCCGCCGCTCGCTTCAGGTAGTACCGCGTGTCTTCGAAATGCTTGTTCATACACACACTGTCGAGCGGAGAGTTCTTAAATCTCTTGTTTTTATCAGGGACGGAGTACCGGCGCCGCCGGGAGACCCCTCATAATGACTGCTCTCAAGATGTCCTGGACCTATTCACACAAATTTCGGTTGGTATTGTCTGTCCGGAGCGATGAGTTGGAACTGCTTTGATCTACTCCGCGGTAGCAGCCGAGACTGACCGTCAAATTATACATAAATTGACTGTTTCGTGGCGTTCAGGCAGTACTCTCTCGGCTCGTTCGGGAAGTAACGACTGTTTACCGCCGATCCCCACACCCGTTGACCGCGATCGGCGGCAAGAAACGAGAGTAATCATTATCAGTTCTCACGTCGTGTCGACCCGCACGTCGTCAAACCGACCCCTGTAAGCCGGGCGACCGGGATGGGTCGCCTCCGGCCCGGAAAGGAGAACACGATCGAACTTCTTCCAGGTGTTCTCGACGCATAGATGTCCGAACTCAAGCGCACAGTGGAGCTGGTGTCCGGCACCGCGGCGTCGCTCGACGGACCGGGGATGGCCCGACCGGAGGGCGCTCCGTAACGCCGCCTCGGTCGGATCGAGGCCGGGGAAAACGGTCCAGGACTCCCCCACCGTTGCCCCGAGATGGGCGTAAGAGGAGGTGAAGGCGGGGATCCCGAGTTCACCCTGGAGGGCTCGCGCACGCCTGTTGTGGTGGGGCCAGTGTTTTGGGTTGTACGTCTCCACCGCGTGAATCCGATCGCGGCGGGCACGAAGGTCCGCTGCCGAGAGACTCACCGTCAGGAACGTCGGGTGGGGAACGAGGATCGCAGCCTCCTGCCTGGTGAGTTCCTCGATCGCACCGTCGAGGGTTATGAAGTCCGGGATCGGCTCCTCTAAGCCGATTCCAAGGACGTGTTTCCGGTTTTGCCAGGAGCCGGTGAACACCTCGCGAGCGGGAATCACGGTCAGTTCCGCTTCGGAGAACCGCGCGGCGCGCTCGCGAATCTCCGGGAGTCGCCGGAAGTGTGGGGCGTACACGACCGCGTCGAGGCCACGCGCTTTCGCCCGGTCGACGACGCGCTTCGTGAGCACTTTCACGTGGAGGTCGACTCGCGCTGGCGCGCCGGTCACGCCCCCGCGTTCCGCTGGCGGGGAAATATGGATTGCGTTCGCGCCCCGGCACCGGGTCTATATCTCGGTAGGGAGTGTGCAAAGGGTTTTATAAACAGGTCGCGTACTGTCGCCACCGATGGCAGGGTGGCGGTGTGCGGTCGAGCGATGTGGCGCCCAGTTCGGGTCCGCTGGACGACTGATCCAGCACCAGGCTGAGGACCACGACGTCACCACGTGTGAAGTGTGTGGCCAGTCCGTCCCTGCCGGATTTTTTGCGATCAGACACGCCTTCGAGACACACACGCGTGCCGAGTACCTCCGGACGTACGCCGCGACGACGGACGACATCAGGGCACGCGAGAACGTCGCGGACCGCATCGAGGAGGCGGCTGACGTCCCCTCGCTTCTGGACTCCCTTGGTATCGACCCGGTCGTCCCGACGGACGAGGAGTGATACTGATACTGTCGGCTGTGACTCGATGGAGATATTCGCCACCCCGGGGTGTCGAATTCC
>JBDGQL010000037.1:0-2576 GCA_042219105.1 Karumarchaeum halophilus (SeqCode) | reverse complement strand
TAGCCTCCACCGTACCCGGCGAATATCTATCAGGACTTCTGTCGACCCGTATGTCGTCCCGTCGTCTCCGTCGCTGTCCTCATCATCAGTCATGCAAGAGTCATGGCGCTCCCGTCACCCCTGTTCCAGTGGCTCACGACAGGTCACCGTCCGTTCGAATCTCGAATCGTGCACCGCCAGCAGCACTGTCCGAAAGGCTGATATCCCAACCGTGAGCGTCCACGATATCGGCCACGATGGAGAGTCCGTACCCGGTTCCGTCACCGCTCAGGGTGTGTCCGTAATCGAACACGTCGTCGCGTTCGTCGTCGGGAATACCCGTGCCGTCGTCTTCGAGGAAAAAACCTGCCGGAGACTCCGCCGATTCGGGCCCCTCTGTCCCTTCGGCCACCCCGACCCGGACCGTCAGAGGCGGGTCGTTGTGCTCGACGGAATTCCGTATCAGGTTCATGAGGACACGCCGCAGGTGATTGGGATCCGCCTCAACTGTTGTGTCCTCGGGTATCTGCAAATCGAGCGTTGCTTCCCCCGTCGACGCTTCCTCCCAGCTTTTTGCAACCGCTCCGGAGAGAGAAACTGACTCGACAGTTTCGATGATCTGACCTGTCCTGGTCATGGTCAACAGATCATCTATCAGTTCGTCCATCCGGTCGAGGGATTCCTGGAGGATCTCAAAATGTTCCTCTGCGCTTTTGCCTGCTGCGCATTGCTTCTGGGCGAGTGTAGCGCGCCCACCTGCAACAGATAGTGGACTGCGTAGATCGTGACTGACCACGCTCGCGAACTTTTCGAGTCGTCGATTCTGCTCTCGCAACGTCTGCTCTTGCCGGTAGCGCTCGATAGCGTGGCGGACCGCTCGGTTGAGAACATTTATGTTGAGATTGTCCTTCACGATGTAATCCTGCGCCCCGTGTTCGACCGCTACGAGAGAGGTCTCGTCGTCTTTCAATCCCGTCAGCACGATCACTGGCACTGGGTCGATACGTTCGTTTTCGTCGATGGTTTCCGTGTATCTCTCCAGCGTATCCAGCCCACTGCTCTCCGGTAACCCCAAATCGAGCAACACCAGGTCGAACTCCTTACTCGCGAGTCTCTCGAACCCGGCCTCTAGCGTCTCGACGTGGGTTACCTCCGGCGACGGGAAGGCATCTGTCCGCTCCGTGTTGAGATGGTGCTTGAACAGCCTCGCATCTCCCGGATTGTCCTCGACCAGCAGAAGATTCAGTTCCTCGCTGGGTTCGTTAATCATGGTTATTTTGGCGGTAGCTTGACAACTCTGATCCAGAACTCCTCGAGCCGATTAACAATGTTGACGAAGCCGTCGAAATCGACCGGCTTTGTCATGTACGCGTTGGCGTTGAGGTCATACGATTTTATGATATCTTCCTCGGATTCCGAACTCGTCAGGACCACGACGGGGATACGTCCGAGATCATCGTCATCTTTGAGTTCCTCCAACACCTCCTGGCCGTCCTTTCTCGGCATGTTCAGGTCCAGTAAGATGATGTCGGGGCGTGGCTCATCAGTGTGCTCCCCCTCCTGGTTCAGGAATCGGAGTGCTTCGACGCCATCGTTGACAACATGCAGATTGTTGGCTATGTTTCCTTCTTCGAGAGCCTTCTGTGTCAACTTCACATCCCCAGGGTTGTCCTCCGCGAGAAGTATCTCGACGGCCTTCCCAGCCGAGTCAGTCATTTCCGGTCACCTCATACTGTCGATCACACGTTCGTGGAGGAATTCGCCATCCCTGGGCGTCGAATATACTGTCGGACAGAAGTATTGATAATTCGAAGGCCCCCCGTCCTGGGGGTTCGATTATCAATGTCTCTGTCCGACAGTATATCCCTATCGAGTCGTGGCCGACAGTATCAGCGACACCGTCTTCGAGTCCGAACGTGGACATGGTAATACCTGACATATTCTACGTAAATAAAACCAGAGGATGAACCCGGACGGATGAGTATCAAACGTTCTATCCAGGAGTATAAAAAAGACCCACAATTTGGAGATAAAGAAAAAATAATATGACGGGGGATGATACGTGAGATGTGAGATGGTAACGAATCCACCGGTACTCATATTGTCACCGGATGGGGCGATGGAGACGCTCGCAGATGACGGCGAGGATAGGCAAGCAGTTCACTGTGAGAATCCGGAGTTGATTCGCATCCGTGGAAATCCGGAGCACATCTGGTTTGATAGAACGCATCTCGTCGAGGCAGACTCACGCCGGGCAGAACCGGGAAAGTACTACCTCGCACTGGTGGATGAAAAGATGCTGTTCAGGGTTAACGAGGTTATTGAAGCGGAGAACCACGATCAGGAGTTTGAGCCTCCGGAGTTCGTTAATGACGTTGAAGATTCCGCGGACCTGCTCGTACTAGAGCACTGTTACACGCTGGGTGTAGAGGGAGGAGGACCCTACGCCGGGGGGACTGAAAAGCTCCCGAGATTTCAGGTCGAAACCAGAGAACCACTCAGCATGGGTGACTGGCCGATGATTCCGTTCCGACAGGCAGTAGAGTGATATACGGGTCGACAGAAGTCCTGATAGATATTCGCCGGGTACGGTGGAG
>JBDGQL010000169.1:0-2580 GCA_042219105.1 Karumarchaeum halophilus (SeqCode) | reverse complement strand
TCACAAACCCAGGGTATCACGAGTCGAACGCATTGATCTGGTGTCGTGGCGCTTAACAGAGTCACGTCCGGGTGTATAACGGAGTCACGTCCGGGTGTATATCAGTCGTCCGACCAGGGCGTGATCCCCATCGCGACCAGAAGGGTGAGGCCGACGCCGACTCCGAGCGCCGAGACGCCGGCGGTCTCCGCGAGCGTCGCGCCGACGAACCCGGCCATGAGTCCCGCGGAGCCACCGACGAGAGCAACGAACCCGTAGGCGAGTCGCGGGGTGACGAACTCCGTGTCGCGCCCTCGACGGCGCGGCTGCATTACCGAAAGCCCCGGCCGACGTCGTCGTCGCGTACGATGTCTTCGAGTTCTGCGTCGAGGACTTCCTCCGCCTCCTCGAAGGTACTCGACATGTCCTCCAGACCGACGGGGCGATTCCGGTTCTCGTACTCCATCGGACCGTGGGCGGGGGAGTCGAGCGCGTCCATCACGTCCGTGAACAGGTCATCCGGCGTCGTAGGGGCGTCGCCGTGGGCTTTCAGCGTCTGTTCGAGACGGCGCGCCTTCTCCTCTGCGTCGTCCTCGTCCTCGGGGGCCTGTTGTACGCCGAAGCGCCCGCCCGAATCTCGATCGGGGAGGTACGACCCGATCTCGTCGTCGACCTTTCGTGCGACCTGTGTTCCGACGCCTTTCACCTCGAAGGGGTTTTTCGCGTAGGTCTTCAGGAGGAACACCCCGGCGCTGGGGTGGCCGAGGTACATATCCTCGCCGACGCCACGCCGGCGGTCGCCCGCAACGGCCCGCCATCCTTCCGGGTCGGCGTCGCTCTCGACTACGTCCGAGACGATGTCCTGCCAGTCGCGAACCCGCATACGTCCCGGTTTGACACAGGGAGGAATGAACGTGTCGGTCACGAATGCACGGACTCGGTAGAAGACGCGTACTCCTCGACCAGGTCGACCACATCGTAGACGTGAATCCCGGTTTTGAACCACAGCACGCGATCAGCAGCGTCCCCGAAGTCCTCGTCGGCACAGTCGAGACGCTCTGAGACTGCCAGTATCAGATTATCAGCGTCCACCTGTCGAATCTTCGCAAGCTTTGACTCCAGATACTCGGGCGTCCAGAAGCCGATAACCTCGATAATTGCCCGTCGGCCATCGGGATGTTCGACGGCAAAATCGGGGATCATCACCTCCGCGCCGAGGTCGAAAATGTCTTTTTCTCGCTGGAGGTCCCACTCTGTGTTCGTCCGTTCCCACTTCTCGGAGAGCGTTCGTTCGATGTCGCTGTCGTACTGTCGGCCAGGACTGTAGTGTGAGACGAGTCCGTCCGTGTGATCAAGCGTGAACCGGTTGGTCTCGCCGGTCGAGTCGTCGACGAGAATGTCGGCGTTCATCTCCCAGCGATCACAGAGTGGCAGGGCCGGCAGGAAGTTCGCCATCCGAATGCCGTACTTCCGTGATTTTCGAAACAGCGACACCGGGCCATCGAGCACGGCCTCGTAGCCTGTTGCCAGATCCGTGCTGGCCACACGAGCCCCATCGGCATCGGTTGGATATATCCGGTGCATCAGTCCGAACAGTTTCATGTAGCTGAACACCGTTCCGAAGTTATCCCAGACGCGGATGCGCATCTCCGAGGCGTCGTACAGTACGGCCTGGGCCAGCGCCAGGTTGTAGCGAGCCAGCAGCCAGTCGACGGTTTGCTCGGCCTGATCGTACTCCCGTTTGCTGTTGCCAGTCAGTTTCGTCGTTGTCGCCGTCTCACTACTGTCGCTGTATCCGTCGACAGTCCGATCCCCGAATCGAACGAGTCGCTTGTTGTCGTCCAGATCCGCGTACATTCCGCGGAAGCACTCCTCCAGGGAAATGCCCAGTTCGTCGGCGACCGCGCTGTAAACCTCTAGTTTCTGCGTGTCCTCGCCCAGCGTCGGCTGGCGAACGATCGGGTACCGGTCGTTGGCCTTCTCGAACAGCCGCTGGCGAATCTCGCGGGGATTCGCGGCTGCCTGCACCTCGAACTCACACTCGTCTCTGAGCAGTTTCGCCAGTCCCCGAACGATCTTGTAGTCAGTATCTGCGACGGTCAACTCGTCGATGGCATCGTCGAGGTCGCCTTTCGGCTCGCCGAGATGCGTCTCGAATAGCTCGATCAGTTCGGATGCCGTCTCCCGGTGGCACGGTTCCGAGATGTCGATGAACAGCGGGCGAATCTCGCCGTCTACCGTCCGCGAGCGTGCGAGATCAGCCGTCAGCACTGGCGGTCACCCCGTCGCGGCGGTGCTGAGAGACGTACGTCTCCATCGTGTCCGCAGCGATAATTTCGTAGAGTCGTGCAGGCTGGCGGTCGTCAGTCCGTCGGAGAATCCGGCCCAGCCGCTGGGCGTACTGGCGTTTCGAGGCAGTTCCCGAGAGAATGATTCCGACGTTGGCTGCGGGTACGTCGATTCCCTCGTCCAGCACCTGCGACGTCGTTAGCATCGAGTAGTCGCCGGTCCGGAACCGGTCCAGAATTCCCGTTCGCTCGTCGGTGTCGGTCTGATGGGTGATACACGGAATGACGAACTCCTGAGAGATCTCATACGCGA
>JBDGQL010000270.1:0-2585 GCA_042219105.1 Karumarchaeum halophilus (SeqCode) | reverse complement strand
GGTCCGGGAAGATACTCTCCTACCGGATCAACGGGATCGACACCAGGTGGTGGTACGAGGACGTCATCAAGGTCGTCTCCGCGGTCGGCGACCTGATCGACGACATCATCATCCCCAAGGTGGCCGGACCGAGCGATGTCCACACGGTCGAAAACCTGCTCGAGCAGGTGGAGGTCAACGCTGGCCTGGAGGTGGGGACGATCGGCCTCGAACCCCAGATCGAGGACGGCGAGGGCATGCACAACGTTCACGAGATCGCACACGCCACCGACCGGCTCAGTTCGATCATCCTCGGTCCCGGCGACTACTCGGCCGCGATGGGCACGCCAGGGCTCGATATCGGCCAGTTCCCCGAGTACCCCGGCCACTACTGGCACTACGCTCTCTCGGAGTGCAACGCCGCCGCCAAGTCCGCTGGCCTCCCCTGCATCGACGGCCCCTACGCCGACATCGAAGACGAAGAGGGGTTCCGGACGTCCTGCAGCAACGCGAACATGCTGGGGTGTGACGGCAAGTGGGCCATCCACCCGGCCCAGATCGAGATCGCGAACGAGGTGTTCGCACCGGACCCCGAGGTCGCCGACCGCGCCCAGCGGATCGTCGACGCCTACGCCGAAGCCATGGCGGAGGGGAAAGGCGCCGTGACCGTTGACGGCCAGATGGTCGACGAGGCCACAAACAAGATGGCCCAGGACATCGTCGAGAAGGCCGAGGCGGCCGGCATCCTGTGAATTACTCTCGTCTTAAAAAACGCAGGTCAACCCGCCCGGGGTTGTTACCTTTCCAGCGGTTCGATCAGCTCCACGAGGTGCCCGTCGGGATCCTCGACGAACGCCGTGTACGCGCCGGCTTCGGGCTGTGGGCCCGGGGCCTTGGCGACCCCGTAGTGGTCGACCTCCCGGACGGTCGCGTCCACGTCATCGACGCCCAGCGCGAGGTGGTCCCAGCCGGTGCCCATCCGGAACTCCGTCTCTCGCCGTCGGCGGTGGTGAACTGCCAAGACTCCTCGAATCCAAGTTCCTCGTAGAACGCGATCGACTCCGTTGCGTCCGCCACGTTCAGGCAAACGTGTAACACGCGTGAATCAGGCATGCACCGGTGTTGAACCACCCCACCAATATATCACGTGGATTTGGCCCCGTCAGCAGGCCCCCACACGGTATACGGGTCGACAGAAGTCCTGATAGATATTCACCGGGTACGGTGGAGGCTAATTCTATCAACAGTTCTGTCGACCCGTATAGTCCGTTCGTGGGAACTGTTCACAGGATTTAATACCGTCGGAAACCGGGCAGGAACATGGCTACCAAGGATCCGACCCCGACGTGGTCAGCGCGGGAACTTGATCTCGACCGGCCGGCCGTCGAAGAGCACGCTGATCTCGCGGCTGACCTCCGGTCGCGGCTTCGCGGCGGCGTCGCGTTCGACGAATACGCACGGGTACTGTACGCCACCGACGGTAGCATTTACCAAGCAGAGCCGGCAGGGGTCGTGTACCCGGAGGACGTCACGGACGTGCGCGCGGCGGTAGAGGTGGCCACCGACCACGACGTCCCGGTCATGCCCCGCGGCACCGGATCGTCGCTGGCGGGCCAGGCAGTCGGCCCCGGGTGTGTCGTCGTCGACGTTTCCAGACACATGGACGACGTCGTCGAACTGCGACCCGGGGAAAAGCGCGTCAGGGTCCAGCCCGGCATCGTCCAGGACGACCTCGATGACGTTCTCGCGGAGCACGGCCTCAAGTTCGCCCCCGATCCGGCCTCCTCCAATCGCGCGACCGTTGGCGGCGGCATCGGGAACAACTCGACGGGGGCTCATTCGGTCCGGTACGGCATCACCGACGCCTACACCGAGGCTGTTCGAGCCGTGCTCGCCGATGGGTCGCTGATCCACGCCCGGGAGGTGGTGCTGGACTCCCCGGAGTACGAGTCGATCGTCGCCGGGGACGACCGCGAGGCCGCCATCTACCGGACGGTTCGGCAACTGGTCGAGGACCACGCCGAGGAGATCGAGTCCCGCTACCCCGAACTCAAGCGCCGGGTGTCGGGCTACAACCTCGACCGGGTGATCTACGAGAACGATGCGGGCGAACGCGTCATCAACCTCGCCAAACTGTTCGTCGGGTCCGAGGGAACGCTGGGGGTCGTCGTGGAGGCCGAGCTGTCACTGGTGTCGGTGCCCGAAGAGACGGCGCTGGCGCTGTACTGCTTCGAGGAGCTCACGTCGGCGATGGAGGCAGTGCCGGTGGCCCTGGAGTACGACGTCAGCGCGGTGGAGCTGATGGACGACGAGGTGTTCCGGCTGGCGGCTGGCTCCGACGGCTACGCCGAGTACGTCGAGCCGATCCCGGAGGGCACGGCGGCAGCCCTGATGCTGGAGTACGACTCGGAGCTGCATGACGACTTCGAGGCGGCGATCGAGGCGACTACCGACCGGTTCGTCGAAAACGGAGCGGCGTTCGACGTCGTCGAGGCCTACGCCGACGCCGACCAGGCCGACCTCTGGTCGCTCAGAAAGGCGGCGATCCCGCTGTTGATGTCTCTGGAGGGCGACCCCAAGCCGTACCCGTTCATCGAGGACGCGAC
>JBDGQL010000112.1:0-2676 GCA_042219105.1 Karumarchaeum halophilus (SeqCode) | reverse complement strand
CTTCTGTCGACCCGTATATCGATGTGGGTAAGAGACAGGACTGAAGTCGTGGGCTCTCTCGCTGTTTTTCGTGTAGGGAGTATCCTCAGCAGGTCACAGCCGACACGCCTCACCGCTCCGCCCGCTCCCAGTCGATCCAGTCACGCTCCCAGCCGCTCTGGGTGCTCGACCGTTCCGCCGCTCGTTCGCGGCTCTCTCTGGTCGTGCGGTTGCGCTCGATGCCGCCGGTCTGCTCGCCCTCCACGAGGAGGGGTTTGAACCCCACGGGGCCGTGACGCCCGGTGACCTCGCCGTCCTCGATCGCGACGAGTTCCTGTTCGGGGGCTCCCTTCGGCATCACGAGTCGCCCGTCCGGTGCGAGCTGGCGGAGAAGCGCGTCGGGTGGCTCCGTCGCCGCCGCCTCGATCAGGATTGCGTCGTAGGGCGCGTACTCGGGGAGTCCCTCGGCTCCGTCCCGCCGATCCACGAGCACCGCGTCGTACCCGGCCGCCGCCAGATTCCGGCGGGCGTCCATGACGAGTGGTCGCGAGAGATCGATGGCGGACACGCTGCGGTCGCCCACGATTTCCGCGAGAACGGCGGCGGTGTACCCCACGCCGGCGCCGACCACGAGCACCTCGTCGCCGGGAGCGGGGTCGAGCGCCTCGAGCAGTCTGGCGACGAGACTCGGAGCGAGAACCGTGGTTCCTCGCCGCTCGAACGCCCGATCCTCGTATGCGGCCTCGGGGGTGTCCGTGTCGACGAACTCGTGGCGCGGGACCGAGCCCAGCCCGTCAGCCACCCGGCCCGTCTCGAGTACGCCCTTTGCCTCGTGGGCGAGTCCGTCGATCATGTCGTCGCGGACGACCCCGATGTCCATGCGTTAGCTTATGGAAGGGACGGTAATCAATGGCCCGGGACTGTCCCGGAGAACTCGTGTCGGCGTCGGTGACCTGGCGGATCCTCGACCGACGGGATGTTGTGGCGATCACGGCCGCGTCCGCACGTTCTTTGTGTTGGCGTAGCATAGGCCACTGTGTGAGACTTCCGACTGCCGTCCGGCGCGTCCACTACGGCGGGTTGGCCGTGGCGGTAGTCGGGTTCCTGGCCAGCACGATCATCGCACAGGCGATCCCCGAAAGTATGGGCCTCCCAACCGTTCTTTCCGGACTCGTGCCGCTCTCAATCGGACTCGGCCTCTCGGTGTTCGGCGTCGCCCTGGCGGTCGGAACGTTTGGACAGGCGTACGTTACGACCACTGCACGGTGGTGTCTGATCGGGACGGCTACGATGGTCCTCGTGTTCCTGGTGACTGCCGTCGGGTCCGGCGGTAGCATGGGCGGGATGTTCAGAGCGTCGGAGAAACTCGTGGCGAACGTTCTGCTGGCGGGTGCCGTCGGCGGCGTCCTCATCGGGGACCGCTCGGCAAAAAACAGGCGCCAGCGACGGGAGATCAGGCGGCAGGCGAACAGGGGGATCGTCCTCAACCGGATACTCCGGGACGAGGTGTTGAACGCCGTCGCCGTGGTGAATGGGTACGCGCCGTTTCTATCCGATCCCGAGACGGCTCCCGAGGAGACCGGTGACGCCATCGAAGAGGCCGCCGGGCAGATCGAACGCACCGTAGAGGAGGTGGGCGCGATCGCCGCCGAACCCGGGGACGGGTCACTCCGCCCGACGGATCCCAGCGATCACGTCCGCGAACAGATAGAGGCGATTCGATCCCTCGATTTCGATCCGGAGATTCGTGTCAGCGGTCTCGCGAAGTCAACGCCCGTCCAGGCCGACGAGCGCCTCGGACTCGTGGTCCGGGGGCTACTCCGTCACGCGACCGGAAGCACGACCGGCGAGGAGATCCGGGTGACGATGTCCGGCACGACAAACGAGTGTCGGATCGAGGTGGTTTACCCTGGATCGCCGCTTGATCCGAAGGATCGCGCCCTCCTGCAGTCGGGAGAACTCCCCGAGTACGACGATCCGACGGTCGATTTCGACCTCCAGACGGCGTGGCTGCTCGTCGATCGCTACGGTGGGCGTATCGACGCTCAAAACGGGTCGGGAGAGACCCGAATTACCGTCTCGTTGCCGCGTGCCGCTCCGGAGAGCGAACTGGAGTCGGCGGTCGGCGCCGCGACCGAAGACCTGATTCGGGTGTCGGCTGCGGGACTCGTCGCCGGCGTCGTCATGGGCCTGACGCTGTGGGGGCTGGGTGATGGGCTCGCGATCATCGGCGCGCTGTACGGCATCGAAAGCCCCGTCGTCGGCTGGATCACCCACCTGTTCCACAGCGTCGTGTTCGCGCTGCTGTTCGTCGCTCTGACCTCGTGGCCGCCGCTGCGTGACCGCACCGACACGGTCCCGGGGGCGACCGTCCTCGGAGTCGTGTGGGCCGTCGTCCTCGCGCTCGGCGCAGCCGGAGTCCTGATGCCGGTGTGGCTCGGGGCCGTCGGCGTCGACGACGTGGTGTTCCCGAACGTCACGGCGACGGCCGTGCTTGGCCACATGCTCTGGGGGCTCGTTCTCGGGACGGTTTACGGACTCCTCCGGGAGTACAACACGGTGTTCGACGTGGTCGGCGAGCGTGTCGTCAGGGCTCTGGATATTAGCGGGTGATATACGGGTCGACAGAAGTCCTGATAGATTGTCGACCTGTATATTAGCCACCCTGCATCGGAACGAACCGAACTCTGCTGCCTT
>JBDGQL010000228.1:0-2678 GCA_042219105.1 Karumarchaeum halophilus (SeqCode) | reverse complement strand
GACTCCGGTGCTCGTTGAGGAAGGGGGATTAGCGCCCTGCACCGCAGAAGCTAAAGATCGGCAGTCCGGAACCGCCGGAAACCGAGCGCGAGCGGGACGACGACCCAGAGGGCGAGCAACAGGAGCGCCCCCCACCAGTCGACGTAGAACGGTGTGCCCTCCCCGACGTACTGTCCGGCCCGATTCAGGTCGAACCCGGCGCGCATGAGGCGGACAAACGACTCGCTCGGCCCGGCGAGCTGGAGCAACAGTCCCCAGTCGGGTATCGCCTCGTCGGGGTTGAACCGGTGGAGAACGGTGAACCCAAAGGAGACCAGCCCGCTCCAGAGGGACGCCAGGAGGAGGTACCCGCCGACGGCGCCGAACGTGATCCGGCGGTCGCTCGTGGTGGCCATCGACAGCCCCATCGACACCCCGACGAACGCCGCCCCGTAGAGGACGGTCACGAACAGGAACCACGGGTACCATAGGACACCGTCGGTTCCGTACTGGAACGCGCCGACGGCACCCGCGATGACCAGCGCCACCAGCGTCGGAACGGCCAGGACGATCGTCCGACCGACGGCAGTTCCGACGATCAGGTCTTTCCGGGAGTGGGGGAAGGACAGCTCGAGTAGCAGACTTCCGTCCTCGCGGTCGTCGGAGATCGACCGGTACCCGAGCAGGATGCCGAGCGCCGGCAGGAGGGTCCCGACGATGCCGACGAGCCCGTCCAGAAATGCGACGAAGGATTCATCGCCGAGGTATCCGTGTGCGACGGCGTAGCCGACGAACAGCACCGACAGGAACCCGGCGAGGAGCCAGACGGTCCGGGATCGGCTGGCGTCGTGGACGTTCTTGTACGCGACGTCGCGCCAGCTCATGCGAGATCCCTCCCGGCGAAGCGCCGATACGCCAGTCCGATCGGCCCGACGGCCCAGAGCACGAACAGGACGAGTGCCGCCCACTCACCGAGATACCAGGGACCGCCGACGCTCGCGCTCGGATCGATGAAGCCGTCGACCACCCGGCTGAAGACGGAGCCGGGATCGAGGCCGAAGACGAACTCGAGAACGCCGGGCGTGTCGTCACCGATGACCCCGGCACCGTTGAGACCGAGTTCGATCGCGGCGGTGACCCCGTCCCAGACGATCACGAACAGGAAAAACAGCCCGCCCGCGATCAGGAGTGCACGCTGTTTCGTCGAGACCGACAGCGACGCGGCCACGCCCAGCCCGATCCAGGTCCCAGCGTACGCGAGCGTCACGAGGACGAACCCGAGAAAGGGGAGCAGATCGAGTGTTCCGAAGGGGTACACGACGAGCCACCCGGCGATGACTAGCGCTATCAGCATCACGCCACACAGTAGTCCGGCACGGCTGGTGAGTTTCCCGAGAACGACGTCCGCCCTGCTCTGTGGCAGCGACAGAGAGAGCAGGATGGCGCCGGATTCGCGCTCGCTCACGACTGCATTGTACCCCAGCAGAATCCCGACGAAGGGGACGACCCCGGTGAACCAGCCCGTGGCGTACCCGGCGAACCGCGCGGTCGTGTACGGTTCCTCCCCGAACAGGGGGTAAGTGTATCCGGCAGCGAGGATCGCTAGAGCGGGCAGCGCTAACAGGAGCTTCACCAGCCGCGGCTTGACGGTTACCCCCCGGTCGGTTTGAGCGACGGTACGCCACGCCATGGTCACTCGCCTCCGGTGTACTCGACGAACATGTCCTCAAGCGAGGCTTCCTCCGTCCTGAAGTTCACCACCTCCACGCCGGCGTCGTGTAACTCGACGAGGACGTCCATCTTCGCGTCGTTCGTGCAGGTCACCTCGAGGGTCCCGTCCGCCTCGACCGACGCCGTTTCGACGCCCGAAACGGTTCGTACCCTACTGGTCGTGCCGGAGTTTAGCTCGTCGACGGTGATCACGAGCTTGGTGCCACCGCCCAGCGACTCCCGCAGTCCGGCGATGGTGTCGACCGCGACGAGTTCGCCGTTCTGGAGGATTCCGACCCGGTCGGACACCGCCTCGACCTGTTCGAGGATGTGACTGGAGAAAAACACCGCCGCGCCGCGGTCTCGTTCCTCCCGCAGAATCGACCGGATCTCCGCGGCGCCGTTCGGATCGAGTCCCGACGTCGGCTCGTCGAGAACGAGCAGGTCCGGCTCGCCGGCAAGCGCCATTCCCAGGGCGAGGCGCTGTTTCATGCCCTTCGAGTAGTCGCTTGCCTTCCGTTCGGCCGCGCCCAAGATGCCGACGCGGTCGAGAATTTCGACGGGGTCCGCGTCGACATCCTTCGACCGTATGGCGTACTCGAGATGCTGGCGCCCGGTGAGGCGGTCGAACACGGAGTACCCCTCCGGGAGAACGCCGACTCGTTCGCGCGCCGCAACAGCCTCCGTCTGGCAGTCGTGGCCGAACATCCGGACCGTCCCGGCGGTGGGCCGCACGAAGTCAAGAAGCAGGTTGATGAACGTCGACTTCCCGGCTCCGTTGGGCCCTAGAAAGCCGAATATCTCGCCCTCCTCGACGGCGAGATCGACCCGATCGAGCGCCGTCACCGTCCCGTATCGTTTCGACAGTCCGTTTGCTTCGATCGCAGTCATACCCACGTGTTTAACGCCGACGGGTAAAACTCCGATCACGGTGTTTCACGTCACGAGACATCGAACTCACCGTGGGACGGTCGGGGTACACCTGTTAT
>JBDGQL010000072.1:0-2686 GCA_042219105.1 Karumarchaeum halophilus (SeqCode) | reverse complement strand
GCTGGACGCGCTGGAGGCGGGTGTACCGGGGGATCATGGACTTGATCTCCGCGACGAGTTCGGCCGCCTCCTCGCTCCCCAGGGGGTCGAACTCCCCGCGTTTCCAGTCGTCGTACACGCGTGTGCCCTCGACGACCAGGGTGGGATATATTTTGAGGTAGTCCGGACGCCACCGTTCCTCCTCGAAGATCCGCCGGAAGTCCTCCAGGCACATCTCCCGGCTCATGCCGGGCTGGCCGGGCATCATGTGGAATCCGATTTTGAACGCGGCGTCCCGGAGCCGGCGGTTGGCGTCGATGCTCGCCCCCACGCCGTGCCCGCGGTGCATCTCGCGGTTGATCCGCTCGTAGGTCGTCTGGACGCCCACCTCGACTTTCGTCCCGCCCAGCCGGAGCATCCGGTCGATCTGCTCGGGATCACACCAGTCGGGCTTGGTCTCGAAAGTGACGCCGATACACCGGGCGTCGCCACGCTCGTTTTCCGCCTTCACGTCCTCGAGGTAGCGAAACGCGTACTCTCCGGGGTCCTGCGCGAAGCTGCGTCCCTCCGCCGGGTTCGGTTCGGCCTCCACGTCGTGGTCGTTCAGCGCTTCGAGTGCGCGTTTCACGAACCACTCCTGGTAGTCATGGGAGCGTGCGGTCATCGTCCCGCCCATGAGGATCAGCTCCACCTTGTCGACCGGGTGGCCGATCTCCCGGAGCTGGTTGAGCCGCAGGCTGACCTGTCCGTAGGGATCGTAGTCATTCTGCTCGCCCCGGGCCGCCGCGGGCTCGTGGCCCGTGTAGGACTGCGCCGAGGAGAACTCCGAGGTCGGCCCCCCGGGACAGTACAGGCACTTTCCGTGCGGGCAGTTGTGTGGCGAGGTCATGATCGCCACCGGCGACACCCCCGACGCGGTCCGCACGGGCTTGCGCTGGAGCACCTCCACGAGTTCGTCGCGGCGGCCCTCCGGGGCGCGATCCAGGAGCTCCGTGTTCTTGGGAACCTTTGGCGAGGAGTACTTGCCACAGACGTCCTTCTTTGCGGACTCGACGGACTCCCGGTCGATCTCGCCCGCCAGAATGCCCTCGATCAGTTCCCGACAGGTTCGCTCGAAGGCGTCTGACCCGTCCGCGTCGGCGCTCATGTGACGTTACTCTCTCCCTTGAGGGGTTAAGAATATCGCACGACCGGCGATCGAGGCTCTTGTGCAATCCGGTGAAACAGTATAGGGACGTTCGTAAGTCATTCAACGTCCCGCGCCACACCACCGCGTATGACACCCAGGGAACGCGTCTCGCGATGGCTCGAAGAGCACGAGGTCGAGGCGGCCTGGTTCGCCCGCCCGAACAACTTCGCGTGGCTGACGGGTGGGGACAACCGTATCTCGAAGGCCGCACCGGTCGGCGACGCCGCGGTCGGCTACGACGGCGAGACGCTCACGGTTCTCGCGAGCAACATCGAGGCCCAGCGGCTCCAGGAGGAGGAACTCCCGCCGGGGATCGAGGTCGAGTCGTTCCCGTGGTACGAGTCCCTGCTCGGGGAGGCGATCGTCCAGACCACCCCGACACCCGCGGTCGCGGACTTTGACGTCCCCGGCCTCGGACGAATCGATGCCGCCGACCTCCGACAGCCGCTCCACCCGGAGGCGATCGAAATCTACCGCTCGTTGAGACGTGACGTGGTCGAGGCGGTTGAGTCGGTTCTTCGTGATGTCAGTTCGACGGACTCCGAGCGCGAGGTGGCTGCCCGCCTCCAGTATGCGCTAACCGGGCGTGGGATCACGACCCCCGTCGTCCTCGTCGGGAGCGCCGAGCGCGCCCAGCAGTACCGCCACTACACGGTCACGGACGAGCTACTCGGAGAGTACGCGCTTGTCTCGGTCTCCTCCGAGCGCGAGGGCCTGTACACCAGCCTCACCCGCACCGTCGCCTTCGACGCCCCGGACTGGCTCACCGACCGGACCGAGGCGGCGAACCGCGTCGAGACGACCGCACTCGCGGCGACCCGGGCGGTCGGACGCGAAGGCGGGAAAGCCAAGGAGGTGTTCGCGGCGATCCAGGACGCCTACGCCGAGGTCGGTTACCCCGGAGAGTGGGGGCGTCACCACCAGGGGGGCGCGGCCGGCTACGCGGGCCGGGAGTGGGTGGCGACGCCGGAGAACGACGCGACGGTCAAACTTCCCATGGCCTACGCCTGGAACCCGACGGTGCAGGGTGCGAAAAGTGAAGGGACGGTGCTGGTCTCCGAGGAGGAGATCGACCTGCTCACAGAACCTCTCGACTGGCCCACCCGGGAGGTCGAGGCAGTCGGATACGACCTGACGCTGGAGCGTCCGGCAGCGTTGCATCTGTAAAATTCGCATGTCGCGTCTCACCCCGGTACGGAACCTGCTGTTCAGCGGATTCTTCCTTCACGTCGGGTCCTGGCTGGCCGGAAACGAGGGGACAGTGGCGGATTCGTTCGCCGTCGCGGCGTGGGGCCTGGTACCGACCGTCTTCTCGATACTGGTCCTAACGGCGGTCCTCTGGGTCACGTTCGACCCGATGACCGTCACGCCGGAGTCGAATCTGGAGGGATTCATCGGGAGCCTGTGAGTACGCCGTCGCCCCCGGCTCCGATACTATCGGACAGAAGTATTGACAATCGAACCCCCAGGACGGGGGGCCTTCGAATTATCAATGTCTCCCTCCGACAGTAGAGTGTG
>JBDGQL010000101.1:0-2788 GCA_042219105.1 Karumarchaeum halophilus (SeqCode) | reverse complement strand
GCCTCCACCGTACCCGGCGAATATCTATCAGGACTTCTGTCGACCCGTATACAACAGCGCTTATGACGCCCCTCGTCGATACCCCACTATGGACGACATCGAGGGAGCAAAGCGCCGGGCGGGTGAGCGGGCCGTCGAGCGCGTGGCGGACGGCCAGACGGTCGGCCTCGGGTCGGGGAGCACCGCGGCCCACGCGATCCGGGCGCTCGGGCGCCGGGTCGACGCCGGCCTCGACGTGTCGGGAGTCCCAACGTCCGTCCAGTCCCGCCAGGTCGCCAGGGAGGTCGGCGTTCCGGTCGTCGCGCCGGAGGACGTCTCGGGGGTCGACGTGGCGGTCGATGGCGCCGACCAGGTGGCCGGCGACGCGCTCATCAAGGGCGGCGGCGGCGCCCACGCCCGCGAGAAGCTGATCGACGCCGCCGCGGGGGCGTTCCTGGTCGTCGTCGACGAGCGCAAACTGTCCGACGACCTGGACGAGCCGGTCCCGGTCGAGGTGCTCCCCGGTGCGCGGTCGATCGTCGCGGCGGACGTCGCGGAACTCGGCGGGGAGCCGACGCTCCGCCGGGCGACCGAAAAGAGCGGCCCCGTCGTCACCGACAACGGGAATCTGATTCTGGACTGTGCGTTCGGCGTGATCGAGTCACCCGCGGAACTCGGCGCCGACCTCGATTCGCTGCCCGGGGTGGTCGAGCACGGGCTGTTCGTCGGGCTGGCGGACGAAGTGTACGCGGGAACCGAAGATGGCGTCCGGCAGCCCTAGAGGTCGCGCGGCTGAACGGTCTTGCGGTCGTTCGCCTCGGCGCGGGACGCGGCGTCTTCGAGGAGTTCCTGGACCTCCGCGTCGAGCGCGTCGTAGAAGTCGGCGGAGACGTTCTGGCCTTCGAGCGCTTCCTTCACTGCGGATTTTACGATGAGATCTGCCATACGGAGTAGCGTTTCCCAACCTCGGTATTAAGCCTTCTCAAACGGCCGCGAGGGACTGTCCGGAAACGGTAGGTACGAGTAGGAGGGCGACTCCGGTGTAGGTATGCGAGATGTCCTGGAGGCGCTAGCCGAGGGAGAGGTCTCGGTCGCGGAGGCCGAGAGCCGCCTCGCCGGCTACGCTACCACTGACGCCGGACGGTTCGACGCCGCACGCGAGGGGCGACGCGGGGTGCCGGAGGCCATTCTCGGTGACGAGAAGTCCCCCGAAGCGGTCGCGGATCTCGCGACGACCGCCCTGGCGACCACCGGGCGGGCGATCGTCACGCGGTCGACGGCCGAGCAGCGTGACGCCCTCCGGGAGGCGCTCGACCGCGAGGGCAACGCGGACGCATCGATCGAGGTGACGCCGGAGGCGGGAACCGTGGTGGTCCACGGACCCGAGTTCGAGCGACCCTCGCTCCCGGCGACGGTCGCGATCGTCACCGCGGGGACGGGCGACGCCGGTCCGGCAGGCGAGGCTACGGTCATCGCCCGTGAGATGGGCGCGACGGTCGAACGCATCGACGATGTCGGCGTCGCCGGCATCCACCGGCTGTTCGGTCGGATCGAGGCGATCAGGGCTGCCGACGTAGCGGTCGTCGCCGCCGGGCGTGAAGGCGCGCTCCCGACGGTCGTGGCGGGGCTGGTCGACTCGCCCGTGATTGGCCTCCCCGTCTCCGTGGGCTACGGGGAGGGTGGGGACGGCGAGGCCGCCCTGCTCGGGATGCTCCAGTCGTGTGCGGCGCTGTCGGTCGTGAACGTCGACGCGGGGTTCGTCGCGGGCGCACAGGCCGGGCTGATCGCCCGCGCGGTAGAGGATGGCGGTGACTGATTCTCCGACGAGTACCCGGGCGGAACACGATCCGCGGGTGCCGGTGTGGATTGGCGGGTACTTTCTTCAGGCTCCGGGACGAACCTATGTGTATCGGTTATGTCAACGGGAAGTTCGCGTTCCGGGGGCACGATGCGGGTGCTCCATGTGGACGGCGATCCGGGGGAAACCCGACGCGTCGCGAGGGCGCTCGAAGCCGAGTCCGGAATCGCCGACGTCCTAACGGAGACGGATCCTGTGGAGGGGCTTTCGCGTCTGGCTACGGACGACATCGACTGTCTGGTCACCGGATAGGACCTGCGCGGAACCGACGGGGTGGAGTTCGTTCGGACGGTCCGGGAGACACACGGCGACGTTCCCGCCGTTCTGTTCACCGGGTCCGGAAGCGAGGCCGTGGCGAGCCGGGCCATCTCGGCGGGCGTCACCGACTACGTCCGGAAGGGACCGGATGGAGGCGGCCTCGACGCGCTCATCGAGCGGATCGGGGCGCTGGCCGACGACGGCGCGACGACGTCTGATACTGTCGGCTGTGACTCGATGGAGATATTCGACACCCCAGGGTGGCGAATTCCTCCACGAACTTGCAGCCGACAGTATGAGGGACGGTACGACGAGGCGCAGTTCGAACGCTTCATCGCGGCGTTTCCGGACGTCGTGTTCGTCATCGACGAGGACGGACGGAGCGTCGACCTCGTCGCCGGCGGGGACAGCTCCCTGCTGTACAGGGATCCCGAGGAGCTCATTGGTCGCCGGTTCCACGAGATGTATCCGGCGGAGACCGCCGATCGGTTTCTCGACACGGTAAGACGGGCGCTCGAGACCGGCGAACGCCAGCGAATCGAGTACCCGCTCGACGTACAGGCGGGAACCCGGTGGTTCGAGGCCCGCGTCGGCCCGCTCGATACCGACGGGGAAACACGGACTGTGTTCTGGATCGCCCGTGACATTACGGAGCGAAAGCGCCGCCAACGGGAGTACGAACAGATCTTCAAC
>JBDGQL010000008.1:0-2820 GCA_042219105.1 Karumarchaeum halophilus (SeqCode) | reverse complement strand
ACCAACCCGAGCCCGGAGCCGGGAGATTCACGGCGTTTCGTACCGCGTCACGACGGTCACCGAGCGAAAGTTCTTCGGATTCGAGCCGACTTCTATCGAGGGGAAGACGGTTCAGGTCAGCGATCTAGAGAAGACCCTCGTCGACTGTGCGGACCACCCCGAGTTCTGTGGTGGCCTCCGGGAACTCGCGACCGCGATGCGAACCGCCGACGGGCGGGGCTGTGGCTGGGAGGCCGTCGGCATGTATCTTGATACTGTCGGCTGTGACTCGATGGAGATATTCGCTACCCCGGGGTGACGAATTCCTCCACGAACTTACAGCCGACAGTATGAACAACTCGATAACGGGGCGGCGACCAAGCGGATCGTCTACCTTGCCGACCAGCTTGGGATCAATCTCCCCACTCGCGAGGCGCTCGTCGCGTCGTTTACGAGTGGCTACTCCCTGCTAGACCCGACGCGACCCGACACCGGATCGACCGACAGCACGTATCGCCTCCAGGTCAACGTCGAGCCAGCCACACTACAGCCAACGGAATCCTAATTCAGATGATCAGTCAGGACCGGCTCAGGATTCTCGCCCGCGAACTGGGTGTCCGGCAAGGGTTGTGTAACTGTTACAGAATTCGGTAGGATCCAGTAGTAGTTAGAACTGATTCTGGATTACGTTCACTCCGGTTGGCGTATCTTTTTATTGGTAGCAACGGTAGGACGGACTGTCACATGATACTGTCGGCTGTAAGTTCGTGGAGGAATTCACCACCCCGGGGTGGCGAATATCTCCATCGAGTCACAGCCGACAGTACGAGCGAGTGCATCGGCCTACACGGACGCTCTCCTCGGGTCATGTGGCGGCCAACAAATCCACACGCTTGCTTGCCGTTCTGCAGGCGTGCGTGCCTCGATGACCGCACCTGCGCTTCGCTGGTGCCGGGAACGTCACCTGAAAACCATCCCTATGGCTGCCCGGTGACCCGACCGAGAGGCACGAAAATACAACGGTGGTCAATCCGAGACCGAGGCCCAGCCCCTCGCAGTACCAATCCCCTCCGAATTGTACCAAAGACTACTGAAAATTGGAACGGTGGCTAACGTGGCCAACCAGTTCGAGCGAATCATGGAGAAGTTCGAGGGGTCGCCCAGCCAGCAGGCCGTCGTCCGCCTGCTACTCGAACGGGGCTTCTCCGTGAACGAGGACGGTCGGGTCGTCTCCGGCGGGATCGAGATACCCGACACACAGATCGCCCGCGAACTCGATGTCGACCGCCGGGTGGTCGACTCCACGACCGACGCGATACTCGCGGACCCGGACCTCCGCCCCATCTTCCGGAACATCTCTTCCATCCCGAGCCTGCGTGATCTCGCGCCTGTGCTCGATCTGACGGTACTGACCGTCGAAGTCCACGACGCCGACGAGCCGGGCATCGTCGCGGCGGTCACCTCGATGATCGCCGATCGCGGGGTCTCGATCCGCCAGGCCATCACAGAGGATCCCGAGTTCACCGACGAGCCCAAACTGTACGTCATCACCGACGGGTCGATACCGGGAGACCTGCTCACCGGACTCAAGGACCGCGATTTCGTCCGCCGGCTCCGGATCGAGTGACCCGCTCCGGTTCGTTTTCGCCCTCCCCCCCGGCGAGTCCGACGAGGTGGGCGGCTTCCGGGAGAATTATCTCCTCGGTGCCGAGCGTCGCGGCGTTCTCGCTGCCCGGCAGACAGAACACGGCGATACCCCCGACGATCCCGGCAGTCGCGCGGGTGGCGACGACGCGGGTTCCGATCTCCGCCTCGGAGTAACGCCGGAACAGTTCGCCAAAGCCCGGAAGCTCCGTCCCGAAAAGGGGGCGGACGGCATCGACGGTCACGTCGTCAGGTGTGACGCCGGTCCCCCCGGTGGTGATGACGGCGTCGATCGCCGGGCGTTCGACCAGCGAGTCGACTGTCTCCCGGATGCGATCGTGATCGTCCGGAATGAGATCGCGGGTTTCGATGCTCGCCCCTGCCGTCTCCAGAGCCGCGACGATCGCGTCGCCGCTCGCGTCGTCCTCCCGTGTTCGTGTCGAGGAAATCGTCACCACCGCGACTCCGATGTCCGCGATCGTCACGCCACCGTGGTCGTGGTCGTGAGCGTGGTTGTGGTCGTGACCGTGGTCATGACCGTGGTCATGATCTTGTTCTCCGTCGGGTTCCCGGCCCTCCGGTTTGCCCCCGTCCGTGAGGGTGTTTGCACTGCCATCCTCCCTGGCGCTTGAGGGCATCTTCGGCCCCGTTTTACGGTTCCCTGAACGGTCCATGGGCTATCTTTGCCTCCCGAAATGTAAAGCCGGCGGGGACGTCGACCGACGGGAAACCACAAGTGTGGCGCGCGCCGAGACGCAGTAATGACTGACGGCGGCGACGATTCTGGCGACACGAACGAGTCGTACGTCTACGAGCCGGCGGTGTCGGACCCGCCGTCGCCCGCGGAGCAGGAGTTCGGCCGACAGGGCTGGCTGCTCGTCGCCGCCGTCATCCTCGCGTTCCTCGTGATACCCACGGTGATCTACCTCAACGCCGCGGACGTCATCGCGCTCCCGTTCCGGTTTGCCTTTCTCGCGCTCCCGATGATCCCGGCGGTAGTGCTCGCCGCGCTCGCGGTGTGGGTAACGACGACGGAGTGATAGGGTCGGTTGTAATACTGTCGGTCACAGCGGTAACAGCGCGGAAGCCCACCGGCTTCAGCCGTGGGAGGAAGCGCGTAAGATTTATTTGACTCCGATTCATATGAGAAAATAGTCTCACAGGCCCAGAAGTGGTCGGTGAGACGGGCTGTCCGTC
>JBDGQL010000197.1:0-2843 GCA_042219105.1 Karumarchaeum halophilus (SeqCode) | reverse complement strand
GGCGACGGAGGCGGCCCGGGACGTCGAGCCGACGATCGACGCCGAGTTGCTACAGAAGTACGTCGCCTACGCGAAGCGTGACGTGTTCCCGACGATGACCGAGGAGGCCCGCGAGCGCATCCGGGAGTTCTACGTCGAGATGCGCTCGAAGGGCACCGGCGAAGACGCGCCGGTTCCGATCACCGCCCGGAAACTGGAGGCGCTCGTTCGACTCGGGGAGGCAAGCGCCAGGGTGCGCCTCTCGGATACGGTCACGGAGAAAGACGCCGAGCGCGTGATCGACATCGTCCAGTCGAGCCTCCGGGACGTGGGCATGGATCCCGAAACTGGGGAGTTCGACGCCGACATCATCGAGACGGAGATGTCCAAATCACAGCGCGACCGGGTCAAAAACCTCAGGACGCTCATCGAGGAGATCGAGGAGGAGTACGAAGATGGCGCGCCGGCCGAGGAGGTCATCGAGCGGGCTGAGGAGGTCGGGATGGACGAGTCGAAGGCCGAACACGAAATGGAGAAACTCAAACAGAAAGGCGAACTGTACGAGCCCATGCAGGGGTACCTGCGGACGACCTGACGCTGGGTTACTCGCCGTCACGTCCCCGGATTGCCTTCACCGTCGTCCGGAGCGTGACAGGGGTCACGTCGGCGGCGTTGGCCGCCTCCTGCTGGGTGAGTGGGCGCCCGTGGTCTTTCGCCGCGGCGTACAGACAACCGGCCGCGACGCCGCTGGGATCCCGGCCACAGACGTGGCGGTCCTCCCGCAGGTCCTCGAGGTGTTCGCGTGCCCGCGTCTCTACAGTCGTCGGGAGGCCGAGTTCGCTGGCGTACCGCGGGAGGTACTCCCCGGGATCGATCGGTCCCGTCGGGAGCCCGAGTTCCCGGTTCATCGCCGAGTAGGCCGCCTGGAGTTCGACCAGCGTTGCGCTCGCGACTTCGACGACCTCCGTTCGCGTCCGCGAAACGGATCCGATCCGGCAAGCCGCGTACAGCGCCGCGGCGGCGAACCCCTCGATGGAGCGTCCGCGCAGCAGGTCCTCCTCCTGGGCGCGCTTGAACAGCATGCACGCGTGCTCCTTCGCCTGCTCGGGAAGCGAGAGATCGGCCGTGACGCGCGCGATCTCGGTGAAGGCGTGTACCTGGTTTCGCTCGGCCTTCGAGGCGATCTGTGAACGCGCGTGCTGGCGGCGCATCCGCGCCAACCGCCTGCGCTTGCGTCCCGTGAGCCGCGCCGATCCCCGCCCGATCTCAGTCGAGAGGCCCCTGTCGTGGCGTGACCTGGTCAGGGGGGCTCCAGTACGCTCGCGTTTCTCGTCGATGCCGCGCCACTCCGGGCCGCGATCAATCCGATCTTCTGAGACGACTAACCCACAGGAGCCACACACCGTTTCATCGCCGTCGCTTCGGAGTCGTCCGTCACACTCCGGACATCCGGTCGCCTGTTTCGTTTCGGGCATCCGCCCGATAGTACTCCCCTATTAGTTATAAAATTATCTTTGAAAAAACTAAATTAACTCTCGTTACCGGCGCCCATCCGCCGGTTCCTCGAATGCGGATTCGACGGCGATCAGGAAGCCGATGATGGCGGTAACGACGGCGACGGCGCCGATCGCGACGACGCCGATCTGGAACACCTGGTTCTCGACGGACAGACGCTCGGCAAGAACGAACAGAGAGACGGCCGTTACGAACACGATCAGCGTCAGGATGCGGGCGAGTCGGCCACGGTCGAACCCTCCTTCAGTTGACATATCGACGCACCGCCTTGAGGACGCCCTCGTACTGGTCGTCGGTTGCCGAGTTGCCAAGCGCGTGGATCGCCTGTGCGATCCACATGCCGGCGGTGAAATTTATAAACGCGACTGCAGACACGAGGCCCACGTCCCCCTCGATGAACAGTCCCGATACGACCGCGCCGGCGAACGTGACCACCATGACGGCGTGTGTGACGATCGACCGGGTGCCGAAGTCGGCGAGCGTGCGAGATGGCGCAGTAGCCATAACTACCGTTCAGGGCGGCACGAATATAAAGATCGCTAATGGGAGCCGGACAGACAACTCATATATACCGACGGGCCGAATGAATCATATGGCGGACACTGAATCCCCCGAAGAGCGAATTGACGAGACGACCACTTGGCCGGACCTGGCGATCAGTCTGTACGATAGGCTCACCGGCCGCGGAGCCGAGATCGAGTACGTGTTCGAGGACATGGAAGTCGAAGTTCCGAGCGGCACGGGCGACGACGTCGAACACGCCACGTGGCGCATGGACGGGACGGTCCGTGTCACCACACGCGAGCGTGAGTAATTCCACCGGAACGACGGCGGGTCTTGCCCCCCTGTCCGTCGAGACGGATCTCACTCTCACCGTCAACGGCGCCGAGGCGACGGTCGAGTCGACCGGCGAGCGCCTGCTCGTCTCGTTCGGATCCCTCCCCGACGGGATTCGAGCACTCCGCGGACAACGCGAGTCCGCAGCGGGCCCGATCTCGACGCTGCTCGAGACGACGGATCTCACCGTCGAGATCCGGATTCGCGGTCGCACCGTCGCCGTCGCCGGCGCCGACGCCCGGCCTGGCGTCCTCTCGCGGCAACTCGGCGTCGCGCCCCTGGAGGCACGCCTCGGCGGTGCGGTGAGTGCGGTCGGTGCCGAAATTTCGGCCGGCGTACGGGCGATCAACCGATTTTTCCAGTAGCCGGGAGTCTCTCCCGGACTATACACCCGGACGTGATTTGCTTGAGCCGTGCCGTCACGAACCCAGAGTATACGGGTCGACAGAACTGTTGAGAGAATTAGCCTCCACCGTACCCGGCGAATATCTATCAGGACTTCTGTCGACCCG
>JBDGQL010000158.1:0-2851 GCA_042219105.1 Karumarchaeum halophilus (SeqCode) | reverse complement strand
ATTTGTGAATATAACATCAGCCATGCGTCAGACATTACCCACCAGAGTACAATTACAATGGGGCAAAGAATATTTGCGTTACGCCCAGCCTTCCTCGCGCAACAGTTCACCGTTGAGGAGGCTCGCGCCCGCCGCGCCGCGGATCGTGTTGTGGGCCAGACAGTCGTACTGGAGACCGTCCCCCGTCTCCTGGATGCCGCCGGCGGCGATGCCCATCCCGTTCGCGATCATCCGGTCGAGTCGCGGCTGTGGCCGATTGGGGTCCTCGAAGACGGTGATGAGCTGATCCGGGGAGGACGGAAGGTCCAGAGACGGAACCGACTCCATGGCGTCCGTGGCCTCTCCGGTGGTGACTGGCTCCGTCAGATCCGCCCAGACGTTCTCGAGGTGGCCATCGAGCGTTGCGACCCGGTTGCAGGAGGCCGACACCGTCACGTCGTGCCAGTCGATCCCGGTCCCGTCGAAGTCGCCGAGCAGTTTCCGGGTTTCCGTCTCCATCTTGTCCTCCTCGCCGCCGATGTGGGGCAGGACGTTGTCGAGAATCTCCATGGAGGTGACCCCGGAGTACCCCGCCCCGGAGACGGCCTGCAGCGTCGAGACGTGGACGCGGTTCAGGCCGAACTCGCGGAGCGCGGCGAGGGTGGGAACCATCGTGATCGTCGAGCAGTTGGGGTTCTTTACGAGTGCACCGTCCCAGCCTCTGCGGTCGCGCTGGACCTCTAGCAGATCTAGATGCCCGGCGTTGATCTCGGGAATCACGAGGGGGACGTCCTCGGCGAGACGCTCGTTCGAGGAGTTCGAGGAGACTGTGTAACCCGCCTCACACAGGCCGGGTTCGACTTCCTCGGCGACGCTTGAGGGTAGCGAGGAGAAGACGAGGTTGAGGTCGTCGGGGAGTGCGTCGGGAGACGCCTCGCGGACAATGAGGGTAGCGATGTCTTCTGGGATCGGCATGTCGACGCGCCACTTGGCGGCCTCCCGGTAGGTCCTGCCGGCGCTGTCCGGACTCGCGGCGACGGCGGTGATCTCGAAGTCGGGATGGTCGTCGATCAGTTGCACGAACCGCTGTCCGACGGCGCCGGTGGCGCCGACGATTCCGACCGTGGTAGTCATGTGCGTATCCTTCCCACAGGAGGCAAAAAACCGTTGTGATGCTCCGGCCGGAACGCGAGTCGGAAGGAGTATACCCAGACACGAATAGCTTAACACACAGGTTTATTATTCCTGATCAAAACGGTGTCTCCTGGCCGATCAGAGCACAATCACGTTGACTGGTTCGTGTCTGAGTGTAAAGTTACGCGAACGCGCTGTGCGGGAGACCGAACTACGCCGACGCGGGCGCGTCGACTTTTCTGGTGACGTAGCCCGCGACGCGGTTGCGCACACCCTTCGACTCGATGTCAGTGAGCACCTCGACGCTCTCCTTGTTCTGTTCGAAGTCCTTCGAGAACGCCTCCGGATACCGTTCTAGCAACGTCTCGGCCATGTCTTTGACGTAGGCCGGTTTGATCGCCATGTTCGTCGTTTCCGCCTCACTGTGCTTAAATCCGTCCATCAGGGTGCCTGCGGACGCCGATGAGAGCGCTACAGCTGGTGGGGCTGATCTGGCGCCGACGAAGAGAACGCCCTACAGCCGCGTGACGTTCGTCGCGCGCGGGCCCTTGTCCGCCTGCTCGATGTCGAACCTGAGTTCCTGGCCCTCCTCCAAGTCCGGGCCGCCGATGTCTTCCATGTGGAAGAACACGTCGTCGTCTGCGTCGTCCGTTTCGATGAAACCGTAACCCTTCCGATCATGGAAGAAGTCGACCGTGCCTTGCGCCATTCCGACTGAAGACAGTTCGCGTAAATACATAAGCGTTCCGTGACGCGACTCCGCGGCGAGGTCTGCCTCTACCCGACAGTATCACGAACTACCGCCTCGGCCCTGCGCATCACGGACCGGACCGGAAGCTCCGTCTCTCGGGCCACGACGAGGGCGTCGTCGAACTCCGCGCTGACGTCGTACACCTCGCCGTCGGCGCTCGCGACCTTGACCGCGACTTCGAACTCCGCGCCCCCGGCCTCGATCGTCGCCGTCTCGATCTCGCGGTCGGACACCCACCGGTGGCGCACGCCCGTCTCCCGGACGCCCAGCGTTCCCGTTTCCTCGGCGAGCCGGCGGGCCACGCGCGCCGTGTCCTCGGGCTTTACTATCACCTTCAGGAGGTGACCGGGGCGGGACTTCTTCATCGTCGTCGGGACGATCGAAACGTCGAGCGCGCCGGCCTCCGCGAGCGTCGTCTGGAGGGCGCCCAGCACCTCCGGGGACGCGTCGTCGAGATTCGTCTCCAGAACCGCGATTCGCTCACGCCGCAGGCCCGCGTCGCCCTCCCCCAGGATCGCACGCAGGACGTTCGGGTGCTCCGGGAAGTCGTAGCCCCCGGCGCCGTAGCCCGAGGACTCGACCCGGAGCGCGGGCAGCGCGTCGACGCCCTCCGCGGCGTGTGCGAGGATCGCCGCGCCGGTCGGCGTGAGTAGCTCCACATTGACGGGCCCCCCGCGCAGCGACCAGTCGGCGCGCTCGGCGATCTCCACGACTGCCGGCGTCGGAACGGGGTAGGTGCCGTGGCTCATCTCGACCTCGCCGCCGCCGGTGGCGAGCGGCGTCGTCACGATCCGGTCGGGATCGAGGTCGTCGATCAGGAGCGCCGCGCCCACGATGTCGGCGATCGCGTCGTCCGCGCCGACCTCGTGAAAGTGGGTGGCGTCGAGATCGGTGCCGTGTACGGCGGCCTCGGCCTCACCCAGCGTCCGGAAGATCGTCTTCGCGTCCGCCTCGACGCGCTCCGGGAGGGACATCCCCTCGACGATC
>JBDGQL010000265.1:0-2883 GCA_042219105.1 Karumarchaeum halophilus (SeqCode) | reverse complement strand
CCCAGGGGTACTCCGAGGCCATCCGGCGCTCCTCGTAGAACGCGTCCTGCCACTGCCGGACCATCCCGACCGCGGCGTTGTTGAGGACGAACACGTTGATGTCCATGTCCTCCCGGACAGCCACCGAAAGACCCTGCTGGGTCATCAGGAAGGACCCGTCGCCGTCGAAACAGACGACCGTCTGGTCGTCGTCGGCGGCCACGCGAGCGCCGATCGCGGAGGGCAGGCCGTACCCCATCGTTCCCAGCCCATGCGAGGACACCCACGTCCGGGGTTCGGTGAACGTCCAGTACTGGGACGCCCACATCTGGTGTTGGCCGACGCCCGTGGTGACGATCGTGTCGTCGGCGGTGGCCTCGTCGACGGCCTCGACGACGAACTCCGGCTTGATCGGCTCGTCCTCTGGCGTTGTGTACTCCATGGGGTACTGGTCCTGCCAGGCGAGACACTGCTCGCGCCACTCTTGAGCGTCCGGCGACCGGGGCACCGCCGCGTACACCTGATCGAGCACGGTCGCGGCGTCGCCGATCAGGGAGTAGTCGGCGTGGACGTTCTTCGAGATTTCTGCGGGGTCGATGTCGACGTGAGCCACCTCCGCCTCGGGCGCGAACGTCTCGATGTTACCCGTCAGCCGGTCGTCGAAGCGGGTGCCGATCGCGAACAGGAAGTCCGTGTGGGTGATCGCCATGTTGGCGTAGCCGGTGCCGTGCATGCCGGCCCACTCCAGACAGAGATCGTGATCCTCGGGCATCGCGCCGATCCCCGGCATGGTCGTGACGACGGGAATCTCGTGGTCGTAGGCGAACTGCCGGAGTTCCTCGACAGCCTCGCCCTTGATGACGCCGCCGCCCGCGAGGATGAGGGGTTTGTCGGCGTTCGCGAGCGCGCCAGCGGCCTCCCGGACGGTGTCGGCGTCGGCCTTCTCGGGCACGTCGAAGCTGTCTGGCGTCTCCGCCTCGTCGGGTTCGTTGTCAGTCCCGGTTTGGGTGACGTCCTTTGGCAGGTCGACGAGGGTCGGGCCCTGCCGGCCCTCCCGCGCGAGAGCGATGGCGGACCCGACCGTATCGCCGATGGTGTCCGCGTGGTCGGCGAAGTAGTTCTGCTTCGTCACCGGCGTGGTGACGCCGATGGTGTCGGTCTCTTGGAAGGCGTCGTTGCCGACCATGTCGGTCGCGACCTGTCCGGTTAGCGCGATCATCGGGTCCGAATCCATGTCGGCGTCCGCGAGGCCGGTCACGAGGTTGGTCGCACCGGGCCCCGAGGTGGCCATGCAGGTTCCCGGCGTTCCGGTGACGATGCCGTAGGCGTCGGCGGCGTGGGCCGCGCCCTGCTCGTGGGCCATCGTGATGTGGGTGATCTCCTCGGAGTCGTACAGGGCGTCGTAGACGGGCATGATGGCCCCGCCCTGCACGCCGAAGACGTGCTCGACGCCGGCGTTCTCGAGGGCCCTGACGACCGCGTCCGCGCCCGTGGTGACCGGCGACTCCTCGGCGCGCCGGTCCGGCTCCGTGGCGTGGCTGGCGTCTCGTTCAGCCGTGTGTTTTTCTGTCTGTTCCCCGTCGGTCCGTCCGTCAACGGCGTGTGCTGGTTCGCTCATGTGTGTGGCTGTCCTGGCTGGTGGTCGGAAAACGGTGCAAACCGGAAAACATGGGTGTGGCTATTGTGGGGCGTTACGCCCCGATTACTACGACAGCCACGCCGCTCACGAACGCCGGACACAAACCGTGAGCGGACTGGGTCATCTGTATCAGTGTTGTACGATAGTCCGAGTGTATAACCTTTTCTCATTCGCCGTGAGGCCGGGGTTTTTGCCCGTCGGCGAAAGGAGCGCCCCCCAGCGGCCCCTCGACCGGGAGGGATCATCGCGCGCGGACCTCTTCGGCCTCGCGGGTGACCCCCTCCGCCTCGGCGAACTCGATCAGTTTCGCCTTCGTCACCTGGTTTTTCTCCGCGCCGTACTCCTTGACGCGGCGGGTCACCCGCCGGACCTCCTCGTCGGTGGGCTCGAAGCCCGATTCGACCAGGTGCTTGCGCACGTTGTGGGTGCCAGTGTGCTTGCCCAGCACGAACTCCCGGGAGGCGCCGACCATATCGGGCGTCATCACGCCCGGCTCGAAGGTGTCTGCGTTCTCGATCACGCCGGCGGCGTGGATACCGCTCTCATGGGAGAAGGCGTTCGAACCGACCACGGGCTTGTTCGGCGGGACCGGCACGTCGGAAACCTCCTCGATGATCCGGGAAATTTCCGTGATGCGCGTCGTGTCGACGCCGGTCTCGATCCCGTACAGCGACTCGGTTGCCATCACGACCTCCTCGTAGGCGGCGTTACCGGCGCGCTCGCCGATGCCGTTGATCGACACCTGAGCCTGGGCGGCGCCGCTCTCGAAGCCGGCCAGCGCGTTCGCCCCCGCGAGTCCGAAGTCGTCGTGGGTGTGGACGTCGATCCGGGCGTCGGTGTGGTCGGAGACGTAGGCGATCAACTCGCCAAAACGGGTCGGCGTGGCGACCCCGCAGGTGTCGGGGATGTTGATCCAGTCGGTGCCGGCTTCGGTGACTGCTTCCACCACCTCCGCGAGGTAGTCCGGGTCGGTTCTGGTGGCGTCCATCGGCGAGAACATGCAAGTCGCGCCCGACTCGACGACGCGCTCGACCGACCGAACCGATCGCTCGATCACCTCCTCGCGCGTGGAGTGCATGGAGTCCTCGATCTGGACGTCGCTCGTCGAGGCGAACACGTGGACCATCTCGACGCCCGATTCCAGGGCGACTTCGATGTCCTTCTCGACGACCCGCGCCAGGCCCGCGACGGTCGTGTCGGTGTGGGTCGCAATGTCGCGGACGGCCTCGAACTCCGCGTCGGAGTTGACCGGGAACCCCGCCTCG
>JBDGQL010000192.1:0-2936 GCA_042219105.1 Karumarchaeum halophilus (SeqCode) | reverse complement strand
CTTCGAGGAACTCCTCCATCAGCCGGGCGGCCTGCTCCTTGCAGTCCCCACAGAGGCGCTCCCCGCCGGCACACTCCTCGTACACGCGCGTCGCGAACTCGTCGTCGTCCGCGGCGAGCAGGTAGGTGTACAGTTCGTACACCGGGCAGTCGTCGGGTTCGCCCCCCAGCTCGCGCTGGAGTTCGGCCGTCTCCCGGCCACCGGTGGTCGCGGCCTTCACCTTGTCGTAGCCCTCCTCGGGGTCGTCCAGCAGGCTGATGTGGCTTGCCGGCACCGAAGAGGACATCTTCCCCCCGGTGAGCCCGGTCATGAACCGGTGGTAGATCGACGAGGGCGGGATGAATCCGTAGCCACCCTCCGCGACTTCGACCTCGCGGGCGAGTTCTTCGGCCTCTTCCCGGGAACGGTCGAAGGCGTCGACGTGGGCGTCGTAGACGCGCTTCTCGCCGTCGATGGCCTCGATGAGCGCCTCGAAGGCCTCGTCGGTCGCGTTGCGATCGAGGAAGCGCACGCGGGGGCGGAGGGGCTCCTTGCCAGCACTTCGTAGGCTCTTAACCAGGTTACCCCGAACCTCAATCGCGTCAGTTTCGTAGTCAGCAAGCCATTCTGCCGCCTCTTCACAGCGTGGCGTGTCCGGGTCCTCTGCGTACTCCTCTCGATGTTCGTATGCCTCTTCGAGGAATCCGAGATCAGCCTCGACGACCTCGAAGCTCGCGTACGCTTCCGTCACGCCGAAGTAGCGCATCCGGGCGGCGAGGTCCCTGGCCAGGCGCATGTGGGGGTCCTGGTCCGGGCCGACCGGGATGACCGTGGGCTTTGGCTCCCCCAGCTGGGGGTAGAGGATGTCGCCCATCTGGGTGATGACCGACTCCATGTGGGAGACGTCGGTCTCGCCGTCGAAGTCGTAGATGGCCTGCATCTCCGAGAAGTTGGCCTCGACGCCGAGTTCGAAGCCCAGATCCTGCACCTCGCGGTTCGTCGACTGCCGGTAGAGGGTGCCCTCCTCGGGGTCAAAGCCCAGCGCGAGCAGGGAGAGCAGGTAGTTCCGCGTGTGCTCGTCGATCTCCGCCCACGAGAGCCCGCGGGCGGCGTGGGCCTCCAGATCGGCGATCAGGCCGTAGGCGTCGGCGCCCTGCTCTTGGTGCCAGATGATCTCGTCGAAGACGAGCTTGTGGCCGATGTGGGGGTCGCCGGTGGGCATGAAGCCCGACAGCGCGGCCGCCGGATCGCCCCTGCGGAGGGCCTCCACTACTCGACGGTAGTCGCGGTGGCCGAAAATGACGCCCCGGCGCATCAGGTAGTGGGGGTTCGGCACGTCGGGCAGGATCTCGTCGAACTCCTCGATGCCGAACTGCGTGAACAGCTCCTCGTAGTCGCCGACGGTGGCGGATCCCCAGGGGTCCAGCACCACCTCGTCGGCGCCGGCGGCGGTACCGCCATCGGGGCGTGTCGCCGGCGCGTCTGGTTCCGGTGTCGATTCCTCGTTCGCGTCCTCGGTCGAGTCCGTATCGTGTGTCATGTGTGTTGTCTCAGTCACTCCTCGGGCGGTTCGATCAAAAAAGTGGAGGGAGCAACGCGCCCCGGTGTCAGGCCCGGCCGGCCGGGATCGCGAGACTGTCCACTTCCGGAGAGTTCCGCCAGCGCCAACGGGAAGCGGACACCATACCCGGAGGTTTCCGGAGCGAAGTCTTATATGTTGTCCATTGAGCCGGCGGTCCGTCCGGGGAGACACTGCCGACAGGCAATAGAGGCTCCCTACCGGTCTTCGCTGTGCACGTCGCGTAGCGCAACCGTCTGTCGTAACTGTGAGCTGAACGGAAACCCCTCGGCGGTGCGACGGGCCACCACGGTCAGGCGGACGATGTAGGAACTGAGGATCAGGAAGGGGGTGAACCCCCCGACCAGGACGGCCGGAACGAGAACGTTCATCACGGACTGTGACGGCACGGGCGTCGCGCCGGGGGTCGTGTACAGCAACATCACGACGGTCGCGGCGACCTGGACTGGAAGCCCGACGTACAGCAGGTACCGTGCGAGTTCCGACACCTCCGACTCGATGAATGTTGCTCCGAACATCCGGTTCGCCACCACGATGTGTTCGAGGGTGTCCGCCAGCCGGGCGAGCTGGTCGGTGATGCGGTCGGTGAACTCCCCCGAGTACTCCCGCTGAAGGTGCCACGCTCGGTGGACGTGGTTCTCGTAGTTCGTGTTCAGGGACACGAACAGGGCATGTTTCATCTCGCTGCCCGGACGTTCGAGCAGGTCGACGACGTGGTCCATGTGTATCTGCAGCCCCTCCACCAGATCGTCGAGTTCCTCCCGGGTCCGTCGGGTCCGTCCCTCGGAGACCAGGTCCTCGAGGTAGTCGAGATCCTCGCGGGCGGTCTCAAACAGAATGAGAAAGAAGGCGTCGGGCTTGACGGGCAACACCGGCTGACCGACCGTCTCCCCGACCGCCTCGCGGTACGAAATCGTCTCCTGTATCTTCATCCTGATTTCGCCCGGCGACTCGAGACGCCGGCCGAGAATGAACTGGCCGAGCGAGGTGACGATGGCGATGAGCGTGAAGTTGGCGGCGATGAGCGCAAAGAGGACGAACAGCACGGGCGTCTCCTCGACCAGCGGGACGAGTCCGGACAGCACGACCGCCGCCAGGACACACGCCAGGAGACCGACCTGGGCGAGGCTCACCAGCCGCCGGTCACCGGTCATCACGACCCACTCCCGGGGATCGTACCGGAACAGCGCGAACTCGAAGGCGAGCCAGGATCGCAACGTCACGTCGGAACCCCCAACGGCATGGTGGACCCGACGTTCAGGACGGACATAAAAATCGGGCTTTCCCATGCAAAGCGGGGCCCTCCGGGGAGCAACCCCGGACGGTTACGGAAAGTTCGAGGCGAAAGCCCCGCCCTTCCCGTGAGGCGAGGCCTTCC
>JBDGQL010000030.1:0-2947 GCA_042219105.1 Karumarchaeum halophilus (SeqCode) | reverse complement strand
TGAGGAAGGGGGATTAGCGCCCTGCACCGCAGAAGCTAACACTGTCGGTCACACGCCATCCCGAGATCGATTGCCCGCCGTGGATTTATGACGATCCTCGCCCTATCCATTGCCGTGACCGCCCGGACGAGCGCCCTCGACACGCTGGTGTTCGGCGTCGACGTCCAGAGCGGGGATATCCGGGGGGATGCCCCTTCCTACGCCCTCGTCAGGTTCGACGGCGAGAACGTCGCGCGCGATACTGTCTCCCACCGAAAGCTCCGCCGCCTGATCGACGACGCGAAGCCGGACCTGATTGCGACCGACAACGCCTACGAACTCGCCGAGGACACGGCGGCGCTGGTCTCGTTTCTGCGATCCCTGCCCGCCGGCACGCGTCTCGTCCAGGTGACCGGCGCCGAACGCCCGGAGCCACTGTCGCGGGTGGCTTCCCGGCACGGCGTCCCCTACGGCAAGGACCCGATGCGGGAGGCCGAGGCCGCCGCCAGACTCGCGGCCCGCAACGTCGGTCAGGAGGTAACCGCCTTTACCGACACCACGGAAGTGAAAGTCTCCCGGGGGCGTTCGACGGGCAAGGGGGGCTTCTCGGAGGATCGCTACACCCGCCGCATCCACGGCGCCGTGAAGCGCCGGGCCCGCGAGGTCGAGTCCGAACTCGACGACGCCGGCCTCGCGTACGAACGCGAGGTTACGGAGAAGTACGGCGGGTTCGCAAACGCCGTCTTCACCGTCGACGCCCGCCCGGAGAACATCCCCGTCTCCCAGGGACGCGCTGGCGACACCCGGGTCGAAATCGAGCGCGAACGCCGCGATGGCATCGAGTACCACCCCCTCGTGAAGCGTCGCGATCGCATCGTCGTCGGCATCGACCCCGGAACGACGACTGCGGTCGCCCTGCTCGACCTCCACGGCGACACCCTCGACGTGCTCAGCACCCGCACCGCCGACACCGCGGCGATTATCGAGTGGATCATCGAGCGCGGCCGGCCGGTCGTCGTCGCCGCCGACGTGACGCCCATGCCCGAGACCGTCGAGAAAATCCGCCGGAGCTTCGACGCCGCCGGCTGGGTTCCGGATTCGGATCTCCCCGTCGACGAGAAGAAACACCGGGCCCGCGAGGAAGGCTACGACAACGATCATGAGCGTGACGCGCTGGCCGCCGCCCTGTTCGCCCGCGATTCCTTCGACAGCCAGTTCAACCGGATCCGGTCGAAGGTCCCACCGCAGCTCGACGGCGGCGAAGTGATCGCCCGCGTCGTCGCAGGTGGCGAGGCCCTGCCCGCGGTGCTCGCGGATCTCGACCCCGAGGAGGACGACCCCGAAGAGGACGAGTCGGAGCACGAACCGCGTGAACTCACGCCCGAGGAACAGGAGATCAAGGATCTCAAGCGTCAGGTGGGTCGTCTGGAGTCCCACGTCGAGGATCTGGAGGAACGCCTCGCCGAGAAGGACGAGCAGATCGAGGCCTACGAGGCGGCCTTCGACGAGGAGCGCAGCCGCGAGCGCAAGGAGATCCACAGGCGCAGCGAGGTGGCCGAACTCGAACGCGAGAACGAGCGCCTCGAAGGGCGCCTGAAGAAGTCCCGGCAACGCGAGGAGCGCCTCGAGTCCAAGCTCGACAGGCTCAAACAGCTCTGGAAACTCGACCACGACGACTTCGCCGACATAGAGGAGGAAAAACGCGGGCTGCTCCCGCTGAAGCCGATCGAGCAGTTCACGATCGACGCCATCGAGCGTGCGGAGGAGTCATACGGGCTCGTGGCCGGCGACGTGATTCTCCTGCGTGACGCCAGTGGCGCCGGTCGCCGGACCGCCGAACGGCTCGCGAGCGTCGAACCGCGTGCAGTGTTGAAACACGGCGGGCTCTCGGAGGTGGCCGACGAGATCCTGTTCGACGCCGGGATTCCGGTCTGTCCCGCCGACCGCGTGGCGATCGAGGAAGTCGATGAACTCGCGGTTGCCCGCGAGGGAGACGTAGAGGCCGCCATCGCGGACTGGGAAGCCGAGGCAAGGGAGCGCCGCCGCCAGCGCAACGCCGAGATGGTCGACTCGCTGATCTCCGAGCACCGCGCCCAGCGCCGGGGAGCGAGTCCGAGTGAACTGCTGGACTCGGACTAATCGGTGGCGGCGGAGCGGTCGACCCGTATAGTTCGTGGTTCCGGGGATTCCGACGAGTCCTGCTCCACCCCCACACCGCGCGTGCATTTAATTGTATATAAGGTGTGTTACTAGTATAGATGACTTGCAACATACCTTTATAAGTATCCAGCCGGTCCGCTCTAATAAGAATGATCGCTCAATCCAAGCGGTGTCCGGGATGCGAGAACTGGATGAACGTCCGATCCGGAATGGTTCCGGTGTGCAGCGAGTGTGGGTACGTCCCGCGACAGGGTGCGGACTAATACTGTCGGTCACGACTCGATGGAGATATTCGCCACCCCGGGGTAGCGAACATCTTCATTGAGTTTTCCGTCCGATAGTATAAAGCCCTGGGCGGCCAGGAATCAGGTATGCGACTCGAAACGATGGAGCCGGACCAGGTGTGGGATCCTGCGGCCCACGAGGAAGCCGTCGAGACGCTTGCCGTGTGGGCCGGTGAGACCAACTTCAAGGTGTGGGGCGGCGACTGGTGTGGGGATTGCCGTGAACAGCTCCCCCAGTTCGGTGCGGCCCTGGAGGCGGCTGGCGTCCCGGACGATCGAATCGAACACTACCCCGTCGAGAAGCGGGCGGACGGTTCGAAGACGGGGCCCCGGGTCGAGGAGTACGGAGTGACTCTGATCCCTACCGTGGTCGTCGAGGTAGAGGGAGAGGAGTTGGCGCGGTTCGTCGAGGAGGAGCCAGTCCCGATCGCGGAGTACCTCGCGGAGCGACTCCGGGACCACGAGGCGCCGGCGTATACGGGTCGACAGAAGTCCTGATAGATATTCGCCGGGTACGGTGGAGG
>JBDGQL010000183.1:0-3038 GCA_042219105.1 Karumarchaeum halophilus (SeqCode) | reverse complement strand
TCGCGCCGTCGCCGACGCCGACGACGAGCGGCGAGTCCCGCCGGGCGGCGAAAAGCGCCTCGGCGTCCCGCGCCACCGCGGCGACGGCGTAACTCCCCTCCAGGCGGTCGACTGCCCGCCGGAACGCCGTCTCGGGGTCGAACTCGTCCAGAGCGTCCGCGAAGAGGTGTGCCAGCACCTCGGTGTCGGTGTCGCTCGTGAACTCGTGGCCCGCCGCCTCGAGTTCCTCGCGGAGGGCCGCGTGGTTGTCGATGATGCCGTTGTGGACCACCGCGACCCGGTTCCGGTCGTCGGTGTGGGGGTGGGCGTTGCGGTCCGAGGGCGGGCCGTGGGTGCTCCAGCGAGTGTGCCCGACGCCGACCGACCCGCGCGGCGGGACGTCGAGCGCGTCCACTGTCGTCTCCAGCGCGTCCAGTTCGCCCTCGCGCTTGACGACGGTCAGGTCGCCGTCGCGTTCGTCGCGCAGGGCGACACCGGCGGAATCGTATCCCCTGTATTCGAGCGACGAGAGGCCAGCGAGCAACACGTCGAGGGTACGGTCGCCCGGTCCGACGTGGCCGATTATCCCGCACATCAGCGGACCACGCGCTCTCCCTTTGCGACAGTCCCCTCGACGACGGTGCCCGGCTCAGCCCGAACGTTCGGGCCGATGAGCGTCCCTGGCACTACCGTGACGCCGCCGCCTAATCGTGTCCGGTCGGCGATCACCCCCCCCAGCCGGCAGTCCTGATGGATTCGGTCGCCCACCCGGACATCGCCGGGACCGCCTGGAATGACCGCCCCGTCGCCGAGACGCACATCCTGCCCGGTCACGGCGTCGATAACGGTCGCGTTCCGTCCGACCCGCGTGTCCTCTCCGATCACCGACTGCCGGACGACGACGCCCGCTCCGACCGTGGCGTTGCGCCCGACTGTAACGTACGGGCCGACGACGGCACCAGCCTCGACCACGGCGTCGGGGCTGAGCACGACTGGTGGCACCAGTATCGCTGCGTCGTGGACGGACGCTGTCGGGGCCACGTACACCTGCTCGGCACGCTCGGGGATGTCGACGAGACCGCCGTCGAGTACCGCGGTCGTGAGGTCGAGAAGATCCCACGGGTAGGTCGCGTCCTGCCACCGCCCCCCGGTCATGACTCCCCTGACAGTCTTATCCGCGTTGATGAGGTTGTCGATGGTGTCTGGCAGGGCGATTTCCCCCCTACTGGGCGATGTCGCAGCGATCTCGTCGAAGATCGCCGGTGTGAACGCGTACACGCCGAGGTTGAGGAGCCGGTGGTGGTCTGTCTCAGGTCGCTCGTGGATGTCGACCACGCGGTCGCCCTCTAATTCGACGACACCATATTGGGCCGCCCGCTCGGTCTTTAGAACGCCGAGCGTCGCCGATGCGTCCGTGTCGTATCCCGCGACCACGTCGGCGAAGACATCAGCCGACACCACCTGATCGCCGTGGACGACCAGGAACGTCGCGTCGACGGCTCCCTCGGCCCGGAGGACGGCGTGGCCCGTGCCGAGCTGCTGCTCCTGGTAGTGGTAAGTCAGCGGCCGGTCGCGGTACGTGTGGCCGAAGTATTCCTGTACCCGGTCGCGCCCGTATCCAACCACGACGTGGAAATCGGTCAGTCCCGCATCGAGCAGCGCGTCGAACACATGTTCCAGGATTGGCCTGTCCCCGGCCGGGAGCATCGGCTTCGGGCGGTGACCCGTTAGCGGCCGGAGACGCTCGCCCTCGCCCGCGGCGAGGATCACCGCAGTGTCGATCGTCATATGTTAGGGACCGAACTACGATATTTGAATCTTGCGCGCGCATTGTCTACTGCCCGGGCACGACGACCGCCTCCGTCCCTGGTGGCACGGCGTCGGCCTGCGGCACAGCCCTTCGTCGCGGTGTCGTCGTCTCGACACGCTTATTCCACGCCGACGGCTTATCGGTTTCACGGATGTCCTCGTCCCCGCTCGTCGTGATGCTCGGTGACTTTGACACAGACCATCCACGCGAGAAGCTGATTCACGAGGCGCTGAAGTGTGAGGGCATCGACGTCCGGAACTGCCGGTTCCGCGAGGAGCCGCTATTCATCGGCCCGCGGAAGGTGCTCCTCCTCCCGTACTTTTACACCCTCCTCGTCGTCCGGATGTGGCGGCTCTGCCGCGCGTCCAGTAGGCCGGTCCGAGCCGTCTACGTCTCGAAGTTCAACCCGCTGGTCCTCCCGCTCGCAGCGGTCTACGCTCGCCGGGTCGGCTGTCCGCTCGTCTACGACGTCTACGTCTCGCTTTCGGTGACGGCGGAGATGCGCGGGTACGCAACTCCACTCGTAAGGGCCCTCCACCTGCTCGAATGGGCAACCTATCGGCTCCCGACCCACATCCTGGTCGGAACCGACTACCTCGCCGAGCGGTATGCGGATTTGTATGATCTTCCCCGGGACCGGTTCGTCCGGCTTCCGCCGGCGGCCGACGCCGAGCGCTTTCACCCGCGAGACCGGGCGAAGCGCGAACCGTTCACAGCGCTGTACTGGGGGAATTTTCTCCCCCATCACGGGCTGGATGTGATCGCCGACGCCGCCCGCGACCTGTGCGACGACGGCGTCGAAATCGTCTTCCTCGGGGCGGGGCCGGAGCGCGATCGGGTTGAAGCCGCCATCGGAGATCTTCCCCACGTCCGGTTCGAGGGGTTCGTCCCTCGCGACGACCTCCACGAGTGGATCGCAGTCTCGGGCGTCTGTCTCGGCGTGTTCTCGACCCACCCCCGTGCGCTTGCGAGCCTCACTAACAAGGTGTGCGAGGCTGCCGCCAGTCGGAAGGCGATCATCACCGAGCGGTCGCCGGCAATCGAAGAGTGGTTCGCACACGGTGAGAGCGCCTACCTGGTTGAACCCGGGGATGCGAGTGCCGTCGCAGAGGCGGTACGGACCCTCCGCGACGACCCCGATCAAGTCGCTGCCCTTGAGACTGGGGCGTACGCCGTGCACGAGCAGGCTTTTTCGGTCGATCGGCTGGCTGAAACCCTGTCGCAGACTCTCGACCTGTAGCCGCCGAAG
>JBDGQL010000186.1:0-3039 GCA_042219105.1 Karumarchaeum halophilus (SeqCode) | reverse complement strand
CTACAACAGACATTATAAGTCTTTACGGATGCGCTCGCGTGAGGCCGGCGGATTCAGCCGATATCCGCCGGCTCGGCGAGCGCGCGACGAAAACAGTTAATCCGTCATGACGTCGCTCACCGCTTCGTTTGCTCGATGAACTCGTGGGCGTGCTCGAAGACCTCGCGCGGTCCGTCCTGGGTGATGGTGTTGATCGCCTGGTCGTAGTCGCGCCACTGGTGGTCAGAGTGTTCCTTCGACAGTTCCGCGCTCGTCTCGAAGGATTTCGCGACGAACAGGTGGACCGTCTTGTGTATCGTGTCGCCGTTCGCCTGGAACACGTAGTCGTAGTCCTCGCGGAACCCATCCAGCAGGCGGAAGTCATAGATGCCCGCTTCCTCTTTGACCTCCCGGATCGCCGTCTGCTGTAGCTCCTCGTCGCCCTCGACGCCCCCCTTCGGGAACTCCCAGTCGCCGGGGCGACTCTTCAACAGGAGATACTCCCGCTCGCCGCGGGTGTCCCGGAAGAGTATCGCTCCGGCGCTCGTAGCCTCTATCATGGCGCTGTATTCTCGTCGGAGTGTTAAGAGAATGTCGTCCTGAAACGCCGGGACGGACGGTAACCGGTATACGGGTCGACAGAACTGTTGATAGAATTATACTGTCGGCTGTAAGTTCGTGGAGGAATTCCCCACCCCGGGGTGGGGAATATCTCTATCGAGTCACAGCCGACAGTATTAGCCTCCGCCGTACCCGGCGAATATCTATCAGGACTTCTGTCGACCCGTATATGAACGCGGAGCCCTGCCGACTCTATCACCCTCCACACGGAGACTCCGACCGACAGTGTTAGGCCGGTCGATCCCATCCAGTCGTGATGAGATGCCGTTCGTCACGATTCTGTCGCTTCACAGCGGCGACCGGGCTGCCCTCGACTCCGTTGTCGAGGACGTCCGCGGGACTGCGCGACGCAAGGGCATCGAACTGAAGGGCCCACACACCCACCCGCCGGTGGAGTGTTCGGCCCCGCTGTACTGGGAGGTAGACGCCGGCGCCCCGTTCGACCACTGGGAGTACTCCGTGTACACGCGGACGCTCCGGATCGTCGGACACCAGGACATCGCAAGGGAGATCGCAGGCACGAAGCGACCGGACAGCGTTCAGGTCGAAATCGAAGTCGAGCAGGTGCGCTCCGCAGGGAGCAACTGATGGCGTCCTCCGCCATACCCCGGCGAACACATAGAGCTTCTGTCGACCCGTAGAACACCCGGGGTTGGTGCCGGCAACCCACCCAGTGGGGAGACGTTATGTGCGACCCGTCCCTGATCGAGAGTATGAGTGTACTGACCGATCACGAGGATCGTCTCGTCTCGCTACGCCGGGATCTCCACCGGCATCCGGAGCCGGCCTGGCGGGAGTTCTACACGACCGCGCGTATCGTCGAGGAGATCGATCGGATCGGCGTCGATGCGCTCCACCTCGGCCCCGACGTGCTCGCGGGGACCCGTCACGGCGTCCCGGAGGAGGCGACGCTGTCGGAGTGGCGCGAGCGGGCACTCGACGCCGGAGCCGATCGGGGCGTCGTCGAACGCCTGGAGGATGGGAAGACGGGAGCGATCGCCGTCCTGGAGCGAGGAGGGGGTCCCGTCGTCGGGCTCCGGGTCGACATCGACGGCCTGCCGCGCGAGGAATCTACCGACCCTGACCACCACCCGACCACCGAGGGCTTTCGATCGGAGAACGAGGGCGCCATGCACGCGTGTGGTCACGACGCACACGCGACGATCGGCATCGGGGTCCTGGAAACGATCGCCGAAACCGACTTTTCGGGGACGCTGAAGATCGTCTTTCAGCCTGCCGAGGAGATGGTCTCCGGGGGAGAGCCCGTGGCCGAGAGCGGCTACCTCGACGACGTCGAGTACCTGCTGGCGCTTCACGTCGGTCTCGATCACCCTACCGGGGAAGTCGTCGCCGGGATCGAGGGGTTCCTCGCGGTCGAACACTTCCACGCCGAGTTCGAGGGCGAGGGCGCTCACGCCGGGGGGAAACCAAACGACGGGCGTAACGCGGTGCAGGCCGCGGCCACGGCTACCCAAAATTTGTACGCCATCCCGCGCCACGAGGATGGCGCAACCAGGATCAACGCCGGCGTCGTCGCCGGTGGAACGGCGACGAACATCATCCCCGAGGAGGCGCGGATCGACGGCGAGATCCGCGGGGAGACGACCGAGCTCCGGGAGTATACGCGCGAGCACGCCCACCGGATCCTCCGGTCGGCGGCGGAGATGCACGACTGCTCGGTGACGATCCGGGAGAGCGCGACGGCTCCGAGCGCCGAGAGCGACCCGGAACTCGCCGCCGAGGTCGCGGCGGTCGCCGAGGACGTCGCGGCCGTCGACTCGATCCTCGACCGCGACGACTTGGGGGGAAGCGAGGACGCGACCTTCCTCATGCGTCGAGTGCAGGACAGGGGCGGGCAGGCGGCCTACGTCGGGATCGGAACCGATCACCCGGGCGGTCACCACTCCGCGACGTTCGACGTGGACGAGGCGTCCATCGGGATCGGCGTCGAAACCATCTCGAAGACGATCCTCCGCATCGCCGAGAGCCCCCCGGAGACGACGGGGTCGTGATGAGTCGGGTTCCCGGGTGACCGGACTTCCATCCCATCCGATCGAACCTCCAGTTTCAAGAACGGTGGACCTCATAGTGAGTTCGTATGGGACGCGTGACGGACGTCGCCCCGGCCGGTCTCGTGCCGGCGGCGTGGATTCTGACAGCGGCGGCACACACGTCGGTCGCATCGAACCGGACCCTATTCATCGGAATGCTGTTCATGAGCGCCGCGCTCCTGGCGTTCGCGGCCGCCTCCGTCGGAGAGATGACCGGACCGGTTCTCCCGGCCTGGCAGCAGGTCATCGTCGCCGGGTTGCTGGCGACGCTTCTGGGCACCGCCGACATGGCCGTCTCTCCCGACGCGAACCCGGCACTCCCCGTCACGCTGTACGCCTGGATGCTGCTGCCCGGGGTGGCGTATCTCCATACCGGCCGGGAGACGAC
>JBDGQL010000218.1:0-3044 GCA_042219105.1 Karumarchaeum halophilus (SeqCode) | reverse complement strand
CCTTCGCTGAGCTTGAACTTGAGGTGTAATATTGTGAAAATTCGACTCTAAATTGGGATGCTCGTTGGCGTCATCTTTGCCGTCCGATTGTTGGGTGAGGATGGGACCGACGGCCGGTTCGGATACCTGTTGATCATCCCGGGGTTTGCCGCGCTCGCGTACGCGGCAATGGCCGCCGGGCTCGGAACGATCACGCTCCAGGGGTACAGCGTTCCCATCCCCCGGTACGTGGACTGGCTGGTGACGACGCCCGTTCTCGTGGGCTATGCCGCCTACGTCTCCGGCATGGACCGGAAGTGGGTTGTCGGGGTCGCCCTCGCGGACGCCGCGATGATCATTCTGGGGGGTGTCGCCGTTTCCGTCGAGGCGCCCGCGCGGTGGGCCGGATTTGCCGCCTCCTCTGGGTTCCACCTGGGTCTGCTGTGGGCGATCTACCGGGTGTTTCCGGAACGTGCCACACACCAGAACTCAACGCGTCGGCGTCTCGCGGAGATTCTTCGGAACCACGTCGGCCTCCTGTGGATCGCGCACCCGGTCGTCTGGGTCGTCGGTCCGGGTCTGCAGATCGTCTCGGCCACGGCGATCGTGATGATCATCACGTATCTCGACGTCGTCGCGAAGGTCCCCTACGTGTACTTTGTGTACCGCGCACGGGGGGGTTCGGGGCCGTCGAGACAACCAGCCGGGACCAGGGGACTCCAAGCCAGGGGGTCCCAAGCGGAGACTAACCACGGCTTACACCTGCCCGACGGTCACGAAATAGGGCGTCGTCTCGAGGCGCTCGTAGGTGCCCGCCTGCATCCCGTCGATGACCGCCCGGCCCATCTCGCGCCACGCCTCCCGGAGGTCGTCGTACTCCGCCTCGGTGAGACCGCCGGCGAGCAGTTCCGCGCGCTTCTCGGCCAGTCGCTCGCCGGTCGCCTTCCGGGCGGCACTCTCGATCGCCGCCTCGGAGTAGGGCGGTTCGACGGTCCGGCGGTAGCGGTGCTCGCGGGACCGGATTCTCGACAGGCCGGCGTCCCCGAACAGCTCCGACGCGTTCCCGAGAGTCGCGTCCGTCTCCAGGCCCGCGATGTAGGCCTCCCGGGCCCGACGGGCGAGCCGTGACTCGGCGTCGACCGTGGACTCGACGGCGACGGCGGCGTTGTCGGGTTCGATCGCGGCCACGAGATCCGAGGAGACGCGGGCGAACTCGCCGATCGCGGCCGCCGGGTCGGGGAGGTTCACCAGGAGCGCCTGACAGACAACGAGATCGAAGGCGTCGTCCCGGAAGGGGAGCCGGACCGCGTCACCGAGCGCTCGCCCGTCGGCGTCAGTTCGGGAGAGGAGGCCGGCGTCAGCGTCGATACCGACGACCGCGGCGTCGGACTCCTCGCTGAGCACGCGGGTGAACTCGCCGGACCCACAGCCGACATCGAGGACGCGTTCCCGGCTGGCGAGGTCGAGGTCGGCGAGCGCCTGGCGGTCTTCCCACATGTTCCGGCGGGCGTCCGCCAGATACGCGGCGGAGAACTGTCGCACGTCCGGACGTACCACGGCGGGATGAAAAAGGCGGTCGATCGGGGGCGAACGTCCTCGGGCCGCCCGGTCAGGCCGCCCGCAACTCCCGGGCGCGTTCGATGTTCCAGGCGAAGCCGCGGCCGTCCTCGTTTGGCGTCTCTAGGACGAAGGGCAGATCCCGGAGATCGGGATGGGAGACGACCGCCCGTACTCCCTCCTCGCCGATCTCGCCCTCGCCGAGGTGGGCGTGTTCGTCCTTGTTCGTCCCGCAGGCGTGCTTGGAGTCGTTGAGATGGACACAGGCGAGGTCGTCCAGGCCGACGACGTCGTCGAACTCCTCGATCGTCTCCGCGACCGCATCGGGCGTCGAGAGATCGTAGCCCGCCGCGAAGGCGTGAGCGGTGTCGAGACAGATTCCGAGATCCTGTGTGGACCGGTCGAGAACGGCAGCGAGGTGTTCGAACTCGCCGCCGAGTTTCGTCCCGCTGCCGGCGTCCGACTCGACGAGCACCGTCACACCCTCGGGGATGTCGAGTTCGTCGAGTGCGCTCGCGGCGTTGTCGAGGCCGGTCTCGACGCCGGCGCCGGTGTGGGCACCCAGGTGGACGTTGACGTACTCGATGCCCAGCGCCGCGGCGGCGTCGGCCTCGCGTTGCATGCTCCGGATGGACTTTTCCCGGAGATTCTCCTTCGGTGTGGCGAGGTTCACCAGGTAGGAGGCGTGGATGACCCACGGACCGACGTCGTGTTCGGCCGACAGATCCCGAAACGCCGCGGTCTCGTCCTCGCCCAGGTCCGGCTCTCGCCAGACTTGCGGGGAGTGGGTGAAGATCTGTCCGCAGTTGCCCGCCAAATCGACCTGCTCGGTCACCGCGTTGTCGACGCCGCCGGCGATGGACGTGTGTGCCCCGACTCGCATGTTCTTGTCGTGGGTGAGGCGGGGCAAAGGGATGTCGAAAGGGCGGTCGGCGTCATCCATCCTGTGTCAGATCAGACAACTTGGATAGTAATTTTTAACATTTTATGCCGGCTGGATTGTTATATGAGCGTCGTCAGCGTTTCCATGCCGGAGGAGTTAGTCGATCGCATCGATCAGTTCGCCGACGATCACGGGTACACCGGACGAAGCGAGGTGCTCAGGGAAGCGAGTCGCGATCTGCTGGGTGAGTTCGAGGACAGGAAACTTGAGGACCGCGAACTAATGGGTGTTGTCACGGTCGTGTTCGACTACGAGACGACGAACGTCGAGGAGCGAATGATGAATCTCCGGCACGGACACGAGGAGATCGTCGCCTCGAACTTCCACAGCCACGTCGGGGGCCGTCACTGCATGGAACTGTTCGTTCTCGAAGGGAACCTCGATCAGATTTCGACGTTCGTCGGGAAGGTGCGCGCGACCAAAGACACACTCACCGTCGATTACTCCGTGTTGCCCGTCGATGACTTCGGCCCGCTCGCGGACGTGAACTGATACGGACCCCGGGTGGTCACCGGCATCACGATGCTCGACAACACGATGTGCGATCGGTCGTATGACGGTGTTT
>JBDGQL010000107.1:0-3119 GCA_042219105.1 Karumarchaeum halophilus (SeqCode) | reverse complement strand
GCCGCCACCGGGGGTGGCGATCACCGGTAAACAGCTACAACAGACATTATCAGCCTAATCAGCCGCGACCCCATCCGCCACAGTCTCTGTCTCACCACCCGTAACCGAAAAGTCCGCGTTAACATCTTCACCGCTGAGCAACTGCCCCGCGAAGCTGTTGGCGAGGACGGCCGAGACCGACAGTATCATGGCAATCATCGCAAACACCGGGTGGACGAGACCGGTGGTCGCGGCGGCGACACCGATGCCGTTGAACGAGAACGCTGTAGCCAGGTTCTGCCGGGTCTTGCGATAGCTCTCCTCGCCAATTTCATACGCATCCATCACACCACCGAGCCTCTCACCCATCAACACGATGTCAGCAGATTCGATAGCGATGTCCGTCCCCGCACCAATGGCGACGCCGATATCCGCCTGCGTGAGCGCAGGCGCGTCGTTGATACCGTCTCCGACCATCGCCACGCGGTGGCCCGAATCCTGCAGCCGTCCGATTACCTTACGTTTCTCGTCGGGAAGCACGTCGGCTAACACGCGGTCGATGCCCACGTCATCAGCAACCACCTCGGCGGTGCGTTCATTGTCGCCGGTGAGCACCACCGGCGTGATACCGGCGTCGTGCATCCGTTGAACGGTTTCCGACGCATCAGCTTTCACCGCATCACCGATACCGATCAGACCCACGAGCGTCTCGTCCCGAACGACGCTCGCGACCGTGAGCCCGCGTTGCTGGAGCCGCTGGATATCGTCGCTGGCGGCGTCGAGATCGATCCCTTCTGCGGCCAGCCACCCCGGCTTCCCCACCAGCATGTCAGTCCCCTCAACTATTGCTCGGACCCCTTTCCCGGTCTCGGATTCGAAGGATTCGGGGTCCCCGTAATCAATGTCTCGCTCGTCGGCATACGCGAGGATAGCGTCAGCAATCGGATGCTCGCTGAACGCCTCCGCACTCGCTGCGAACGCCACCACGTCGTCGTCAGCCCTGTCGAACGACACGACTTCGGAGACCGCTGGTTCACCGACCGTGAGCGTCCCAGTCTTGTCGAGGACGATGGTGTCGATGTCCGGGAAGATCTGGAACGCGTCGCCCGAGCGCATCAGGATACCACGGTTCGCCGCTTTGCCGCCACCGCGAATCAGCGCCAGCGGTGTCGCCATCCCGAGTGCACAGGGATACCCGAGAACGAGGACAGCCAGTGCCGCGAACGCCCCACGGTGAACGTTGGGACCAGCGCCCCATGCCAGCGGTGTGATCAGCCAGAAGATGAACGATAGAACAGCTATTGTGAGGACACCTGGGACGAAATACTTGAGCACGCGGTCGGCGAGCTGGATGATGCCGGGTTTCATCGCCCGGGCTTCCTCGATTTCACGGGCAACCTGGTTCAAGAACGCGTCGTCACCGGTCGCAGTAACCTCGATGAGGAGTGTCCCGGTCTCGTTGACGCTCCCACCGATCACGCCGTCGCCGATGGTCTTCTCTTCCGGGATGGATTCCCCGGTGGCGACGGACTCGTCTACAGTCGATGTACCATCAACGACCTCGCCGTCGATTGGAATGTTCTCACCGGGCTTGACACGCACCCGGTCGCCAACACTGATATCATCGACCGGTACTTCCTCGATATCGCCATCGTGCGTGACGCGCCGAGCAGTATCGGGCTGCAAATCCAGCAGACTTTTGACGGCCTGTGAGGCACGCGTGCGGACGAGAAGGCTCGTGTACTCTGAGAGGATGTGATACGTGGTGATGAACACGGACACAGCGAAAAAGTGGACGGTCGGGAAGCTCGGGAAGACGAAGAGACCGAGAAGCCCGCCGATGAGGCCGGCGAACGCACCTGCTTCCAGGAGTACATGCTGATTGAAGATACCACGGCGGACGCTCTGGTAGGCTTTCTTGAGAATGTAGCGGCCGGGACCGAACATCGTGCCGAGCGCGAGCGCGAGTGTAAACAGATCCATCGCCAGCGATTCCGACTCGAAGCGGCCCATCACGAAAATCATCCACAGCATCAATCCGGCCGTAATAAGAGAGGCGCTGCCGGTGAGTAGCAGCCGTCGCTTGCCATCAGTGAGTTCGGCCTGTTGCTCCTCATACCGCTTTTCTTTGTCGGGGTCACGAATCGTGTAGCCGAGGTCCCGGAGTGTGTCCTTTACCTCAACTTCGCTCAGGATGTCGTCGTCGTACTGGACGAGGACTTCTTCATGGGGGAGACTTACGTCCACGTCTCTGACACCGTCGGTTCTGTCGTAGGCTTTTTCGATACTCTCGGCGCAGAACGAGCAGGACATTCCACCGACGTTGAACTGTTTTTGTGTCGTTCCCATCGTGTGCTATGCTTGTGGCCCGGCGCTCATAACTATTATGACGAAAATTATAGCGATCTAGGGTACATTAGAACACGCTCGGGTATTTTGCGTTACTCTTACTATCGTTGTGGCCATACACCCTATTAGAATAATGGCACTGCTCGAATCTGACGTGCCGATCCGCGAAGTCGTCACCACCGATCCTGAGAAGGCAAAAGCACTGGAGAACGACGTGCGAGCAAAAATTCTGGATATGCTTGCCAACCAGGAGATGACAATTGAGGACATCCATGAGGAGCTCGGACGGCGCGGTAAAGAGAAAGCCGAGACGACAGTCCGGCACCACGTGAACGTCCTGAAAGATGCGGGCATGGTCGAGATCTCCCGACTCGAAGAGGCTGGTGGCGGGACGCGGAAATACTACAGATCGAACACGCGCGTGTTCTCGTATACCCTCCCGGACAGCAGCGACGAAACGCTTGCTGCAGCACAAAATGGGACGACCGAGGAACTGTCTGATCTCATCGAAACACTCTACGAGCAGCATGGTGATGCTATCGAGTCAGTAGCCCGAGAAATGAAACCGTGCGAGTACTGCGAAACACAGCATTACGAGGAATTCATCATTCGTGAATTACTCAACCGGTCTCTGCTTGAATTAAGTGAGACTGAACCGCTTGACGAGATGCTCACGAGTGAGGGATAGCAGGGGATCCGATCGAGACAGTCGAGTCAAATCGGGAGGAATGACCGATTTAGCTTCTGCGGTGCAGGGCGCTAATCCCCCTTCCTCAACGAGCACCGGAGTC
>JBDGQL010000028.1:0-3164 GCA_042219105.1 Karumarchaeum halophilus (SeqCode) | reverse complement strand
TGTTTACCGGTGAGCGCAACCCCCGGTGGCGGCGATCACCGGTAAGAGACGAGAACAATCATTATGATAGGGTTGTGTAACTGTTACAGAATTCGGTAGGATCCGGTAGTAGTTAGAACTGATTCTGGATTACGTTCACTCCGGTTGGCGTATCTTTTTATTGGTAGCAACGGTAGCCACCTCTATCGGTCGAGTCGACCCAGCCACTTGCCGGGGTTGAACAGCCCCTGGAGGGCGTCTACAAGACCGCCCGACGCCTCCTCTCCGGGGCGCAGTCGGGCACGGATTCGGGAGGAGACGAGCTCTATCGAGAGCACGATGAACACGACGACGAAGATGCCGGCCATCGCGTTCCGGTAGCCAGCAGCGAGCAATCCCAGCTGGTTTTCGATGTACATCCCGAGTCCGCCGACGCCGAGCACTCCCAGGGTGATGGCGATCCGGGTGTTGATCTCGAGGATGTACAGCGTCCACGCGATGAAGGAGTTGGTCACCTGGCTCAGCATTCCGAAGATGATGACCTGGACGCGGCCCCCACCGGTCGACCGGACGGCCTCGATCGGACCGTCCTCGATCTCCTCGAGTTCGTCGGTGAACAGTCGGCCGAGATTGCCGATCGTGTCGGTCGCGATCGCGAGCACCCCGGTGGCGGGGGCAATACCGAAAATCGGGATGTAAATCAGCGTCCAGACGATCGCCGGGATCGCCCGAATGGTCGACATCGTCCCCCGGAAGATGAAGTTGAACGGGAACGGAATGACGCGCTCGGAGCCGAGAACGCCGAACGTGAGCGCGAAGGGGAACCCGAGCACGGTACCCGCAACACCGGCCGCGACGGTCGTGTACGCCGCCGACACGAGAACGTTCCCGTTGCCCGCGTTGGCTCCCGCGAGAGTGTCCATGACGTGTGTCGGCCAGACGCCCGGAATGACCCCCCACAGAAAGCCAAACTCCCAGGTGGTCAGAGTCACGACGAGTCCTTCGAGCCCGGTGATGTTGTTTTCCTTCGTGTAGGTCGTCAGGTCCACGAAGTTCGGGGGCAGTAGCCCGTTGACGAACTTCCCCATCTGCGTCGTTGCCCTGTCGGTGGTTAGCTGCGCGAACGAGAATCCGAGGAAATCGAGGAAGACGAAGTACGTGAGCCCGATGACGCTGATGAATGCACTCGCGTACAGCCCGCGTCGGAGCTGCCGGCGACGCCAGAGCCGCCGGCGTTCCTTCTCGACGCGGTCGTCGCGGTCAGATGTGGTAGCGTCGTCGGTCGCCATTCAGGACCCCCCCTCCGACGTGCTGAGAATCGCTCCGCTCGCCTCGGACGTCGTGCCCGTCTGGTCGATCGATTCAGCTTCGTTCGCGTCCTGGTAGTAAATCTCTCTGACGACATCCATCGTGAGTTCCGATTCGGAGCCGTCGAAGACGACCGCTCCGTCCCGGAGCCCGATGAACCGCTCGCCGAACTCCTGGGCGATGTTGACCTGATGGAGGCTCGTGATCGTCGTGAGATTGCGCTCGGTCGCCGCGGTCGCCAGGTACCCCATCACGTCCTCCGAGGCCTTCGGATCGAGGCTGGCGACCGGTTCGTCCGCCAGCAGGAGTCGAGGATCCTGGGTCAGCGCGCGGGCGATTCCGACGCGCTGTTGCTGGCCGCCGCTCATGCTGCTGGCCTGCTGTTCGGCCTCCGAGAGGAGTCCGACCGTATCGAGCGCCTCGAGCGCCATGCGTTCGGTTTCGTTGCCGTACTGTGTGATGGCACTTCGTACCGTTCCCGTCCGGTTGAGCGCGCCGGTCAGCGCGTTCCGGTATGCGCTTGCGCTCTCGATGAGGTTGTGCATCTGAAACACCATCGCGATGTCCGGACGGGTCCCGGATACGACCTCGTCGCCAATTATGATCCCTCCGGAGGTCGGCTCTTCCAGTCCGTTGAGCAGTCGCAACAGCGTCGACTTTCCGGCACCGGAGGGCCCGAGCAGAACGACGAACTCGCCGTCTTCGATCGTGAGCGAAACATCGTCTAACGCGACGGTGTCTTCACCGTACACTTTCGAAACGTCTTCGATGGTTATCCTGGCCATAACGGGATACGCCCGGGGACGCGCTTAGTTGTTTGGCGTCGGTGTGGGCGTCGAATCTTTGAACACCTCTGCCCCGTAGCCGAGCGTTTGCGCCTTGTCTATGACGGGCTGGTACGTCGATTTGTCCGCCGGGCGGACGGCGTTGAACCAGAGGTCATCGTCGGTGCCCTCCTCACCGTCTTCGCCCCAATACAGTGAGTTCGAAGCTTCGGTGAACGCTGTCTCGATCTTCGATACCTCGCCATCACTCAGCATCGGCGAGACCACAATCGGCGCACGCGGGATACCGTCAGCGCGTTTTACCGTCTCGAACCCGTCTTGGACCCCCTCCCGCGCGTCGTCGGCGACGATGAAGTACCCGACCCCGGCGGCGTCAGCGGTTCCCGATGCGAGCGCCGATTTGGCGTTCGCGTGACTCGACCACGCCGGCTCGAAGTCGGCACCTGCTGGTGACCCGGGTTCGTCGGGAACGGACAGCCCGGCCTCTTTGATCATTGCCATGGGGTACAGTGAGCCACTCGCGCTCAACGGATCGGCAAACGCGACCGTCTTCCCTTCGAGGTCCGTGAGCGACGAGATGTTCGTCTCCGGGCGGGTTACGATCACGCTGCTGTAAGTAAAGGACCCGTATCCTTTCCGCTGGAACAGGATCTCGGCATTACCCTGGGTGACGCCGAGTGCCGCTGCGAACGGTCCCGTCTCCGCAATGTCACCGGTCCCGGAGCCGAGCGCCGTCAGCGTCGCCGCGTAGTCGGCCGCGTACTGAAGTTCGACGGTATCAACCGCATCGATGTGACTGTTGAGTCGTTCCTTGATTGGCGTATACTGTGCAAGCAGCTGGTCCTGTGGCTCCGTCGGCGACATCAGCATCTTGATCTTCCCGTCCACATACCGCTCACCTGGCGGGGTTGTCCCGACCGGTGTGTCCGTTTCCGTCTCAGTCGGGGTGTCCGTGTCGGTCGGGGTGCCACCGTTCCCGTTACCATTCCCGTTCCCACCTTGGGTGGTACCGTTCCCGTTACCATTCCCGTTCCCACCTTGGGTGGTACCGTTCCCGTTACCATTCCCGTTCCCACCTTGGGTGGTACCGTT
>JBDGQL010000034.1:0-3176 GCA_042219105.1 Karumarchaeum halophilus (SeqCode) | reverse complement strand
CCGTATACCGGCGGTACTCCGGGGTGGGCGACGGGCCATCGGAGGGTATAAGGGATCCGCGTCCTGATTCTGAGCCATATGAAGCGGCGGGATTTCATACGAACGGCCGGTGGGGTAGCAGGCACGGCCGCCGCGGCGACGGCAGCATCGGGAAGTGCCGTGGCAGCCACGGAGAACGGGACCACCCACACCGTGGAGATGGAGGGAGTGCAGTTCAGCCCGGACCGGATCGAGATTGCTCCCGGCGACACCGTCGTCTTCGAAAACGTCGGGCAGGCTGGCCACTCCGTGACCGCCTACGAGGACAAAATCCCCGAAGGGGCCGACTACTGGGCCTCCGGCGGCTTCGACTCCGAGGGGGCTGCTCGAGACGCGTACTCCGCCACCGGTAGCCTCGAAGACACCGGCAACGTCGCCGGCGGTGAGTCCTGGTCACACACGTTCGAGACCGAGGGAACTCACGAATACTTCTGCAAACCACACGAGGCCGCCGGCATGGTCGGCGAGATCGTCGTCACCGCAACTCCCAGCACCGTCACGCCCGGCGGGAACGGGACGATGACGCCCGGCGGGAACGGCACTACGACACCCGACGGTTCCGGCGGGGGCGGAACCACCCATACAGTGAATATGACGGACGGGCTGGTGTTCAATCCGGACTCGCTGACGGTGGCGCCCGGTGATACGGTGGTGTGGAAGAACGTCGGTAGCACTGGCCACTCCGTGACCGCCTACCAAGACAAAATCCCCGAGGGGGCAACGTACTGGGCAGCCGGCGGCTTCGACTCGGAGGACGCCGCCCGCGGTGCCTACTCCGCCACCGGCGGCATCAAGGACTCCGGCAACATCCCTGGCGGCGAATCCTGGTCACACACCTTCGAAACCGAAGGCGTCCACGAGTACTTCTGTATCCCACACGAGGCTGCCGGCATGGTCGGCCAGATCGAGGTTGCTGCCGAGGGCGGCGAGGCAGGCGGAGGCGGGGGTGGCGAGGTCAACCCCGAGCACATGGGCGTGCCGTTTCAGGCCCACTGGGTCGGCATCGCGACGCTCCTGGGGATCGGGCTGACGCTCCTGCTCACGTTCTTCTTCCTGAAGTACGGCGAGACACCACACAGCGGATACCCGGAGGAACGATAACATGGCATCATCAGGAAGTACTTACGGCGACATCCACCGCTACGAACCGGCCAGAGAGAGCATCGTCGCGGCGATCGCGATCGTGATCCTGACGTTCGTCGAGGTCGTGTTCGTCGGACTGTTCACCTTCGGCCTCGTGAACGGCTGGGGGCTCACGGAGTATGGAAACATGTATCTCGGCGGGCTGTTGGCGGCGATCTTCATCGACCTCGCGTTCATACTCATGCTGTACCGCAAGGAGTTCCTGCCCGACGTGATGATCGTGAAAAAGCGCCGCCGCAAGTGGGAGGACCTCTACCTCAGCGAGGATGACGTGGACGGAGAGGCACTGGGCGACGGCGCGGCCGACACGCTGAAACAGGCGATCTACCCCTACTACAAGCGATAACAATGAGTGACGACAAATACCCAGACGAGTCCGGACGGCGACGCTTCGTAAAAGGCGTCGTCGGGAGTGCGACGCTCGCAACGGTGGGCGCGACGAGCGCGAGCGCGATCAATCCGATGACCAGTTCCTCCGGCATCGGCGGCGGCGCGACGACGTTCGTCGGGATCGAGAACATCGCGGGCCCGGCACCGCGAGGGATGCCGATGATTCCGGTCCGGATCGAGAACGGCGAACTGAAAGGCTACTGGCCCAAGGTGAAAGAAGTACAGGAGGGCGGCCGCACCGTAACGATCGCCGAGGAGAGTCTCGGCGGTCAGAACTACTCCAGCGAGTGGTTCCAGTACTGTGGCGTCGAAACCTATCCCGGCGTAGAGCCCGACGCGGACCAGGACAACTTCTTCCGGTACGGGCCCGATCCCCCGTACACGTGGCAACAGGAGGAAGTCGAATCAGGAAACCGGGCCACGGTCGACGATTTTGCCGACTACGAGTCCTGGAGCAACGATATTGGCGAGAAGGAAAACGGGAAACCGGCCACCGTGACGTGGCGGTCCCAGGGAGTCCCCGATGCGGAGACTATGCCGGCCCAGCTTCTCCGGATACCGGACGAGAAGTTCGAGCAAATAAAAAACCAGTCGGGGATGGCATCGTGGCTCGACGCGGCGTCTCCGGAGGGCGACACCTTCATCGCCTGGCTGAACAAGTGCACCCACTTCTGCTGTGTCCCGGGGTTCAAGAGTCTCGAGGGCAGCGCCAGTTTCGGCGCGCAGAACAAGGTGTACTGTCAGTGCCACCAGTCGGTGTACGAACCGTCCAGCCCAACCGAGCTCCAGTACACTGCCTTCCCGCGGCCGGAGTCAGAGTGATACAATGAGTCTCGAACGCAAAGACGACTACGACCACGGCGCCTGGATAGAGGAGAAGGATCTCACCCCGGTCGAACAGATATATTTGACGACGCTCGTCTGGCTCGACAAGCGGCTACGAGTCGTCGACTACCTGGAGATCCTCGAGACGCTGTACTACCGGGTCAACATGCAGATGCCCCGGAGCCACACCGAACAGTACGACCTGGACAACAAGTTCTGGTACTGGTATCCGCTGTACTCGCTGGGGTCGTTCTCCACCTTAGCGTACATCGTGGCCGCGATATCCGGCGCGTTACTCGGGTTCTATTACGCCCCCGCGACGGCCGGGGAGGAGGCGACGGCGGCCTACGACCAGATCGCATTCATCATGACCGACATGAACTTCGGGTTCATGCTCCGGTCGGTCCACCGGTGGTCCGCACAGGTGATGGTCGCCGCCGTCTTCCTGCATATGCTTCGGGTGTACTTCACCGGCGCCTACAAGGAGCCCCGCGAACTCAACTGGCTGCTCGGGATCGTGCTGATAAGCCTGACGCTCCTGTTTGGCTACTCCGGCTACCTGCTCCCGTGGGACCAGTTGGCCTTCTGGGCCGGACAGATCGGCGTCCAGATGGCGCTGTCGGTGCCCATCGTCGGAGAGTGGGTCGCACAGCTCCTGTGGGGTGGGTTCTCGCTGGGACAACCCACCCTCCAGCGGATGTACATCGTCCACGTGTTCTTCCTGCCCTTCGTGGTGACGACGCTGATCGCGGTCCACATCGGCATCGTCTGGATCCAGG
>JBDGQL010000139.1:0-3262 GCA_042219105.1 Karumarchaeum halophilus (SeqCode) | reverse complement strand
CAGCGGGTGTAACTGATGGACAGTGACGCTGGAGTCGACTACGGCGACCTCGAGGCCGCCCTCGACCGACTCGACGACCCCTCCGTCGTCAAACGGACCCCGACGGAGCGCAGCAGTTCGCTCGAGTCGATGACCGGCGCCGAGGCGGTCCACCTGAAACTGGAGCATCTCCAGTGGACGGGGTCGTTCAAGACACGGGGCGCGTACAACAAGATCCGGACCTCTCTGTCGGAGAGTTCGGTCGAGAACGTCGTCGCCGCGAGCGCCGGAAACCACGCTCAGGGCGTCGCGCTCGCCGCGACGGAACTGGGCGTCGACTCGACGATCGTGATGCCCCGCAACGCCCCACAGACCAAGATCGACGCGACCCGCGGGTACGGCGCGGCGGTCGAACTCGTCGGTCAGGATTTCCAGGCGGCGATGGAGTATGCCGAGGACCTCGTCTCGGGAAACGACGCCGAGTTCATCCACGCGTTCGACGACCCGGCGATCATCGCCGGACAGGGGACTCTCGGCGTCGAAATGTACGAGGATCTGCCCGAGGTCGACACGGTGATCGCGCCGATCGGCGGGGGCGGCCTGATAAGCGGGATCGCGACCGCCTTTGCCGAACTCAGTCCGGAGACGCGAATCGTTGGCGTGCAGGCGGACGGGGCGGCGACGGTCCCGGACAGCCTCGACAAGGGCGTTCCGCTGACGATGGACTCCGTCGACACGATCGCCGACGGGATCGCCACCGGCGGCGTCTCGGAGTTGACGCTCTCGATCATCGAGCGCCACGTCGATTCGGTGGTGACGGTGACCGACAGCGAGATCGCCGAGGCCGTGCTCCTCCTGATGGAGCGCGCAAAGCAGGTGGTCGAGGGGGCCGGCGCGGCCTCCGTCGCGGCGGTCCGGAACGACGACCTCGACGTGTCCGGCGAGGTCGTGATGCCGCTTCTCTGTGGCGGCAACCTCGACATGACAATGTTACGCGCGGTGCTGATCCACGCGCTGGTGCGGCGCAGGCAGATCCTGCGACTGAGAGTCCGGATCACCGATCGGCCGGGGGAGATGGCGGAGCTCTCGGAGATCATCGCGGACCATTCCGCCAACATACACACCGTCCGCCACGACCGTGCAGTCGAGGATCTCGACGTCGGGGAGGCCTACCTCGTGTTCGAGGTCGAGACCAACGGTGCCGGTCACGCGGCGAACATCATCGACGCCATCGCCGATCACGACTACGAGGTCGACGTGGTGAACCGGCTCTCAAAGTAGTTCGATCGAGGAGCACTAATGGCCATTCGTTCCTCACACTGTCGGTCACGACTCGATGGAGATGTTCGACGCCCCGAGGTGGCGAATTTTTCCACGAACTTGTGCCCGACAGTATAATCATCGGTCCGGTGGTCTCGCTCACCCCCGGGACGGCACAATCGTAGGTCGATCATCCACCTATAATATAAAAGCCCGGATAATTCGAGGATAATTTTTATTATGATTCCTTCCCCTCTACCTATGAGGCACAGTCGCATGCCACAATGTGGCAGTGATGAGGGTGTCGACGAACGTCGAACGGGGAGTACTACAGACCACAACCCAAGCGATGCGGGTGCCGAACCAACAATGATCCAAGCACATCACACACAACAGAGGTGTACCGTATGACGGACGAACAAGAACCAATACCGGATGGGGGTGAAGAGGAGGCGGTCGGCGAAATGTCGGATGGGCTTCAGGTGGAACTGTTCCACCCGGAGTCGGACCGTGAACCCGGCGACACGAACATCGAGCGGTGGGGATTCGACGTTCACCCGGTCGTGTTCCCGGTCGCGCTGGTTGCCGTCGCCCTGTTCATCGTGCTGACGATCTTCTATGAGACCCTCGCCGACGCCCTCGGCTGGACGATGGTGAACTCCCAGGGCGAAACGGTGACTCAAACCGCGAGTGACGCCTACACCGTCATATTTGACGCGATTGGGGCTAATTTCGGCTGGCTCTACCTGCTGGCGGTGAACGTCTTCATCGTCGTGTTGCTGTACTTCGCGTTCAGCAAGTTCGGCAACATCAAGATCGGCGGCGTCGAGGCCGAAAAGGAGTTCAGCGACTTCTCCTGGATGGCAATGCTGTTCAGCGCCGGCATGGGGATCGGCCTCATGTTCTTCAGCGTGCTGGAGCCGGTGTTCTACAGCACGTCCCCACCAGGGTTCTGGGGGGTAGAAGCGGGAACCGGCGCGGCGGCCCAGGCGGCGATGGCCCAGACGTTCTTCCACTGGGGATTCCATCCATGGGCGATATACGGCCTCGTCGGCCTCGGGCTGGCGTTCTTCTCGTTCAACCGCGGACTACCGCTCACGTTCCGGTCGATCTTCTGGCCGCTGCTCGGCGAGCGGATCTACGGCTGGGCGGGCCACATAATCGACCTCGTGACGGTGTTCGCGACGCTGTTCGGCCTCGCGACGTCGCTCGGTCTGGGCGTCGCGCAGGTGAACTCGGGGCTCCAGTACGTTAGCGTCGAGATTCTCGGGGTCCTCGGAAGCCTCCCGACCGGAACGGGGCCACAGATCGCGCTCATCGCGTTCATCACCGCCATCGCGACGATGTCGGTGGCCGCCGGCCTCGATGGCGGGGTCAAGCGACTGAGCACGCTCAACCTGTACCTGATGTTTGCCCTGCTCGGGTTCCTGCTTCTTGTCGGTCCGACCGTCTTCGTCCTCGGTTCGTGGGTCGGCGGTCTGGGCGCGTACTTCGGGAACATCCTCGAACTCGGATTCTTCCGTGGCGAGATGGCTGCCGGCGGCGGTACCGTCACCGCCTGGACGGTGTTCTACTGGGGCTGGTGGATCGCGTGGTCGCCGTTCGTCGGGATGTTCATCGCGCGAATCTCGAAGGGACGGACCGTCCGGGAGTTCGTTCTCGGGGTCCTGTTCCTGCCGTCGCTGTTCTCGACGCTCTGGCTCTCGACCTTCGGCGGGAGCGCGCTGGCAACCTCCCTCCCGGGCAGCGGCGTTAGCCCTGGAGCGGTTGCCGGATGGGACGCCCAGGGGGTCGTCGGTGCCTACAACGCAATGGGCTACGGCAATTTCGAGACCCTGGGCATGTTCGTGATGCTGGACCAGTACCCGCTGGGAGCCATCACGGCGTCGCTGGCGACGCTTCTCGTGATCACGTTCTTCGTTACGTCCTCCGACTCGGGGTCGCTGGTCATCGACCACCTGACCTCGGGCGGCAAGCACGACGTGCCGAAGACCCAGCGCATCTTCTGGGCGATCACCGAGGG
>JBDGQL010000152.1:0-3264 GCA_042219105.1 Karumarchaeum halophilus (SeqCode) | reverse complement strand
GGAAGCCCCACCCTCAGCGAGCGCGTCAGCGCGAGCAGGGTGGGGTAGTTCACCTCCGTTTTGGCTGGAAGAGGGTTTGGAAGTCGCTACGCCTCGGCGTCGCCCTGCCAGTCCCGGATCCGGGAGGCGCTCACGCCGTCGACGTTCTCCGCGAGGTCCTCGGCGTCGGCGTCCGCGAGGTCTTCGACCCCATCGATGCCCGCCTGCTCGAGCTTCTGTTTGGTCTTTTCGCCGATCCCGGTGATCGATTCGAGACCGCCGTTTTCCTCCTGTTCGGCCTTGTACTCCCGGTAGTTGCAGATCGGGCAGCCCAGCTCCCAGGGATCGTCGCCCGAATGGACGACGAGTTCGGGGAGGTCGTGTTCCTCGCAGTGTTCGTCGGTGACCTCCATGTCCCCCCGCCGGGGCAGCGGCAGGGAGTACTCACAGTCGGGGTAGCGCGTACAGCCAACCAGCCGCGACCCCGAGCGGAGGCGCTTGATCGCGAGTTCGCCGCCCTCCTCCTCGCCACACTCCGGGCAGGTGCCGATGATCTCGTCTTCCTCCTCCTCTGCCTCGTCGGCCTGACATTTCGGGCAGCCGTGGACGAACGTCCCCCGACCGGCGAGCATCTTGACGTGGTGCAGGCCGTGTTCCTCGCAGGCCTCGTCCAGGACGAGCGGGTTGCCCTTGTTCGGCAGCGGCAGCGTGAACGTGCAGTCGGGGTAGCCGTCACAGCCGACGAAATGTGAGCCCCCGCGGCTGGAGCGAAGCAGGAGGCGCTCGCCACACTCCGGGCAGGGACCGAGTTTCTTGTCCTGCTTCAACGCTTCCCGGATGTGCTCGCCGATCTCCTCCGCGGAGGGTTCGAGTTCCTCGAAGACGCGTTCGAGCATCTCTCTCGACTCCGCGGTGATCTCCTCCAGGCTGGCTTCCCCCTCTGCGATGGCGGTCATGTCCGCCTCCAGCTGGGCGGTCATGTCCTCGGAGACGACGAGGTCTGCGTACTCCTCGGCGGCCTCGACGACGCCCATCGCCAGCCCCGTGGGCTTGGGCGGATCGCCCTCGACGTACCCGCGGTCGTACAGTTTGTCGATGGTGTTGTGGCGGGTGGAGTTGTGAACGATCGCGCCGCCCCCGACGGCGAAGTTCGGCGCGGACTCGTCGACGGAGAGGTCGTACACCTTCCCCGCATACTCCCGCTCCGAGACGTCGAGGACGGTGACCGAAGACGGGAAACGACCCTCGACACCGAGGTCCGAGCCCGATCCGGGCGAACTTAATAGCGCGTCCCCGGGCGAAACCTCCGCGGCTGGTTTCACCGTCACCCCGTCGTCGTCGCGGAGATACACCGGGTGATCGTCCGTTACCGAAAACGATCCGGTCTCGGTCGTGATACCCAGGACGCGCTCGTCATCGCGAAGAGGGCGCCTACTGACGAGCGTGCCCTCCTGCTCGGTTATCCGACCCCGCTGTTCGTGGAACGAAACCGTGGTCGGCCCCGTCTTGTTCACCGCGATATCTGTATCCCCGTCAGCGAGCACGACCTGCCCCTCCGCGAAGAGTTCACCAGCAGTCCGACGGACGATTTCCCCGTCGCTGTTTCGCGTGAGCACCGGCGACTCCTCCGTAAGGCACTTTGTCCCGATCCCCATCTCCTCCATCGTCTCGACGAGCCGCGACTGACCGTAGCGCCGGGGCGGCTGGGTCTGTTTTGCCTCCATCTCGGCGTCGACGATGTCGAGTTCCTCGGCCTCCGAGACGTCCGGCAGGTAGTTCTCGTCGGTCCCGAAGTACGGGTACACGTCGTGGTACCCGGGGTCGACCAGGCGCTTGCCGTTGGCTTTAAGCGAGAGCCCGCCGGCGTCGGCGGTGACTCGCAGGTGCTCCCAGGTGGCCGGTTCGGCGACCGTCGCGAAGAACCGCCGGACGACGAGTTCGTACACCTCCCACTCGGCGTCGGAGAGGTTCGACTTCTCGGGCAGATCACCGGTGGGGTGGATCGGCGGGTGATCCGTGGTCTCCTTCTCACCGCGCGTGGGGGAGAGTTCGAAATCGCTCTCCAGCAGTGCGCGGCCGTCCTCGCGGAACTCGCGTTCGCCGGCGAGGGTCTCCACCAGGTCGCGAGGGTCGAGGTCGTCCGGGTAGACCGTGTTATCGGTGCGGGGGTAGGTAACGTACCCCGCAGTGTAGAGATCCTCCGCGAGCGACATGGCCCGCTTCGCCGAGAACCCGATCGCGCCCGCGGCACGGATAAACTGGGTGGTGTTGAACGGCGCTGGCGGTCGGTCGGTCCGGGTGCGCCGGGATACCTCAGTTATCTCTGCTCTTTCGGTACTCTCTAGCACGGAGAACACGGAGTTGGCCTCCGATTCGGACGGGATGCGTTCGGCCTCGTTGTCGTCCTCGTCGAGGTAGTAGTACTGCGCCTCGAAGGGCGTGTCCCCGCCCACCTTCAGCAGGTCGGCGAATATCTCCCAGTAGTCGTCGGGTTCGAAGGCCTGGATCTCCCGTTCGCGGTCGACCAGCAGCTTGAGCGTCGGCGTCTGTACCCGGCCAACGGAGATGAAATCGTCGCCGTACTGCTTCGCGGAGAGGGAGAGAAACCGCGTGAGCGCGGCGCCCCAGATCAGGTCGATGATCTGGCGGGCCTCGCCGGCGGCCGCGAGGTCGAAATCCAGATCGTCGGGATTCCGGAACGCCTCGGTGATCTCGTTTTCGGTGATCGAGGAGAACCGCACCCGGTCGATCGGCACCGACTCGTTCTCCTCGCGGACGAGTTCGTACGCTTCCTTGCCGATGAGTTCGCCCTCCCGGTCGTAGTCGGTGGCGATCGTAACTCTATCGGCGTCTCGCGCGAGTCGTTTGACCGTGTTCACGATCCGTTCTTTGGTCGGCGTCTTCACGACATCGGCGTGGATCAGTTCGGAGGGGTCGACGCTGTTCCAGTCGGAGTACTCCTCGGGGAAGTCGACGCCGACGACGTGGCCGGCCAGACCGATGCAGCGCTTGCCCCCCCACCGGTAAACGTCAACGCCGCCGACGCGCTCGCCCTCCGCGGTGCCACCGGAGAGAACGTCGGCGATCCGGCGAGCGGCGTTATCCTTCTCGGAAATAATCAGTTCCACTACCGACCACCTCGCGTCGCGGGGACTACCTGGGCGGGGCTCATTATCGCCAGATAGGCGCGAACCCGTTGGTAAAGGTTTCGTCAGGCGCTATCGATGCCGATTGACATCCTCCTCCGCGTGAACGCGGAGGAATCCCAAGCGTGGGGATATTAGG
>JBDGQL010000035.1:0-3275 GCA_042219105.1 Karumarchaeum halophilus (SeqCode) | reverse complement strand
CCGCCACCGGGGGTGGCGATCACCGGTAAACAGCTACAACAGACATTATGAGAGGCGGCACATTCCCTTGCAACTGCCGGCAGTTGCTTCGGATTGAGATCTTCAATCCACGTCGCAACTGTATTCGCTTATAATTATGTGGTGTAGAAAAGGATACGCGACGGGGAGACCGAGACATCCACAGAAATGCCGGCGAAAGCCGGGTTGATCACTCAGTGCAATCAGACGCCGAGCGTCTCAGCCAGCTCGTAGAACGTCTCGATGGTGAGATCGGGGTCGGGACCGAAGGGCTCCCATGGTGTTGATTTGCGATCCACCCAAGCGGCCTGCATCCCGGCGTGTTGAGCGCCCATGACGTCGAACCAACCAGCAGTAACATGGACGATTTCGTCGATCGGCGTTCCGGTGCGTGCGGCCGCGTGTCGATAAATCTCTGCGGCGGGTTTGAACGTCCGGACCTCATCAGCGCTGATCGTGTCTTCGATGATATCGCCGATCTCTGCGTGGTCAACCATCGACTCGAGCATCTCGGGATTGCCGTTCGACACGACGAAGCAGTCGTATCCACCGTCACGGAGCCGTTCAATGCCATCCCGGACATCGTCGAACACATCGAGTTCGTGGTATACAGCGAGGATCTCATCGCGCTCCGACGTGGAGATGTCCACACCATATACATCAAGCGCGTACTGGAGAGCGTCCCGGTTCATTTCATAGAACGGTTGGTACGCACCGATAGCGTTGGCGACAAACGTATACTCGAGTGAGCGCGCACGCCAGAGTTTCGAAACCGGCTGGGGATCGTCGACACGCGCGGCAAGTGCTTTCTCTGCGGCATCAACGTCGACGAGTGTGCTATACGAGTCGAAGGTGACCGTCGAGACCTGATCGGGATCGAAGCTCATGTAGCCCCTCATGGGGGTCAATAACATAACACTCCGGGAAGAGACAGTGTTGGCGCGCTCACTCGTTCGAGGAGCCTGGATTGATAGCCACCAATCGATACACGTTCGAAATACGACTGGAGTCGGGGCTACGACGTATGGGCCGTGCTTTTGTCGGGACCTGAGAGTTGATCCCGGTCGTGGAATTGTTCGTAATCGAGCCCCGGCCCGATCGGTGTAATCTCCCCTTGGTAGTAGCCGTCGTCTTTGATGTGCTCCATTCGCACCGTCTCCGCAAACCCTGTCGTCTGGTAGAGATCCCGCAGATACGGCCACAGGTTCTCGTACTGATGGAGATACTGTCGGTTGCACTTGAACGCCGTGTGATAGCACTCGTCGAACCGAATCAGCGTGGGGAACATACGCACGTCGGCGAGTGTCAGCCGGTCGCCGGCGAGGTAACGCTGGTCTGCCAACACCTCGTCCCAGTGGTCCAGGGCATCGAAGACGTCGGTGACGGCTTCGTCGCAGGCGGCCTGTGACTCCGCGAACCCGGCCCGATAGATGCCGTTGTTGATCGAATCGTAGAGCGAGTCGATAATGCGGTCCATCTCGTCGCGGTAACCCTCGGGATACAGCTCCCGGCCCTCGTCGCCGTAGTCGGCGAACTCGGTGGCGAACATCCGCATGATCTCAATGGACTCGTTGTTGACGATGGTCTCGTGCTCTCGATCCCAGAGAACTGGCACAGTCACCCGGCCGGTGTACTCGAGATCGGCCGCGACGTACACGTCTCGGAGATACTCACAGCCGTTGACTGTGTCAGGGGTACAGCCATCTTTCTCGGAGGTGAATTCCCAGCCCGCATCCTCGCGCCACGGGTCGACGATGTCCATCGAGACGATGTCGGTCACCCCGGCAAGTCGACGCGTCAGCGCAGCACCGTGTGCCCACGGACAGTTCCGCGCGATGTAGAGGTGGTACCGCCCGGTTGCCGGCTGGAATCTGCTCTCCGGGTCGTCTCGAATCCAGTCACGGAACGAGGTTTCAGCCCGATCGAACGCGCCAGTCTCGTCGGTGTACGGTTCGATATCCGTCTGCCACTCCCCGTCGACGAGCATATTCCGGCTCATAGTACAGTGGAGGGGCTTCTCGCATACAGTCCTGCCGCCCAGGCGTCCGCATCAAGCACAACCGGTGCGTATATTGATTCCGAACCAGTCAGATGAATTCGGAGTTCTGCGGGCCGTTCGTGATGTGGACCTCGAACGGCTGTGTACTGACGTCGTCCTGTTCGATGAGGTGCCAGTAGGTCTCGACCATCTCGTCGGGATCGAGGAACGTCTCGTCCTCCCGGTCAGGGAACTGGTCGCGGACGCCTGGCGTGTCGATCTGCCCGTCGATGACGACGTGCGCGACGTGAACCCCCTCGGGGCCGAACTCCTGGGCGATGTCCATCGCCATCCCGCGAGCGGCGAACTTCGCGGCCGTGAATCCGATTGCGCCTCCGAGGCTCCGGACTGCAGAGGTTGCGCCTGTGAAGATGACTGTCCCCCCGCCCGTCTCGAGCATGTCGTCGACGGCTTCCTGTGAGCAGACGAACGCACCTCGCCCGTTGACCGCCCACGCCCGTTCGAATTCCTCAACATCCACGTCCATGAGTCCCTTCCAGGAGGCGGCACTGGCGTGGTTCACGAGGATATCGACCGGCCCGAATTCATCGCGCACCGCCTCGAACCCGTCTCGAATCTGATCTATGTCGGCGAGATCGGTCTGGACGGCAAGCCCCTCACCGGGATCCGGAAGATCGGCCGCGAGTTCCTCGATGTAGTCCTCCGACCGAGCGAAGAGTGCGACCTGACAGCCCTCGGCTGCAAATTTCCATGCGAGCGATTCGCCGAGCCCCGGGCCGACACCTGCGATGACTGCTGTGCGAGCCATAGGCCAGCATACGAACCGGACCGGCAAAGCCGTGGTGGCGGGCCGCCTACTGGTCGGTCGACAGCCGATCAGCGAGTTCGCCACTCTCACCGAGGTCGATGAGCGCACGATTGAGCAGTTCCCGAACGACGAACTCCTCATACTGCTGCGTTTCGCAGTATTCGCACGCCTTCATGTCCCGAGCAACGGCCTGGATCTCGTCACCGTGTTGCTCGGCCAAAGTCTCTATCAGGGCGGCCAGTTCCTCGATCGTCGTGTCCTGTGCTGAAGCAAGTTGCTCTACACTACTTTCCGGGAGATCGTACGAGAAGACCCGCGTGTTCGATTTGTAGTACTTCCGCATCCCCCTAGCTTCCTCGAGCCGGGCGATCTCGACCATCCCGACATCCTTCATACTGTCTGTTGTAGTCTCTTACCGGTGCTCGCCGCCACCGGGGGTGGCGATCACCG
>JBDGQL010000155.1:0-3342 GCA_042219105.1 Karumarchaeum halophilus (SeqCode) | reverse complement strand
TATGACGCCGTCGGGGTCGAACGTGAAATTGACGTGGTCGATAGTAATCCGGAACTGCTTGCCCGGTGGTGGCCCTCCGGATGGATCTGCATCGTGCTTTCCACGACGCCGGCCTCCTCAAGACTGTCAAGACGCCGGTAGACGGTCGGGCGGGAAGCGTCCATCCGGTCTGTGAGTTCCCTGGCCGAGAGGGACTCCCTGCCGAGCGCGTCCAGAATGTCGCGGGCGTACTCATCGTTCAGCAACGACAGGATGGCTTCCTGATACTGTCGGTCACGACTCGATGGAGATATTCGCCCCCCGGGGGCAGCGAATTCCTCCACGAACTTGTGACCGACAGTATACTGTCGGACAGAGACATTGATAATCGAACCCCCAGGACGGGGGGGCCTTCGAATTATCAATACTTCTGTCCGACAGTATATGATCAACTGCATCGATTCGGTGTTCGCTTGGGTCGGCGTTGCGGTCCAGCACCGGGCCGGCGGATCCAGGCGGGGACTGGGAGTATGACATTCGTACTCTTTTCTTGTGGGTGTACCTCCCTGTGGTACGGCGCTGTTATCCCTAACCAGTCTGCTGGGTAAATCTGGGCATCTTCATCACTTGTCCGATCGACCGGCTGGTTTTTTTAGTCCTGCCGGCCGACTGTCCGGCATGGACGCGATCGCGTTTGGGACGGATGGCTGGCGGGCGACGTTGGACGAGTTCACCGACGAGCGGGTGCGGATCGTCGGACAGGCGGTCGCGACACACCTCAAGAAGGAGGGAATCGAGGGTACGGTCGGCATCGGCTACGACGCCCGCGAGACGTCGCCCGGGTTCGCTGAGGAGGTCGCACACGTTCTCCGTGCGAACGGACGAGACGTCCTCCTGTCGGAGCGGGACTGCCCGACGCCGGTGATCGCGTGGGCGATCGTCAACCGCGACCTCGCCGGCGGCGTCGTGATCACCGCCTCGCACAATCCGCCCGAGTACAACGGCGTGAAGTTCATTCCCGGGGACGGTGCCCCGGCACTCCCCGCCGTGACGGAATCGATCGAGGCGAACCTCGCGACGCCCGATGCCCTCCCGAAGTCGGAGTGGGGCTCGATCGAGGAGGCTGATCTCGTCGCCGCTCACGCCGAGCAGGCCCGGTCACTCGTCGACGCCGATCTCTCCGGACTGACGGTGGCCTACGACGCGATGCACGGCAGCGGCCGGGGCGTCACCGACGCCCTCCTCGCGTCCGCCGGGGCGACAGTCGAGCGCGTGCGGTGTGAGCGCGACCCCTCCTTTGGCGGGACGCCGCCGGAACCGGGCGAGGAGTACCTCGACCCTCTGGTCGACGCGGTCGACTCGGGCGCCGACCTGGGCGTCGCGAACGACGGCGACGCCGACCGGATCGCGGTCGTCACCGACCGGGGAGTGCTCGACGCCAACCTGTTTTTCGCCGCCCTGTATGACTACCTGCTCGAGTCCGACGCCGGCCCCGCGGTCAGGAGCGTCTCGACGACGTTCCTGATCGACCGCATCGCCGAGGCACACGGCGCGGACGCCGTCGAGACGCCGGTGGGGTTCAAATGGGTCGCGGAGGCGATGGGCGAGCGAGACGCGCTCGTCGGCGGCGAGGAGTCCGGCGGATTCTCCGTCCGGGGCCACGTCCGGGAGAAGGACGGCGTCCTGATGGCGCTGTTCGCGGCGGCGATGGAGGCCGACGAACCCATGGACGACCGCGTCGACCGGATCCTGGCGGAACACGGCGAAATCTACCAGGATCGGGTCTCCGTCGACTGTCCCGACGAGGCGAAAGCGGACGCCGTCGCGGCGATCGGTGACGCGCTCCCCGAAACCGTCGCCGGCGTCGGCGTCGAGGGAGTGAACGACGCCGACGGGTACAAGATTCTGCTTTCGGATGGCTCCTGGCTGCTGGTCCGCCCAAGCGGGACCGAACCGAAGCTACGAATCTACGCGGAGGCCGAACGCGAGGACCGCGTCGGGGAACTGCTGGAAGCGGGCCGGGAGATCGTCGAACCGCTGGTTTGATAGGGTCGGTTGCAAGTCATTTCGGGATCGACCACACGCAGTCGTGCGGTCGTACCCGAACACAGTTGCAACCGACCCTATGATAATGTCTGTTGTAGCTGTTTACCGGTGATCGCCACCCCCGGTGGCGGACATTTCACTCGAGTCGCCCGCGATAGCGCGCCTCGCCGATCGGGTCGACCGCGAAGCCGAGTCGCTCGTAGAACTCCCGGAGGTGGGCGTCGAAGGCTGCGATCAGGTGGCCGTCGGCGCGGTCACGCGCCGCCCGGACGAGCGCGCTCCCGATGCCCTGGCCGCGCCGCCGGGGGCGAACAGCGAGGGCCTCTATCCTCCGGCCATCGAGGACGAGCGCGCCGAGAACGACCCCACCAGCAAGGGATCGTGATTCGTGATCGCCAGTGGTCGCGATCAGGACTGCACCGTCAGCCGCCCCGCCGGCCAGCGTTCGGACGCGCCCGGCGTCCACCTCAAGCATCGCGGCCTCAAGCACGGCCATGGCGTCGGTGACTCTGCCCCCGGTCGCCTCACTGATCGCGACATCCCGGGGGCGGGGGCTCATATACTGTCGGACAGAAGTATTGATAATTCGAAGGCCCCCCGTCCCGGGGGTTCGATTATCAATGTCTCTGTCCGACAGTATACTGTCTGTTGTGACTGTTTACCGGTGCGATCGCGTGCTGTACCACGATCGACACCGAAAAGACTCACAACAGACATTATCATTCGGCGGCGACGACCTCGTCCAGTCGATCCAGCAGGTCGTCTATCGAGGGACGATCGAACGTGGATGTCCCCGAGTGGCTCCAGACTACGGTGGGCCCCCTGCGGAGGTCGACGATGACGGCCTCGGGCATCCGCCCGACGAAGTCGAACAGATCCCCGAGAAAGCCAAAGCGAACCGGCTGGTCGTAGGTCTCGCCCGCGGTCGCGTCGGGGTCGGCGAGCAGTGGAAATGGCAGGTCATACGAGGACTGCCACTCCGCGACGCGCTCGCGGGGTTCGGGGACGATCGACACCACCTCGGCGTTGCGCTCGCGGAACTCGTCGTAGCGGTCGGCGACCGACTGGACCTGCTTGCGACAGTTCGTGCAGTAGTGATCGCGCTGCAGGAGGACGACCACGGCATCGGCCTCTTCGGCGAGCGCGGAAAGCGAGAGGGGATCCGGACCGGGACCGACGTTATCGAGTTCGAACGCTGGCGCGGACATGGTGGTTAGTTAGGGAGCGCGCGGCAAAACGATGGCGGGAGTCGAGGGTCCGCTTCGCTACGCCTCGTCGAACAGCGCGAATCGAAGATTCGCTGGCCCGATCCCGCCG
>JBDGQL010000239.1:0-3376 GCA_042219105.1 Karumarchaeum halophilus (SeqCode) | reverse complement strand
CAGTCCAACCCTCGTCCGTCCCGCGGTTACCGACTGATCACCACGAAACCACCTGGTAAACCGCCCGCGGCTTATGGAACGACGTCCTTACTGAGTTGGGCATGGTTTTTTAAATAGTCCAACCCTACGTTGTAGGTGGAGATATGTCACTTAGTAACACACTCGGTACAGCGGTACTGCAAGCAACACAGGAAGAAATGTTCGAACACGTCCTGAACGACACCCTGCTGGGCACGTCGATTTACGTGAACATCGCCCTCGCAGGGCTGACGTTGCTTCTGTTCATGTACATGGGCAGCGGCGTCGAGGACCCCCGTGCGAAGCTGATCGTCGTCTCGGCGATGGCCGTGTCGGCGGTGTCCATCGCGAGTTACACTGGACTGGCATCCGGACTGACGATAAGCGTCCTTGATATGCCCTCAGGCCACGCCCTCGCGGGCGAGGGCCCGGTCGAGCTGGCACAGGGCGGCACCGCTGAAGGCGACACCATCAGCCTCTGGGGTCGGTATCTGACGTGGGCCTTCTCGACGCCGTTCATCCTGATCGCGCTCGGCCTGATCGCGGGCACGAACGTGACGAAGATCGTCACGGCAGTCGCCTTCGACGTCGGCATCATGATCACCGGCCTGGGCGCCGCACTGACCACCTCGAGTTACGCGATGCGCTGGGCGTGGTACGGTATCAGCTGTGCCTTCTTCCTCGTGGTGGTGTACATCCTGCTGGTCGAATGGCCCGAAGACGCACGAAAGGCCGGAACGCAGGATATATTCAACACGCTGCGGAACCTGACGGTCGTGCTGTGGTTCGGATACACGATCTGGTGGGGCATCGGCAACGAGGGCCTCGCACTTATCCAGGACTCCGGAATCACCTCCTGGGGGTACAGCGCCTTCGACATCGTCGCCAAGTACGGGTTCAGCTTCCTGGTTATCAACTACGCCGTGAACAACGTCAACAAGGTCAGTCAGGGCCCCGACTACGGCGCCACCTCCGGCTCGATCCCGGCCGACGACTAATACTGTCGGTCACGACTCGATGGAGATATTCGACGCCCCGGGGTGGCGAATTCCTCCACGAACTTGTGACCGACAGTATACGGGTCGACAGAACTGTTGATAGAATTAGCCTCCACCGTACCCGGCGAATATCTATCAGGACTTCTGTCGACCCGTATATAAGCGATCAATCGCCCCTGGCCGGCGGACACACGTCGAGTTCAGTCCGGATGACGGTGCCATCGGCAACCTCGTCAATCCAGAGTCTGAACGGCGCCCGCTGGGGGTCGGTGACGAGGATCGTGTCCCCGTCCACGGTCACGTTCGGCTGTTCCTCGGGGCCGTCGCTGAACCGGGTCGCGGATACGTTAAGCAGTGAGCCCTCCATGGAGAGGTTCAGTCGTGCCCCTGCAGCGGAGTCGGACGTGTTAACCGACTCGATGCGGTCCCCCTTCAACACTGTTCGCTCGATGTTGCTGCTGTCGGGGACCGACCGGACGTCACGGTCCGCCGGCTCACACCCGTACTCGCCCAGCACTCCGGCGCCCCGCTCGGGGGGGTCGTCTGACGCGGTCAGGGTGACGTACAGTCCGCCCGCCCCGACGACGAGAGCGCCGACGCCGAGGAGCCCCACGGCGACGGCGATGATGCGGGAACCTGTACTGTCCCCGAACATCACCCCGTGGCGTCTTCGAGCGCCTCGACGGCGGCCAGCGGTTCGCCGGTCAGGGCCCTGAGGTAGGCCCCGCCGGCGATCGAGACGTGCGAGAAGTCGTTCTCCGAGAGCCCGTACATTCCGATCGCCCGCGAGGTGTCCCCGCCGCCGACCACGGAGAAACAGTCGGTGTCGGCGATGGCCGAAAGGATCCCGACGGTGCCGTCCGCGAAACGCTCGTCCTCGAAGACGCCAAGCGCGCCCTTCACGAACACCGCCGCCGACTCCCGGATGGTCGACGCGTAGGTCTCTACGGTGTCGGAACCGACGTCGAGGTAGGAGTATTCCTTCTCCTCGATCCCGTCGATCGGGATCTCGGCGCGCTCGCCGTCCTCCTCGTAGGCCAGATCCGAGGGGAGGCTGATCTGCTCTCCCCGCTCTTCCAGCACGGACTCGATCGTCGCCTCGTTGTCCGCCCACTGGGAGTCATACAGGTCCGCGTCGTCCAGGTCGTAGCCGACGGGATGGCCCGCCGCCCGGAGGAACAGCTCGCCGGCGATCCCACCAAGACAGAACCGATCGACCCTGTCCCCGACGGCGTCCATCGCGTCGATGACGTCGGTGGCTTTCGTCCCCCCGACGACCATCGTTACCGCCCCGTCGAACTCCCGGCGGGCGATGGCGGTGTTAGCCTCGTACTCCGTCTCCATGACCCGCCCGGCATACGAGGGAAGGACCGGCGGGAACCCCACCAGCGAGGCGTGCGAGCGGTGCGCCGCCGAGTAGGCGTCGTTCACGTAGGCGTCGACCTCCGGCGCGAGCGCCTGTACGTACCCCGTGTCGGCCTTCGCCCCGGAAGATTCCTCGGGGAGTTCGTCCTCGGCCATCCGGGTGTTCTCCAGCAGAAGCACCTCGCCCGCCTCCAAACTCCGGATCGCGTCGAGGGCCTCCTCGCCGTGGGTGTCGGGCGCGAAGGCGACGGGGTGGTCGAGGTGCCCGGACAGGATCTCGGCGTGTCCCGAAAGCGAGACGAAGTCTTCCCGTCCGGGGCGACCCTGGTGGGCCAGGAGGGCGATCCGGTGATCGTCGTCGATCAGTTCCCGGATCGTCCCGGCGTGTCGGGCAAACCGGCGGTTGTCCTGTGGGTCGCCGTCCTCGATCGGGGAGTTGAGGTCGACCCGGACGAGCAGGCGCATTCCGGGACCGAGGTCGTCCAGCGTGCGAAATCCGGTCATGGCCGGGGGGATGTCCGGCGGCGTGAAAAAACCGCCCGGTTCCGGGCGATCGGCGGTAAGAGACGAGAGTAATCATTATAAGTTGCTCGGCGGAGAGGCGGGACGATATGGATGGACACCGGCGACGGCTGCTGGCGCTGTTAGGGACTGCAGGCGTGTCGAACCTGGCCGGGTGCAGTTTTTTTATCGGAGATGGTGAATCCCCAGTGGAAACCCCACCACAAGCGACAGACGAAGAGACAGAAACAGAGACCACACCTGAGCCGACACCACGCTTCGAAAATACGAAACTCACTCCTCAGGACGGCGACAGTACCGATCTTTTCGGTGGCGAGATCGGGGTGTCGAGTGATGGAACGAACGTCGTTATCGGAGCCCCACTTGACGAGGATCCAAACGGGGAGTTTGCGGGGTCGGCGTACCTGTTCCGGTGGGAGGGTGGAGAGTGGAGCGAGGGGCGGAAACTCACTCCCCAGGACGGCGACAGCGAT
>JBDGQL010000003.1:0-3389 GCA_042219105.1 Karumarchaeum halophilus (SeqCode) | reverse complement strand
ACACGAGTGCCGTCATCGCTGCGTCCCACGAGATAGAGCGCGTGTTCACATTCGATGGCGATGACTTCCGCACGCTTGGATTCACTGTCGTCCCCGGGGATACCGGGGAAGGATAACGGTCGATTGACCGCCTCCACGGTGAACGCCGTGAAACCCCACAAGAGCCGCAGGCATTCGATCCGGGCGGGTAGCCTTTACCGAGGACTACACCGTGGATCGCTACTACCGGATGTTGACGGGTGCGGAACTCGACACCGACATCACCCAACGAGAATCCATCCCGCCTGCTAGTTGACCGCCTGCACAGCCCTCGAAAACAAGTCTCTGTATCCGGGTTCGACCTGTTCTTCCTGTTCATCGATCCCATCGAGCGTCCAGAAACGGGCCGCATCCGCGTCATCGCCCGCCTCCGGTATTCCCTCCACGTGGTCGCGAGAAACGACATAGAGAATCACGAGAATGTACTGATCGTCTGGATGCTGGACGAACGCCGTGTCGAACAGATCGAGCGCCGATTCCGTCGTCTGTATTCCGGTCTCCTCGGCGAGTTCTCGAACTGCGCCAGCCTCCGGCGGTTCGTCGTATTCAAGATACCCCGCAGGCACGCTCCAACTCCCCACCGCAGGTGGATTCGAACGCTTCACGAGCAACAACCGCTCACCATCGACGACGAGCACGCCAGCGCACGGCTTCGGATTTCGATATACAACCCGACCACATTCCGGACACTGCTTTCGCTGCCGACCTTCGATCGGTCGCTCGACTAATTTGCTCCCGCACGAAGTGCAATAGGCGATCTTTGTGGTCATCAGTCAGGTAGGAAAGCCGGAGGGAGAAAGGTGTGTGTCTTTTCCAATTACGCGATGCAACGACCGAGTCACCGACGGCGTTACGCCCATCCGACAGACGCTCCGGACTCTCACTGAAACGCTCACGTCGCCGAAGTCACTGACCCACGCTCGCCCGGTCATCCGCCAAGGAGGTCATCGGAGACGCCGGGTTCGTCACCGATTCCACCACCGACGCCCTCGCCGGCGCGCTCGAACGTGCCCTCGCCGCAAATCGCCCACCCACCGACCGTACCCAACAGCCAGTCCGACTGGGACGCCGTCACGGTACAGTCAGTCTACCGACGCGCGATCGACGGATCGTAGGGCGATTACGCCACGGGTCGTCCCGCCCCGGGAATCAGCCGTCCTCGTGGTCGATCAAACGAGAGGACCGTTAATTGGATACGCGACGTAGACGGTGGATACAACCCCCCATGGAACCGTATCGTTTTGTCGCGTGGCACCGTTAAAAGACCCATGAGCGACGCCACGGACGAACTGGATTTCTGGGGCCGACAGTTGCTCCGGCAGTCGGAGTCGAATCCGTTGCGAAGGGAGATGCGGGCGTTCATCGCCGACACCGATCTCCCCGGGGATCCCAGGGCAGTGCGGCGGCGGATTAGCGACGGGACCCCCCTCGCCGAACTCGTCGACGAAGGTCGAAACGAACGGGTGTGACTCCCGCCGTGACGGCGTACTTCTTCGACACGTCCGCACTGGTCAAGCGATATCACGAGGACGGAGCGAGTCGACGCCATCATCGAGGCCTTCGACGCCGGACGCCACGTCACACAGGGCGACGCCGAGGCGATCGTCGAGGCCGTCGAGACCTGGCGCACCCACCCCGACCGTCGTGGACCCGGAGTATACTGTCGGACAGAGACATTGATAATCGAACCCCCGGGACGGGGGGCCTTCGAATTATCAATACTTCTGTCCGACAGTATATCGGACCGATAGAACGTGGAGTTCCACATCGACGCGCGCTCCATTCCCGGCCCGACAGTGCGAACACTTATCAGGGAACGCGGACTATCATACTGTCGGCTGTAAGTTCGTGGAGGAATTCGCCACCCCGGGGTGGCGAATATCTCCATCGAGTCACAGCCGACAGTATCAGGACACGTGAGTACGACAACCGACGATCGACGGGAGGCGGGCGTCGAATTCACCCACGAGGACGATACTGGCCTCGTGACCGCCCGCGATGTCGAAACGGACGTCGCCTCGTGTGGAGAAACCAAGGCCGAGGCGCTCGCGATGCTCGCCGAGGCGCTCACACTCCACGAGGGGGGCGGCGAACCGATCGAGGAGGAGGACGCGTTCCTCGAAGAGATCGGAATCGACCCCGACGAGATCGACGAGGACCCCTCGATCCCGCCCTGGCTCGAGTAGGCCGAGATGCCGTACGCCGATTTCTCCGGCCGGGAGATCGTCACCGTCCCCATGAAACAAAGCGATCAGATCTCACAGGATACCTACCGGTCGATCGCCGACCAATGTGGCGCGAACGACTTCGATGCCTGGTGTGAGTAGATCGATCGGAATCGGTGATATCTCCGGGGTCTGATCCACCGAGCTATCGGAGACGATGATCTCCTCGCGTACGTCCAGTCTTCGAGGACGGTTTTCACGCGCTTGATGCACTCCCCGATTCCGCCCTCCTCGTTGAGCGTCGGCATTACAAGCCACCCAACCACGGGCGGGAAAAATGAGGATCGCGTGAAAGTGGACGGCACTCCCGAGAGCGAAGCGATCGGGACGAGGGAAGACGCAGCCCGCGCAGCGTAGCGAGCAGGACCGTCTTCCCGACGCCGAGACGGCCGAGGGCTTTCCTTTGTCGTCCCGTTCATGCTGAGTGACAACGTCTTCCAGGCCACCCTCGAAGACGTCGTCGGCCGCCAGCGCGAGGACCGCGCCGACGCCGCCTTCCTCGTCGAAGAGGTCCCCCGGGAGGACGCGAGCCGATACGGCGTCTGTGACACCAACAAGTACGGCGAGGTCACCGACGTCGTCGAAAAGCCCGAGGACCCACCCTCGAATCTCGTCATGACCGGCTTTTACACCTTCACGCCGGCCATCTTCCACGCCTGTCACCTCCTCCAGCCCGCCACTCGCGGCGAGTACGAGATCTCCGAAGCCATCGATCTGCTGATCCACTCGGGTCGCACCATCGACGCGGTCGAACTCGATGGCTGGCGGATCGATGTTGGCTACCCCGAAGACCGCGAGGAGGCCGAAACCTGACTCCAGACGGCGGGCCAGCCAGTCCCGGAGCAGTAACGCCGTCCAACCTCGGTCTGTCATCCCGAGGACCTGGCTCGGCGTGGGTGGTGATCCTCTATGCGGTCGGCGCGAACCCCTCGGCGAGGGACTCCGTGGGAGCGACCCCGAGGCCTTCGACACAACCCGGACGGAGAAAAGAATCGGAGGGTCTGTGGCCGACTGAGCGACAGTTCCATCACGGACTCCGCATCGCGACGCCTCTTCCAGCGGGACTTCTCCCACCAGAAACACAGCATATCGAACCTACAGAATCGGCTCGACGAGGACTGACTC
>JBDGQL010000010.1:0-3390 GCA_042219105.1 Karumarchaeum halophilus (SeqCode) | reverse complement strand
CAGTGAGAACGGTCATTATGAGTCACTTCGGTACGTACACTAGCGGTTCGTACCGATGGGCGGCGTACTGCTCGACATCCTCGGCGACCGAGAAGACGCTCCGGGGCCACGTTCCCAGCACCGCCTGGATACGCTCGTACGACAGCAGATTCTCCCCCTCGATGGTGAGTTCGAACCGGTCGGCGAACTGGTCCGGATCCCACACCGAGGACTCATCGAGGTACTCGTCGGGCGACGCCGCGATCTTTCGATAGTGAGCCTGAGCGAGGCGGTTGTGGTACTGTATGAGAAGATACCCGCCGGAGGCGACCGCGTCGTAGAGGCTCTAGATCGCCCACTCGATCTCCGGGACGTAACACAGCGTGAACAGAGAGGAAACGACATCGAACGTCCGGCCGGGATCGAACCCGGGAAGCACCTCACGTTCGAAGTCGACGTCGGATCCCCGCTCACGTGCACGACCACGGTTCTCCGTTAGCACCGGCTCGGCGGCGTCGTACCCCACGACGGTCGCCTCCGGGTACGCCTCGGCGACGGCGAAGACCGCACCGCCGGGACCACAACCGACGTCGGCGTACGACGACGGGGCGCCGGTTTTCTCGAGGAACGCGAGAAGCGGGTCCACGGCCAGTTTCGTGGTCGGACTCGCGTCGCCCCGGTCCCCCTCGTCGGCCTCATCCCAGTAACGATCCCAGTCGATGGTCGCATCGTAGTCGGTCATGGCTGCGGTGGCGTAGTTGGAGCCACTCTCCTTCGACCGACTCCTCTCCACGCCAACACCTACGAAGGATTGACCGCTTAAAAAACGTAATGAATCTTCGTATATTGAGGTTATCTTAAATTATACAAAGTGAAATGAATTTTGCATGCGGCACGATCTATGCGGAGAGCGACGATCCGGCTGGCGGGACTACGACTCGAGCAACCGCTCGACGAGTTCCTCGGGGTCGAACGGTTCCAGATCCTCGTACCCCTGGCCGACGCCGAGAAACAGGATCGGTTTACCCGTGACGTGAGCGACGGAGATGGCTGCGCCACCGGAGGAGTCGGCGTCCGCCTTGGTGAGGATGGCGCCGTCGATGGTGGCGGCCTCGTCGAACTCGCGGGCGCGGTTCACCGCGTCTTGGCCGGCGACCGCCTCGTCGACGAACAGAGTGAGGTCCGGACCGACCACGCGGTTGATCTTCGCGAGCTGGTTCATCAGGTCGTCGTCGGTGTGGAGCCGCCCTGCAGTGTCGCCAAGGACGACATCGATGTCGTTTGCCTCGGCGTACTCGACGGCGTCGTAGATCACCGCGGCGGGGTCACCGCCCTGTTCGTGAGCGATGCATTTCCGGTCAAGGTTGTCGGCGTGCTCCTCGATCTGCTCGTTAGCGCCGGCGCGGTAGGTGTCGCCGTTGGCGAGCACCGAAGAGTACCCCCGGTGTTCGAGGTATCGTGACAGCTTCGCGATCGTCGTCGTCTTGCCGACGCCGTTCACGCCGGTGAACACGATCACCACCGGCTTCGAGGCGTCAGCGATCCGGGCATCGAAGTCGAACTGGCCGACGGTGAGCACCGACAGGAGCGCCTCCTCCAGCGCGTCCTCGACGACGCCGGTCGTTCCCCTGGTCATCTTCCGGGTTTCGCCGACGAGTTCCTCCTGGACCCGATCAAGGATCGTGTCGGCGGCGTCCATCTCGACGTCGTTTCGCAGCAGGGCCATCTCCAGATCTTGGAGTGGTCCCTCGAGATCCTCGAGGTCGATGACGACCCGTCCGCGAACCAGCGACTTCGCCCGGCGACCGATCCCGGTTCCACCGCCCGTGGCGTCACTCTCGTCGGTGTCGGACCCCTCATCTTCCGTGGTGGCTCCGGCATCGGCCGTGTCAGTTCTACCGGCATCGCTGGCGGAGCTGGCTGTCGCCTCGTCTCCCGCTCCCGGCTCAGCGGCGTCCCCGGAAGGCCCTCCTATGGGGGCGTCTTCTCCGATTTCTCCCTCGGGAGCATCTTCGGCAGGTTCCTCTGCAGGAACGTCTTCAGCGGCATCCTCCGTGGAAACGTCTTCTTCGGGGACTTCCTCGACGGCCTCCTCCTCGACGTCACTACGGAACTTTCCGAGCGTCTTCTTGATACCCTCGAACATCGCCTACTCGGAGTCGGGAGCGCCGCCGCCGAGCCCCCCCATCCCCTGTTGCATCTGCTGTTGCTGGAGCTGCTGGGCGCGCTGGTTGAGCTGCTCTTCCTCGGTTTCGAGTTCCGCGAGTTCCTCGTTGAGCTTCTCGATACGCTCCTCGAGTTGCTCCTTCTGTTCCTCCAGCAGGTCGATCGCGTCACCGTGTTCGACCTCGGTGGCGTAATCGGCGCCCAGACTGACGATTACTTCGTCGATGTCCTCGATGGTGGCGCGGACGTACGCTCCGCCGCCGATCGGAACCTGCACCGTCGACCCGGTTTCGAGGCCTCCGATAGCGTCGATCGCCTCGTCGATATCGACCTGTTCGTCCCTGACTGCCTGGATCTCGGCCTCGACCGCCTCGATTCCCTGTTCGATCTGCTGGATCTGCTCGGAGACCTCCTGGAGTTCGCCGCCACCGGGTCCGCCACCGGGTCCGCCGCCGAGGCTCATGCAGATACCCCCTCGATGCGGACCTGCGGGCGTTTCAGTCCATGGCGACCGCCGAGAGTCGCGTAGGCCCGCTCCTCGGCGACCGATTCGTTTTCCGCCTCGACAGTCGTCTCGAACGGCGACCAGCCGTCTCGGGACTGGAACTCGCCGCTCACAGTAAACTCACTCATGTACACGGATTGGACAAGAGCAGGGAAGTATCTTCCTACTCCGGATCCGCACCCGGACCGACCGCGTTCCCGCCCCCCTGCGTCTTGACCGCCAGTGCGACGGGGATTCGTTTGAACGAGCGTCAGGTACTACGTCCTCTGGCCCGACGTATCGGTATGGGAATACTCGTTGCGATCGGTGACGACGCCCGTCATGAGGCGGTTCTCAACGTCGCGGTCCGACTAGCTACTGGACTGAATCAGGGACTGTATGTTGCTCACGTGACCGATGAGGTGAGCGCGTCCATGGACGAGCGGACGCTTCGTGATGAGGTCCGGGAGACCCTCTCAGAGTCGAACGTTCCGGTCGATGTCAACCTCGAATACCTGAACCGGAGCGGACTCCGTTCGGGGACGGCAGTCGGCAAGCAGATCAGTGACCTCACGAATGACGTCGAGATCGATCACGTCGTGATCGGCCACCGGTCGAAAGGCCGACTGACGGCGGTCCGTGAGGGACACACCGGGTTCGTCGTCGCCGAGGAAGCGGCGGTCCCGGTAACGATCGTCCCCGAGGCTGTCGAGTCCTGATGGCGAATTATACACCCGGACGTGATTTGTGCAAGCCGTGCC
>JBDGQL010000237.1:0-3392 GCA_042219105.1 Karumarchaeum halophilus (SeqCode) | reverse complement strand
ATAGAACAGTTCGCATACTGTTTGTTTCATTATTTTTCAAACCGAATCTAACGGCGGGTAGGCCTGCATCGTTAGTGGAAGCAGTTTGTACTGACTTGCTCGTCATCCACGATTTCAGCGTACTCCTCCCAAACACTCTGCGGCGTCACTCCGTTATCGATATTCTCGATAAGGGTTCTGAGTGAGTAGTCCTCATCTCTGGTCTCTGTGATTCGCTTGGCGTGCCTCTCGAAGAGATGCTTGACTTCATCATATTGGTCAGTATCTCTCGCAACCGTATGCTCACAGTTATCGTTTGAACATGAGAAGACCTCTGTCGGCTGTGCCTCAGGACTATAGCTTGGATTCCGTCGTTGCTCTTGCATAGACGGTTCTTGTGTCCTATCGACTAGTCCTGTCTGGCACTTCGGACAGATTGGCTTATACGGTACTTCGATATTCTCAACCACCCCTCTATTCAAATAGGCCGTACCTTTCCACGCTACCCCGCCTTTCTGGATGCAGCCCTCGATAGCGTCTAACTCTCGTAGGTTCACATCCACCTCTCGTAGGCTCACATCCACCTCTACATCTTCGAAAAGTCCAGAACCTCCGATGAACTTGAGGATGTACCAGAGTATGTAGAGTACGAAGACGATGATAAGGACAGTTTCAACCCACCCGCTGAAAATAGAGGGTATCCAGGAAGTGAGATTAGACGTATCCGAGCTGTCGAGGTCGAGGTAGACGAGTATGAACGTGCCAACCGTACCGAGAATAGCGACAAAGAGTTCAATATCGTCTCTATCCATCAACTGAAGACAATCAGTCTGGTTTTATGTAACTACTGGACCGACGAATCTCAATATCTGTCTTGAGAGCAGTTCAGAACGAGGAACTGTGGATCTTGACCCGTAGAGCGACCGCCCCGACCGCCGCCCCACCATACAGAAGCCAATCCATCGGCCCGATAAACTCCGTTCGAGACAACATCGGCAACGCAAGAAACACCCCAATCACGAAGCCTGCAAGATACCCAAATGATCAGTACCTTGACGCATCCACCGTCATCACGATATACTGTCGGACAGAAGTATTGATAATCGAACCCCCGGGACGGGGGGCCTTCGAATTATCAATGTCTCTGTCCGACAGTATAGCACTGGGTGGCCGATCGCGTGTGGTGAACGCCGGAGCCACCGTCCCGATTCAAGTACCTCCCGGTCCAATAGTCGATCATGTACGATCGGGTGCTCATCCCGACGGACGGAAGCGACGCCCTCCCGGACGCGCTGGATCACGGTCTCGACCTCGCGGAGCGCCACGACGCCGAGGTCCACGCGGTGTACGTCGTCGACCACCGCCAGTACCTCGGCGCGTCAGAGGACGTGCAGACCGACCTCAAGGAGACCCTGACACACGAGGGCGAGGCCGCCATCGCGACCATCGAGGAGCGAGCCTTCGAACACGGTCTCGACGTGGTTTCCGAGATCAGGGAGGGCGTTCCCTACAAGGAGGTGCTCGCACACGCCGAGGAGAACGACGCCGACGTGATCGTGATCGGGACCCACGGCAAGACGGGCCGGGACCGGATCGCGACGCTCGGCAGCGTTACCGAACGGGTGATCAAGGGAGCCGACATTCCCGTGTTCGTCGTCTCGATAGGCGAGGAGTGACGAACTCCCGGATTTGTCGTAAGGCTAAAGACTGGAACGCGCTTTCTCTCGGATAACATGATTGTGCGTGTTCAAAACTGGGGGTGGTACCGTGGGCGTTGAGATCCGGGAGTCCCCGGTGTCGGAGTCGGAGTTCGAGGAGATGGCGGCGTTCGTCCGGGAGTACCTCGAGGCCAGCGTCGGTAACGAGGACGACGGCGGCCGGATGCGCTGGTACCCCTGGCACTCCGCGACCTACCGGTTCAACCACATCCTGAACGTCGTCGACCTCGCCGAAGAGATCGCTCGCAAGGAGGGCGCCGACGTCGACGTCGTCAGGGTAGCTGCCCTGTTTCACGACGTAGCGAAGCTCGAGGCCGAACAGGACGCCCACGCAGAGGCAGGCGCGAACGTCGCCCGCAAGTATCTCGAATCCCACGGTGAGTTCCCCGGCTCCTTCGTCGACCGGGTGTGTCGGCTCATCAAGAACCACTCATACCAGGGCCCTGTGACGGATCTGTCCGTCGAGGCGCAGTGTCTCATCGAGGCCGACATCCTCGACAAGGTCGGCGCGAACGGCGCGGCCCTGATGTTGCTCCGGACGGGCTATGAGTCACGGAGCCACATGAACGCCGCCGAGATGGTCCACCGCGTGTTCGAGCGCGGCCAGGACGCGCTCGACCGGATTGAGTCCGACGCCGCCGGGTCGGTCGCTCACCGCCGGATGAAGCGCGTGAAGTGGCTCCGGGAGTGGCTCGAAGACGAGGTCGCCGGGATGACTGTTGCCCCGGAGGATGACTCCGGGTCGGCGTCCCGATAGGGTCGGTTGCAACCGTGTTCGGGTGCGACCTCACGATGATTACTCTCGTCTCGTACCGCCGATCGCCGCCAACGGGGTGACAATCGGCGGTAAACACCGAGAGTAATCATTATCAAGTAGCTTAAACCTGCTCACGGTTTGCCAGCACGTAGCCCAGCAAGACAATGAACAGCGTGCCGAGAAACGTCTCGACCATACTGACGAACTCGGTGCCTGCCGGCGGATTTTCGGGCGGAGGCGCGGTCGTGAACGTGATGATACTGTAATAGAGGCTGTTCTCGACACCGACCCACCAGTACCACGCTGCCGATCCGAGAGAGAGTGTGAACATGACGGTTACAACCGGCCAAAGCCGGACACCGTAGCCTGTGAATATGAAAGAGAGCAGAGACAGAACCGCTTCAGTCCATCCTGCGACTGATCCCTCAGATCGAGCTTCTTTCCGTCGTGCCTTGCGCTCTTTGAGACGGTAGTCCCGTGCCTGCCCGACTAACCCATTCGCACTGTACGCTGTTTTGAGTTCGTGATTCAGCCGGGCAACCGCGTCCCACTTTTCGGCCCCCTCTGCGGACTCCGTCGCACCACTTTCCGAACCCTTCCCGGTGTCGAGTGGTTCAGGCTCGACCTGTGTCGCTCGGTTTAGCGTTACGCCTGAAAGATCCACCTCGGCCAGAGATGCTTCGGAAAGGTTGGCGCTCCGGAGATCCGTTCTGGAGAGGTCGGTGCCCCGGAGGCGCGCTTCGAAGAGGTCGGCACCCGTGAGGTCCGCCCTGGAGAGGTCGGCATCCGAGAGATTCGTCTCGGAGAGGTCGGCGCCTCGGAGGCGCGCTTCGGATAGGTCAGCATCCCGGCAATCCCCCTTGGAGAGGTCGGCGCCAAAAAAGTCCGCCTCGGAGAGGTCGGCACCCACCAGGTCCGCCCCGGAGAGGTCGGCACCC
>JBDGQL010000138.1:0-3416 GCA_042219105.1 Karumarchaeum halophilus (SeqCode) | reverse complement strand
CTCTCCGGGGATCGGCGAAGCGGTTTTCGAAGCGGGCGTCCTCCTCGTAGGGTCACTCGAACGCGCCGAGAAACTGCCGGCGGAACTCCTCGCTCCCGCACTCCTTCCCTTCGAGGTGATCAACGCGCTCACGAAGACGATGGGCGAGGCGCTGGTCCGGTTGACCGGCGGTCCGGAGCCCGAGGCGGTGGCGAGCCTCGTGTCCGAAGAGACGGCTGATAATGTCTGTTGTAGTCTCTTACCGGTGCTCGCCGCCACCGGGGGTGGCGATCACCGGTAAACAGCTACAACAGACATTATGAGGCGATGGAGGAAGCCATCGAGGAGCGGGCCCAGAGCAAGACGACCAGCCGAGAGCACGTCGTCGGGCAGTTCCGAGAGTCTGATTATTCTTGACACGGCGTTTTTTATCTCCCTGTTCAAGCGAAAGCCTGCAGCGTTCTCGAAGGGCTCAGAGCTGGCAGATGCCGGAATCGTCTAGCGGATACCCCCGCCGGTGTTATCCGTTGGTGGCGGCCGTCGCCGACGAGTACAACGAGCCGGTACTCACGCGCAACGCCACGGATTTCAGGCAATTGGGCGTCGACGTTGAGACGTACTGATAATGTCTGTTGTAGCTGTTTACCGGTGATCGCCACCCCCGGTGGCGGCGAGCACCGGTAAGAGACTACAACAGACATTATGACCCCGCGGCCGGTTACTGCCGGTCGATCGGCGGATGGGTCTGCACGTCGAACAGGCCGAGGTCGGAATCAAACGTCATGACGTGAGCCAGATCCCGTGCCTCCATCTGGACGCCGATCGCGAAGTCGGTGAACGACGCGTCGTTGTCGTCCCAGTCGCGAAACCGCTCTCGTGCGCGCGAGAACGTGTCGGCGGTGAGCGCTTCGACGACGAAGTACTCGCTGTCCTCCAGCGCGTCGAGAAACGCCGTCGCCTCGGGCATCCCCGCGCGCTTTTTCAGACGCGTCGCTGCCTCGTCGACGACGTGTTCGTTTACGACGAAGCGACGATACGGTACCCGCTCGTCCCGGACGAACGTGAGAAACGCGTAGGCGACGCCGTGGAACGCCTCGTCGGGATTGTACAGCGCGTACAGGAACTTCGGGCCGAGGACGCAGGATCGCGGGCACTCGCTGTCGTCTACGAAGTGGCCGGGCGTCAGTGTGCCGATTGCCGTCTCGATGCCGGACATCACTCCGGCTCTGCTAGCCGGGATTCCTCGGCGTCGCTCGTCCACTCCTCGATGAGATCGTCCTCCCTGGTGACGACCGTTGATTCCCGGTCGCGACCGGAGGCCTCTCGGACGGCTTCGACTGAATCGAAGAGCGGGTCGTCCGGATCGACCGCGTCTCGTTCTTCGATCCACAGCTCCGTGGCCTCCCTGAGGGCGTCCCGGATCGAGAGCCCGCGTTCCTCGGCGAGTGTCTGCAACCGTTCGTACTCCTCTTCGGGCACCTCGGTTTGTACGTGTGTCATGAATTGAAATCAGTTCATCTATACAAAAAATCCCATGAGATAAAAAAGCTTTCATGAAACGTTCTGTTCGGATACATAGTTCGGATGTGTGGCCAGCGGCTCGTACTCAGTATCCGCGATCGTCTCAAGCAGCTGCATATCGGCGGTGTACGTCGTCGTGGACCGCGACTGTGCGAGCGCAAGGGACCAACACGGCTTCGTCGCTCATCGCGCTGTGGACACGACTATCCAGGCGGCGGTCGACCGCTACCAGTTCGTTGCTGATGAGTCACACCGAGCGGTGCAGATCCCGTTTCGGTTTGCCCTACCCGCGCAGCAGCCGGGAGACGAAGTCGTTGGGGTCGCCGTTCGAATCGTGCTAGATGTGATCGATCTCATCGAGAATGCGCACCGTCCACTCGGGATAGGCCTCCAGAGCCGTCCAGTTCCCCTCGAAGACCCCGTCCAATCCTTCGTGGGCACCCAGTTTCTCGCCCGTTAGTTCGAGATGGATCTCGAGGCCGACCTCGCCGCGGTCCGCGAGGAATGAGTCGCGCGATCGCGGATACCACAGTCCTCATCTATCTCGCCAGGCTCGGTGAGCTGCGACTGTTCGACGAGCTGTTCGACGCTGTCGTCGTCCCGGCACCCGTCTACGAGGAGACCGTCGAGCGAGGTGAAAGCGAAGGCTACCCGGATGCGATGCGTATCGAAGACGCGACGGACTCGTTTCTGGATCGCTCGATATTGCTGTTGGTGGCACGATCTACGTCTCGCTTCGAGCGGTCGAAGGAGACATGCTCTCGTTTCAGGAATTCGAACACCGACTGGCCGCGCTCGACGACGCCGGATTCCACATGGGTGCCAGACTGTACCACCATGCGCTCGAGGCTGGCAACGAACTGGCAGAATGATCTCTGCGTACCACCTCCGTACCTGAAGAGCGTCCCGTCTGTTGCGATTGCTACCGACAACATCACGCGGAGCGTGGTGGCGCCGATCCTCCCTCGCGTGACGTCCCCATCGACGGAGGCGACAGCGTTATCACGAGCGATTACTACTATGTCTGCAATTACAGGATGCCAGTACAGTTCGACGAGTACGAGGCGACGAACGCCGACGTCGAGTGGGCGCTCGATCCGGAGTCGAACGCCTACGCCATCCTGGCCTTTCTCGCCCGGCATCCGGAGACGGGGTACACACCCAAAGAGATCCACGAGGCGACGGATGTCCCCCGCGGGAGCGTCGGAACCACGCTCAAACGGCTCGAAGACAGAGGGCTCTGCCGGCACAAGGAACCCTACTGGGCCATCGATCGGGCGGGCATCGAGACCTACGAGGCAGTCCTCACGAGCCTCCAGACGACCGCAGAGGCGACCACGTACGACTGGGGTGAGGCGGACCCAGCGGACTATCGGATCGGTCTCGACGCGGTCACCGACGACCCATGAGTGCACTCGAACGCGGCGCCGTCATCGAGTACCCGGCGATCTTCGCCTTCGAGTCCTACCCGCGCCCGTACGTGATCGCCAGCGGCGACACACACCCGTTCCACGGCGAGGAGTACGTTGGTCTCGCGATCACGACGACGGACCTCGACCCGGCGGTGCCAATCGAGGATGACGCGTGGGTCCGGGGAATCGACCCCCCGATCTCGGGCTCCAAAGGCCCGCGTCCCTCGCCCGCGTCCCTCGCCAGCGGGGACTCCAGGGCTACACAGCCACGTTCCGTGGATGTCCTGGCGGTCGCTCGTGAGCTCGACGCCCACGGAACCGCGCTGGATGCGCGCTCGTGAACGTGACCCGAACCGCCGCGCGCACTTCTCGGCACACGGGGCACGACCTATCGGAGTGGGTGCTGGAGAAGTGCGGGCGACGGCCCCGTGTTCCCCCGCCCCGGGCGGGTACTCCGCATGGGGGCCGGGTTATCGGGAAGAGGGGGTCCGGACATCGCCGGGG
>JBDGQL010000136.1:0-3426 GCA_042219105.1 Karumarchaeum halophilus (SeqCode) | reverse complement strand
GTGAGGGATCAGCGAGTGTGATCGAGACGTTCGCGTCGTCGATGGCCTGCTGGAGTCGGCCGAGTTCGCGCTGGCGTTCCTCGCGCTCGGTCACGTCACGGGTCGCACCGACGATGTACTCGACCGACCCGTCGATCACGACCGGCGCGATTCTGGTCTCCCAGTGTGTTAATTCCCCGTCGAATCGTGCGGTTTCCTCGTAATGGAGTGGTTCTCGCCGCTGGATGCACTCGCGGTATTTCGCTTCCGCCTCTGCTCCCGGTTGCTCGCCAAGGACATCCCGCGGTGTCTGGCCCCGAACTCGCTCGGCTGAGAGTCCCGTCGCTTTCTCGTACGCTGGATTCACCCGTTCGACAGTGAAGTCTTCGGCAACGTCGATCAGGAACAGCGAATCCTGCGCGTGTCGAAACAGTGTCTCGATCTGTTCGAGCTCCTGTCGGCGCTTTCTCTCCTCAGTAACGTCGTGGACGGCACCCCGAAGTGTGGTGACGTCGTCGTTTTCGGTTGCTGGCACCATCGTCACGTCCACGAGGCGTTCGTCGCCGTCAAGCGTCTGGAGACGCCAGGTGCCATGCGTTTCTTCGCCGGTTTCGGCTGCTTGGGTAATGGTTTGTCGGATGTCGGCCTGGTCGTCCGTGTGGTAGAGTTCGATCGCTTCCTCCAGTGTAATCTGAGTGTCTTCGGACAGTCCGACGAGTCGGCGAGTGCCGTCAGTCAGCAGGAGGTCACCGCTGTCCACGTCGAGTTCAAACCCACCTGTCTCACCGGCGAACTCGGTCAACCGCATCAGTTGTTCCTGTCGGTCGGCCCGTCGGGTCTCGCGTCGTGCGTGGACGGCGTTGCGGATCCGGTTGGCCAGCAGTTCGTACTGTTCGGTGCCGCTGCCTTTCTGGAGGTAGTCGGTGACGTCGGCAGAAATAGCATCGCTGGCGACGGTCTCACTGCCTTTGCCGGTGAAGAGAATGAACGGCAAATCAGGGTGCTCCTCCCGGACAGTCTGGAGGAATTCGATCCCATTCATGCCGGGCATGTTGTAATCCGAGACGATACAATCGGGCGGGTGGTCACTGATGCGTTGTAATCCCTCGTCGGCACTGGCGGCTGTCTCGATAGTGAACCGGTCGTCCTCGCGTTCGAGGAACGTCCCTGTCAGGTCCGTGATGGAGGGGTCGTCATCGACGTGGAGGATTCGAATCTCTTGTTGAGAGGTGAGTTGCATGGTACGCAAGCCCGTGGCCATCGTGAAAAAGATATTGCCGCAGAATCAAAAATCAAAATTGGTCTTACCGGAACCGAACAAATGATTCAGAGTTATTTAATCGAAATAAATAGTCATCTGGTGCTGAATAGAAGCTCTGTCTGTGCCACTGTTTTCTTGACAATATATGATCACGTTTAACGGACTGGGATATCCCGTTGGTCTATATTTCGCACAACTCGATCCCCCAATGTTGGGATTCCTACGCCACGTGGGAGAGGAGGTCAAGGCTGGCCCTCCCGGCTCCGACACGAAAGGTTTATAATTTATTAACATGTGGTATGCGAGTAGATGACGTGTGACGATGCCTCGGCGCTCGCGCGTGTCCTCGTTCTCTCCGTAGGCTGGGTCTTCCCAGCCAACTAATCGTCCGTTCGACTGTTCCACGTTCGTCGCACTACCCGCCAACCACCCGTTTCGACCACACGACACACCCATGAACACGACAGACACGTACGACCCCTTCGCAACGGCGTTTGACTATCCTATCGACCGTGACGAGATCATCGATACCGCCGGCGACACCGACATCGAGGCGCCGACCGGGGCGGCGGACTCGGTCGCCACCGTCCTCGAACGCACCGAGACGCGGACGTTCCAGTCGCCTCGCGAGCTCCACGAGACGATCCTGTGCAACCTCGGCGAACAGTACATCGGCCGCAAGAACTACGACGACCGCGGAACCAACTTCGACCCCGCCACGAACGAAACGTTCTAATCTGGGACTCGACACCCGCGGTGTCTCCCGCTCGGAGATGCATCTTGGTGAACCCATCGGAGACGCATCTTCGTGAGATATAACGACGTCCGGTTCATGCCCACGAGTAGTGGTTGGTTTCGACGCGTCGGTCCACGTGAGCTTGCTCGCTGGTTCGTCGCTCGTGACGGCGGGGCTGGGAACGCATGCCTGGCGCCGGCGCGACGACCACGGAGCCCGCCCATTCGCCTTCATGATGGCCGCGGCGACGGTCTGGAGCGCCTGTTACGCCGTCGCGCTGACCCAGACCGGCGGGGCGCGGCTGTTCTGGGAGCGGACACAGTGGTTTGGCATCGCGACCATCCCCGTCTTTTTCTTTCTGTTCGCCATGGAGTACACCGGCCGCGACAGGTTCACCACGCGCCGGGCGGTGGCGGCGCTGTCGGTCGTTCCCGCGGTGACGCTGCTGCTGGTCTGGACAAACCCGGCACACGGACTCATCTGGCGGTCCTACGCGTTCACGGAAACGGGCGGGATCACGGTCATCGAACAGTGGTTCGGAGGGTGGTACTGGGTGAACCTGCTTTTCGCCTACGGGCTGGTGGTGGCCGGATCGATCGCGCTGTTGCGCCTCGTGGTCGTCTCGGAGTACCTCTACACCGACCAGCGCGACCGGGTCGTGGGTCACACCGTGCTCCTGTACGACGTGACCGAACGCGAACGCCGCGAGCGGGAACTGCGCGCACAGCGTGACCGGCTCAAGCGCCTGGAGCGCATCAACACCGTCATCCGGGACGTGAACCAGGCTCTGATCGACGCCGCGACCGTCGAGGAGGCCGAGCGAACCGTCGCGGAGACGCTGGTCGCCCCGGGTGAGTACGAGACCGCGTGGGTGAGCACGTCCCTCAGCGATGGCCCCCCAGTGGGGATGACTGCCGGCGACGACGGCGCGCACACTGCCCCCGAGAAACTGCTCCCGGAGGCACTCGGTCCCCCCGACGCGACCGCGACGGAGTCCCCCTCTCATAATGTCTGTTGTAGCTGTTTACCGGTGATCGCCACCCCCGGTGGCGGCGAGCACCGGTAAGAGACTACAACAGACATTATCACGGCGTCCGGCCGGATGGCGGTAACTGGACGACCGTCGGTATCGTCTATGGCCGGACCGTCTACGGCGTCCTCGCGCTCCGGACCGGCTCCGAGGGAGAAACGACTCTGGAGGTAACTGCCGCCAGGGGAAGCCTGGCACACCCCCTCGTCGAGGTGGGCGCGAACGTCCGGACGGTGCTCGAACGCACCAGGGAGACGTTCCCCGAAACGGAACTGCTGGCGAAGCGCGAGGTCGACCCCACTGCCGAGGCGACACTCCCCGACGATATCGGGATGACCGACCGCCAGCAGGAGGCCCTGGAGGCCGCATATACGGGTCGACAGAACTGTTGATAGAATTAGCCTCCACCGTACCCGGCGA
>JBDGQL010000005.1:0-3464 GCA_042219105.1 Karumarchaeum halophilus (SeqCode) | reverse complement strand
GACAGAAGTCCTGATAGATATTCGCCGGGTACGGTGGAGGCTAATTCTATCAACGGTTCTGTCGACCCGTAGAGCAGGAGCATTTTTATCGATGGAGTTTGTGTGATTTGTCATGAGAGACTCACCCGACTCCGACCAGCTCACTGTCCCATCGCGCATCCTGATGGGACCCGGACCCAGTATGATCTCGCCACGCGTCCGCCAGGCGATGTCCGCCCCGGCGCTGGGGTACATGGATCCCGACTTTCTTGACGTGTTAGACGACATTCAAGAACTGCTCCGGTACACCTTCCAGACCGACAACGAGTGGACGCTAGCCACCAGCGGCACCGGCACCGCCGCCATGGAGACCGCGATCGGTAACCTCATCGAACCCGGAGACACGATGCTCGTCCGGACGAACGGGTACTGGGGCGACCGGATGGCCCAGATGGCCCGCCGAGTCGGCGGCGAGGTGGCTCCCCTCGACGTTCCGGCGACGGCTCCGGTGGACCCCGGCGACGTCGAGGCGGCCTTCACCGAGCACGACATCGATGTGTTCGGGTTCTGTCACGCGGACACCACGACCGGCATTCGCCAGCCCGATGTCCCCGAACTCACCGGGATTGCCCGCGAGTACGACGCCTACACTATCATGGACTGTGTCACCTCGCTCTCTGGCGTCGAGGTTCGAGTCGATGACTGGGGCGTCGACGCCGCATACGGGAGCCCACAGAAATGTCTCTCCTGCACACCCGGCGTGACGCCGCTGACCGTCAACGACCGGGCTCGTGACAAGATCCTGAACCGTGAGACCGACCCGATGTCCTGGTATCTCGACCTTGCGGGCGTGATGGAGTACTGGGGCAAGGACCCGTCATACCACCACACTCCCCCGACCTCCTCGCTTTATGGGCTTCGAGAGGCGTTGCGGATGGTCGCCGAGGAAGGCCTCGAGGAGCGCTGGGAGCGCCACCGCGAGGTTGCAGGAGAACTCGTCGACGGACTCGAAAGCCTCGGACTCGAACTGTTCCCCGACCGCGATCACTGGCTACCGAGTCTGAACACCGTCAGGGTGCCTGATGGCGTCGACGACACCGCGGTGATCGAGTTCCTGTTAACCGAGTACGACATCGAGATCGCGGGCGGACTGGGCGAGCTGTCCGGCGAACTCTGGCGGATCGGCTGCATGGGCTACTCGGCCCGCCGGCAGAACGTGGCCGCTCTCCTCAACGCCATGGAGGAGGCACTCACATCGCAGAACTACGACACCGGCGAACCGATCGAGGTCCGATAGTAACCGGTCCCACCGTGCACCGGTGACCATTACCCTTGTCGGCGGCGATAACCGTAGGAGTTGGACAGGATCGAAGGCATATACGCTCATGTGACTATAGCCGACAGTATAAACCAACACTCAAGCAATATTTTTCCAGTATCGAAGTATTTGTATCGAATAACAAAATATAAATGTCTATATATAGTAGTATTTATTGATTTGAGCGGACAGAACCAGTCAGGTGCTCCACCTCTCGCGAAGCGATACGATGAGTTTCGTGACGATTCAGGAGCCTGGGACTTCGAGATACGCGAGTACCAGACCGATCTCAACTCGATTGCCCCGGTGAATCTCCCTCCCGATCCCACTTCCCAAGAGGCCTACCGTGCTGCCGTCTTTCTTGAAGGGTTCATCCAAGAACAAAAGAGCATAGGAGACTGGTCGGATACCGCACTCGAGCGCTTCGAGTCCTTCGATTCTACCTTCGAAGTCGAAGCCGTTGCCAAGGCGCTCAGGGAACTCCAGAGGAGTGGCCGACAATAGTGTACACCAAGCGTGGACGACACTCTCCAGCCAGACGCATCTGTCTGGATCCGTGTGTTACCGGAGTGAACGTAATCCAGAATCAGTTCTAACTACTACTGGATCCTACCGAATTCTGTAACAGTTACACAACCCTATTCGTGTCCGGGTATGTACTCCGCTCCATCGAGCTCGCCGACCAGTTCGCTCGCCAGTCCGACGTACTCCGCCGGGGTTAGATCGAGCAACTCCTCGCGGACCGCGTCGTTAACCTCGAGGTCGCGGATCGCCCTGCGGAGGCTCTCCAGGGTGACGTCCTCGCCGCGGGTCAGCGCCCTCACGCGTTCGTAGGCGTCGGCGTGACCCTCCCGGCGCAGGACCGTCTGGACCGCCTCCGCCAGTACTGCGGGGTTCGCCTCCAGGTCCTCGCGCATGACCGTCTCGTTCGGCGTCACTGTCCCGAGACCGTCGCTGGCTTTCTGGTAGCCGATCAGGCAGTGTGCGAGCGCGGCGCCAACCGTCCGCTTCACCGTCGAGTCGGTCAGATCGCGCTGGAGCCGGGAGGTCGTGAGCCACTCCGAGAGAAAGGCGAGGTCGGCGTTGGCCTTCGAGAGGTTGCCCTCGGAGTTCTCGAAGTCGATCGGGTTCACCTTGTGGGGCATCGTCGAGGAGCCTGTCTCTTCCTCGACGGCCTCCTGGCCAAGATAGCGATCCGAGACGTACAGCCACGCGTCCCGATCCAGGTCGATCACGACCTGGTTGAGCCCCGAAAGCGCATCGAAGAGGACGGCGAGGTCGTCGCCGGGGTTGACCTGCGTGGTGAGGGCGGCGTGCTCCAGGCCGAGTCCGGTCACGAACGCCCGGGAAAACGCCTGCCAGTCGACGTCCGGGTAGGCGGCGACGTGGGCGGCGAAGGTGCCCGACGCGCCGCCGAGTTTCCCCGCCAGATCGTCGGTTGCCCCGTCGACGCGCCCCAGCGCCCGGCCCAGGCGGGCAGCGTAGACGGCCATCTCCTTGCCGAAGGTGGTCGGCGTCGCGGGCTGGCCATGAGTGTGCGCCAGCATCGGCAGGTCGCGGTGCTCGCGGGCCATGCCGGCGAGCCTGTCGCGCACTTCGCGAGCCGCCGGAACGAGCACCTCACTGAGGGCATCCTTCACGAGCAGGCGGTAGGCGAGGTTGGTGGCGTCCTCGCTGGTCAGTCCGAAGTGAATCCAGGGATGCAAGCGCTCGGGGAGGCGCTCCCGGAGGAGGTACTCCACCGCCTTCACGTCGTGGTTCGTCGCAGCGTACTCACCATAGCCCTCCGTCTCGATTCGCTTTACCATCTGCGCGTCCTCGTCGTCGAACTCATCGTAGACGGCCCGGAACGCCTCGCGCTCCCCGGGGCCGATCTCGATCGGCGTGGCGTCCAGATCCGCAAGGGCAATCAGGTATTCGACCTCGACGCGGGTGCGGGCGCGCTGGAGCGCGGCCTCGCTGGCGTACGACCGGAGGGAGTCGGTGTAGCGCGCGTACCGGCCATCGAGCGGCGAGACGGCGTCAAGCACGGAGCGGTCGGTCATGACTCTGCATGCGACCGAACTCCGAAAAAGGCTGTCGGAGGCCGGCCGGCAGGTCCCAGGCGGCGGGCGCTCATAATGTCTGTTGTAGTCTCTTACCGGTGCTCGCCGCCACCGGGGGTGGC
>JBDGQL010000061.1:0-3465 GCA_042219105.1 Karumarchaeum halophilus (SeqCode) | reverse complement strand
GCGATGCAAGACTAAACGCGGACGCCCCGCGCCACCGTGCGCGGGGTACTTCACTTCCCGTTCGTTCTCCGGTTCGATGCCGACATCATCCCCGGAGGTGATGTGGACGTGCCAACCGGCGTTTCTTCCGCTGTATAGAACTATATATACGGGAGTATGAAAAAATTTTTCACATAGTTTGTCGTCTCCGTCCGCACTCGACGAGCCGGGGGAACCCGGACAGCGCGGCCGGCTCTCCCGGTGACCATCGAGAACTATATAGAAGATAGGTGGATTTATTATCGATGGTCGACTATACGTCGTTATGGAGACCCGTAAGGTCCAGGTCACCGGCGGATCGACGTACACCGTTTCGATCCCGAAGGATTGGGCGACCAAGAATGGAATCGAGGCTGGAAGCACCGTCGGGTTCCATCCCGACGGGGACACGCTCGTTCTCACCCGGCAGACCGATACGGGTCCAACGGAGGGAGAGCTCGACATCAGTTCGCTGGAGGGGGACGAACTCATCCGTGCCGTCATGACGATGTACGTGAGTGGGTTCGACGCGATCGTGCTTTCGGCCGAGCGCATTACGACCGGACAGCGCCGTTTCATCCGGGACGCCACGTCGAACATCGCCGGACTGGAGGTGCTGGAGGAGACGTCCGATCGGGTCGTCTTGCAGGATCTGCTCGACTCTTCGGAACTGTCGATCCACAACGCCATCACACGGATGCGGCTCATCGCCACCTCGATGCTCAAGGATTCGGTGACGGCGCTCGTGGAGAACGACGACGATTTCTCTCGCGACGTGATCGGCCGCGACAGCGATGTCGATCGGCTGTGGTATCTCGTCTCGCGCATCTTCCGAGCGACGCTTCGCAGTCCCCTCGCCGCGGAGGAACTGGGACTACCCCGGGAGACGTGTTTCGACTATCACTCAAGCGCCCGACAGCTCGAGCGCGTCGCGGACCACGCGGCGAAGATCGGTCGAGTGTCGCTGGACCTCGGTGAGATTCCCCCGGAGGTCGGGTCCGCCATACAGGACCTCCATCGTGAGGCAGCGGCCGTGATCGAGGACGCGATGGACGCGCTGTTGGAGGACGACCCGGAGGACGCGACGCAACTCGCGAACGAGGCCCGGAACTCCGTTCCCGAAATCGACGAGTACACTCGTCGGATCGACGAACTGTTAGAGGGCGTCGAGTCGGAAGACGCACAGAATCTCGGGCTCGTCGTGGACTCGCTGTCCAGAAGTGCCGACTACGGCGGTAACATTGCCGAAACCGCCCTCCAGAAGGCTGCACCGCGGCCTTGATACGATCGGATTACTGCTCGGAATCGAGCAGGACGGCGTTGACCTGCCCGTTCTGGCCCGGCCGGGACGTGACACGGGCACGGCCCACGCTGGTCTCGATGATCGCCCCCTTCGTGACGATGTTTCGCCGGACGTAGTTGGGGTTCGCCGGGTTCTCGACGACGTCCTCGATCTCCGCCTCGACCGTCTCGCCGCCGTCAGCGACGCTCGCGGCGTCGAGCGCGAGCGCGCGACGCTTTTCTACGTTCCCCCGGGAGTCGATCGGCCGTATCCGAGGCTCGTCGATTTCGGTTTCGGCCGGCGTCCGGCCGAGTTCGTGTTTTCGCTTCTTTCGCTTCGGGCGGCGGCGACCGCCGGTACGGCGGCGCACGGAGTCTCCCTGGTCTTGCATACCCAATGTGAGCCCCGTGACGCACTAAAAGGGCTCGATGACGAGTTCCGCAACGAACGTACAGCCGGCAGTATTAAGCAGTCTCCGCGCACGCCTCGAATCATGAGTCTCAGGACCGTCGTCGCCGCGCCGTTCCGCCAGCACGGGCAGGGGCGGCTCGGCGAGAGCGAGTTCGTCGTCGCGCTCTCGCTCGATCGGGACTGGTTCTCGCCCGACCAGGCATCCCGTCTCGTCGACGTCGCGGTCGGCGAAGGGCTGGTCTCCAGGGACGGCAACGACGTCGTCGCCGAGTTCGACCCGGACGCGGTGTCCGTCCCCGCCGGCTTCGAGCCCGGGGAGGAACTCCTCCGGACACCCTCGGCGTTCGAGCGCGTTCTCGAGGAGCTGGTCGCCGCCGGCCACGAGAAACAGAAAGCTGTCGCCGGCATCAACCGCCTGCAGGCCGACCTGGAAGTCACCATCGAAGCCGCGGCGGTGCTGTACGCCCGCCGGCAGGGGGTCGCGGTCGAACGCGCCGCCGAGAGAGCACGCGCCGAACTGAGGGAGTAATATGGTCGAGGACCGGATCACCGACGGGCGCCGCATCGCACAGCTGCTCGCGTCCGAACTCGATGGGCGCTCGGACGGGTCACTGGAATCGGTCGCCGTCACAAGCGCCGACCCCGACGTCGAGCCGACCGAAGCCGGGGCGCGTGCGTATGACGTCGAGATTGGGGGATCAACCGCCGCGACGGTGTTCGTCCACCCGGAGCGTGTCCAAATCGAAACGACGATCCCGGAGAAGCGAATCGACGCGGCTGGCTCGGGGGGGGTGCAGGTGGAGCGCGCTCCGGGGACGGACGAAGCGGTAATAGTTGTCGAGTACGGCGCAGCGGTAAAGCAGGCCGTCGACCTTCTGACATACCGACACAAATATTTTAATCAAATCACGTCCGGGTGCAAAGCGAACCCTTTAGACGAGTTCCACACGCAGTAGAACGTATGCCTTTCTTCGATCGCCTCCGCCGACGAATTGAGGCCGTCGACAGCGTCGTCTCGGTGGGTCTCGATCCCGACCCCGACCGCCTGCCCGAGCACCTCCGTGATCGGGAACTCCCCCGGTGGGCGTTCAACCGCCGTATCATCGATGCCACTCACGAACACGCCGCCGCCTACAAACCGAACGCCGCCTTCTACGAAGATCCCGACGGATGGCGCGCCCTGTGGGAGACGGTCGCGTACGCCCACGGAAAGGATGTCCCGGTGTTGCTGGACGCCAAGCGTGCCGACGTCGGCAACACCGCCCGCCAGTACGCGGAGATTCTGGATCGCGTCGACGCGATAACCGCCAACCCCTACATGGGACGAGACTCCTTGCAGCCGTTTATCTCGCGGGCAGACGCGGGCGTGTTCGTCCTCTGTCGCACCTCCAACGCCGGCGGCGCGGATCTCCAGGATCTGGAACTCGCCTCGGGCGAGACGGTGTATGAGCGCGTTGCCGATCTCGCCGCAGGCTGGAACGAGCACGACAACGTCGGCCTCGTGGTCGGGGCGACCGCATCCGCAGAGCTGGCGTCGATCCGCAAGCGCGTGCCTGGCCTGCCGTTTCTCGTGCCCGGCGTCGGCGCGCAGGGTGGAGACGCGGAGGCGGCAGTGACACACGGACTCGCCGGCGGCGTCGGCCTGGTCAACTCCTCGCGGGGGATCATCTTCGCGGGGGAAGGCGAGGCGTTCGCGGACGCGGCCGGCCAGGCCGCGAAGCGACTCAAGCGCCGGCTCAACGAGTTCCGGTAGG
>JBDGQL010000069.1:0-3565 GCA_042219105.1 Karumarchaeum halophilus (SeqCode) | reverse complement strand
TCCTCGCGGAAGTAGCGTTTCCCGAGGAGGAACTGCCGGGCGAGCGCCTCCGGGCCGGCGTTGTTGATGTCGGATTCGACCCACAACGCCCCCTCGGGTTGCCAGCGCCGCTCCGAGATGCGCTCCTCAATGGCCTCGAACTGCTCCGGGTAGCGGTTGCGTACCCACTCGTAGAGATGAGGCTGGCTCTGCATGAACGTGAACTCCGGGTACTCCTCCATCACCCGGAGGACGTTCGCGAACGACCGCCCGCACTTCCGGACCGTCTCCGACCACGGCCAGAGCCACGCGAGGTCGATGTGCGCGTGGCCAACGGCGGTCAATTGCTGCCCGGTGAGGTCCGACTTCGCCTCGTCGCCAACGGCTTCCAGCGGTTCGAGTGCCAGTTGGGCCCCCTTGCGATAGTCGGCTTCGGTGTCGGCGTCGAACGGGAACGCGTGACTCGCCGCCACGACCGCGTTGAGAATACGTCCTCGCGTCGGCGAGTCCTCGTTGAGCTTCTCGCGGAGGTCGTTGTAGACGGAAACGCGCCGGTAGAGGTCATCGACGGCCGGCCGCTCGGCGTACACTTCGGCCGTCCGGAGGACGAACTCCTCGACGTCGAGGTTCCCCCACAAAGTCGTCGTGCCGGCCTCGACGAGCAGGTCGAACCGCTCGCCCCCGTTGGCGTCCTCTGCTAAGAGCAGGGACTCGTGGGCGTTGTCGAACGCCTTCCAAGGGACGCCGTCGCGAAAGCACAGCGACTCGACGCGGGGGGTGCCTCGCTCGTCGGACCGGTCGTTCGGCCCGGCGACGAACCTGAGATAGACCGGGTGGCCGGCCATCGCCTCGGGCACCTCGAACCGCAACCGGAACCAGATGTTCCGGCCCACCTCAAGATCGTCCGAGACCTCGCCGGTGAGGACGTTCGCCGCGGCCTCTCGTCGGTCCTCGGCGGTCGCTTCCCGGCCCCGTTCCCAGGTGAATCCAACGGAACAGGGTTCGAATCTCCGGGTCCGGGCCTCCTCCGGGTCCAGGAACTCTCGGGTCTCGTGGTAGGAGATGTCGTCGACCTCTCGGCGGTCTGCGACGCGGAGGTCGTCAAGACGGTATTCAGTCTCTGCTGCCCGCTTCTGGGACGTATTCTTGAGCACACCACCTCTACGCAGCGCGGGGGTTTAATTCTTACAGCTCGGCTCTGCACGTTTGAGTAGGAGCACGTCGTGGACGACATTGACTGCTGATGCTGCCGATTACGGACTTCCGAAAGACGACGCCGGAGACCGGGAAGACGAAGAGGAGACAAAGTACGAACTCGCACGGGAGATAATCACAGAGCTTGATACTGTCGGCTGTGACTCGATGGAGATATTCGCTACCCCGGGGTGACGAATTTCTCCACGAACTTACAGCCGACAGTATAACGCCGTTCAAATTGTACTAGTTCAGTATATTTCCGGGGAAGACGGGCGCCTGGAACCAAGGTTCCACGATGGCTCGACAATCTTGATAATTATAATCTAAACTGGCATTTATAGTTTTTAATTTTTTACTTATATTTCTGTGACGCCATGAGATCCATGGGAAACGTGGTGACGTAGGTGGCTATGTGGGTAGATCGCGGCGAGAAGTCGGGGTTCGTCATTAACGAAAATTACGCGCTCGTGATAGGATTAATTTCTCTTATTGGATTAAATACTGAATAAAATATATTTTTATAATAAAAAACGCTGAATATTGGTTGTAATGGAATTAACCCATAGACTTGTTAACTGCGACGTAATTCGAATCCCGATGGATCGTGGACCGTAGTCCGGACACTTTCACACAGCCGTGGGCAGTCCCACTCACCCAATCGACGACATACATATAAATAATAACTACTGTATTTAAAACTGATTTTTTGTCAGGACCGTCCGGATATGGTGTGTTCTACCGCCGGAGAGCGGACTCATAATTAAACCATAAAGACGGAGAGTGTTCGAGTTGTTAACGACTCTGTCTGACGGATGAAAACGGTGCCCTATATGTACACCAACGACGTGTGTCCGACCGGGGAAACGGACTCATGCCGGAATCACGACCGAACATCGTGTTCATCACGACGGATCAGCAGCGTTTCGACACGATCAGCGCCCTCGGCGCGGAGCACATGGAGACGCCGGCTCTCGATCGCCTGGTCGAGGAAGGAGTGGCGTTCACCGACTGTCACGTCACAGCGCCGTCGTGTGCTCCCTCACGGGCGAGCCTGTTCACCGGCTACTATCCACACACGACGGGAGTGTTGCGAAACGGGGATCGCTGGACGAGTTCGTGGATCGAGGACCTCTCCGCGTCCGGGTATTACACGGTCAACGTCGGGAAGATGCATACTGCCCCATACGACGCGCCGATGGGGTTCGATGAACGCTACGAGGTCGAGAACAAGGATCGCTACCTCGCGCCGGTGCCCGCCGGCGAGCCGCCGCTTCCCGGCGAGAAATACTATCTCGACGAGTGGGACAGAGCCCTCCAGGCCAGGGGGCTACTCAAACAGCAACGGGAGTTCTACCGGCGCCGGGAGGACTACGAGGAGCGCCTGGGTGCCTTCGAGTGGGAACTCCCCAAAGACGCACATCCGGACGTGTTCGTCGGCGACTTTGCGGAGCGATGGCTGAACCGGATGCCCAAGCTCGATGCGCCGCTGTTCATGGAGATTGGATTCCCCGGTCCACACCCACCGTACGACCCGACCCCTAAGTACGCAGAGCAGTACCTTCGGAGGGACCTCCCGATGCCGAAGCTGTCCGAGGCCGACCTCGCCGGACAGCCGGAACCGATGCGCGGTCTCCGGGACCACCACGAGACAGTCGATCACGACTCCGTCGTGCACGACCCGGACGCCTCGGACGAACGGCTCCATCGCCAGCGCGCCTACTACTACGCGAACGTCGCGATGATCGACGAGCAGGTCGGCAAGATCATGGACGCGCTGGAGGCAAACGGGTACGACGACACGATCATACTGTTCGCGTCCGACCACGGGGAGATGCTCACCGATCACGGCCACATTCAAAAGTGGACGATGTACGAGGAGGTGACGCGCGTCCCCGCCGTGGTGTGGTCGCCCGGGCGGTTCGAACCGGCGACGGTCGAGGAGTTGGTATCGCTGTTTGACCTGGGGCCAACGGTACTCGAGCTCGGGGACGCCCCGGTCGATGACACGATGGAGGCGGAATCCCTCGTTCCCGCGCTACGGGGCGAGGAGGACTGGTCGGGACGGGACGTCGTCTTCGCCGAGCACGCCCGCACCGGCATTCTGGACACCACCGATTTCATGACGATGGTTCGGACGGACGACTGGAAGATCGTCCACTTCGTGGACAGCGACGAGGGACAGCTGTTCGACTTGAGCGAGGATCCCGAAGAGGAACGGAACCTGTGGGACGATCCCGACGCGCAGGCCGTCAAGCGCAATTTGCTCGACACGCTCCGTGACTGGCGCATCAACAGCGACCTCAGAACACAGGACTGGGCGGCGGAGTTCAGGTGATATACGGGTCGAGGGAAGTCCTGATAGATATTCGCCGGGTACGGTGGAGGCTAA
>JBDGQL010000070.1:0-3583 GCA_042219105.1 Karumarchaeum halophilus (SeqCode) | reverse complement strand
TATTCGCCGGGTACGGTGGAGGCTAATTCTATCAACAGTTCTGTCGACCCGTATGAGGACGGATGTAACTGTTTTCGCCGCGCGCTCGCCGAGGCGGGAAACGGACGGAACATGTGGGTTGTTAGCACGTATTGATATCAAAAGATGCATGACGGTCGGCATACAATATTAATCAATTCAATGAGACTCGCGTTCATCGGTGTCGGCCAGGCAGGGGGCAAAATCGTCGATCGGTTTCTCGAGTACGAGGCGAGACAGGAGCGAACGTTCATCGAGTCCACAATCGCCATCAACACGGCACGGTCCGATCTCGAGGGACTCACGCGCGTCCCGGAGAAGAACCGTGTTCTGATCGGTCAGTCGCAGGTGGGTGGCCACGGCGTCGGGGCGGACAACGAACTCGCGGCGGAAATCGCCCACCAGCACTCCACCGAGATCCGGAGCGCGGCGAACATGGTCCCGATGACGGAGATCGACGCGTTCCTGATCGTCGCCGGGCTCGGTGGGGGTACCGGCAGCGGTGCCGGCCCGGTGATCGCACGGGAACTCGATCAGATCTGTACGGAACCCGTGTACGCGCTCGGGATTCTCCCGGGCGAGGAGGAAGGCGGCGTGTACACCGTGAACACTGCGCGCTCCCTGCAGACGTACGTGGATGAAACTGACGGCGTACTGCTTTTTGACAACGACGCGTGGCGCATGGTCGGCGAATCAGTAAAGGGCGGGTTCGAGAACATCAACGCCGAACTCGTGCGGCGGTTCGGGTTGCTGTTCAGTTCGGGAGAACTCACCGAGCGGAGCGCGGTCGGCCAGGGGGTCGTCGACGCCTCCGAGATCATCAACACGCTCGGCGGGACCGGCATATCGACGGTCGGGTACGCGGACTCGCCGGTCGACGGGGAGGCAGCGACTGCCCCATCCTCGAAGCCGACGAGCCGGATCACCAGCCTCGTCCGACAGGCGACCCTCGGACGACTGACCATGCCGTGTGAACTGGCGGGAGTCGAGCGCGCGCTCGTCGTCATCTCCGGGCCATCCGACCACCTGGACCGGAAGGGAATCGAACGGGCGCGGCGGTGGATCGAGGATCAGACCGGAAGCATGGAAGTCAGGGGGGGAGACAACCCGATCAAGGGCGCCGACCGCGTCTCTGCCGTAGTGTTGCTGTCCGGGGTCAGGGATGCGCCTCGCATGGAGTCGATCAAGGAGCGCGCTGTCGACGCAAAAGACCGGATAAAACGCCGAGAGACCGAAAGCAAAGAGGGACTGGAGGAGTTGCTCGAGGACGACAAACTCGACTCGCTTCTGTGACCGCCGGCGCCGTGCCGGTACCGTCTTGAGGACCGGGGTCGATCTGGCGGTATGGACGTCCGCATACGCCCATCGACCGTCGCCGGAGCCACGAGCGCGCCGGCTTCGAAGAGTTACTCCCACCGGGCGATCCTCGCAGCAGGATACGCTGACGACGCGCGCATCGTCGACCCACTCCTGAGTGCCGATACGCTGGCGACGAGGCGCGCAGTTGAGGCGTTCGGCGGCGAGGTGACCGACCGTGACGCCTCCCTGGAGGTGACCGGGTTTGGCGGTGAGCCCGCCGTGCCGGCCGACATCATCGACTGCGCCAACAGCGGGACGACGATGCGGCTCGTGACCGCGGCGGCCGCGCTCGCGGACGGGACGACCGTCCTGACGGGCGACGAATCGCTCCGGTCGCGTCCCCAGGGGCCATTACTTGAGGCAATAGAACAATTGGGCGGACGCGCGGAGAGCACGCGGAGGAACGGCCAGGCACCCCTCGTTGTCGGTGGACCGATCACTGGCGGGCAGGCCGAGATTCCGGGTGACGTCTCCTCGCAGTTTGTCACCGCTTTGCTCATGGCTGGCGCCGTGACCGACCAGGGAATCGAGGTCGAACTCACGACCGAACTCAAGTCGGCACCGTACGTCGAGATCACCCGCGAACTGCTCGCTGACTTCGGTGTCGAGACGGTCCGCCGGGAGACCGGGTTCGCAGTCCCCGGCGGCCAGTCCTACGAACCCGGGGGCGGGTCTTACAGCGTCCCCGGGGACTTCTCCTCGATTTCGTATCTCCTCGCGGCGGGCGTGCTGGCCGCCAGGGGGAAAGACGGTGTGCGGATCGAGAGCGCTCACCCGAGCGCGCAGGGTGATACGGCCATCGTCAACGTCGTCGAGGACATGGGCGGCGCGGTGGCCTGGGACCGCGATGCCGGCGTGTTGACCGCCCGGGCGTCGGACCTGGAGGGCGTGACCGTCGACGTCTCCGACACGCCTGACCTGCTGCCGACGATCGCCACCCTCGGTGCGGCCGCCGACGGAACCACCCGCATCGAGAACGCCGAACACGTCCGGTACAAGGAGACCGACCGGGTGGCCGCGATGGCCGAAAGCTTAGAACGGATGGGTGCGAGCGTCGAGGAGACCCGGGACAGCCTCACGATCCACGGCGGGGAGACGGACCTGCAGGGTGCGACGGTCGAGGGGGAGCGCGACCACCGGATCATAATGTCGCTTGCGGTCGGTGGGCTGGTCGCGGACGGCGAGACGACGATCACCGACGCCGATCACGTTGACGTTTCTTTTCCCGGGTTTTTCGAGGTGCTCTCGGGATTAGGCGCGTCCATCGACCGCGAGGGATGACATCCTCCGCGCCGTAAACAGAGCGGAGCAAAGCTCCGCAAGCAGTCGGGCGTAGTGGATCAGGTGTGTTATTAACGGAACGAGCGTATGAGTTCTAATGACTGGTCGGGAGAAGGAGATTATCCGTCACCTATCTGTGGACGATCTTGATCGCCTTCTCAACGAGACAGATAGCGAGAAGGTGATAATGTCTGTTGTAGTCTCTTACCGGTGCTCGCCGCCACCGGGGGTGGCGATCACCGGTAAACAGCTACAACAGACATTATGAGCAAGCGGCTCACCTTCGTTAAACGTCTCTATAAGGGTGCAACGGTGGCTGATGCTGCCGACGACGTTGGCAAATCTAACGGGACAGGGAGCAATTGGGCGTGCCGCTGGAACGAAGGCGGACTCGGGAAGCTCACACTGAACTTCGGGGGCGGCAGCCCCCAAAGCTCGACCAAGCCGAACAAGATGAGCTCATTGAGCTCCTCCGCGAGGATCAGCCATGGAAGAAACAGGAGATTCAGCAACTCCTCAACGATGAGTTCAACGTCGAATACCATCTAAACTACCTACCGACATTCTTAGACGAGTTAGGGCTGCACTATGCAATTCCTCGCACGAAGCGACCTGATCGACCAGAGGATGCCGAAGAGATCCTCGACGAACGCGTCGAGTACGCGTTCGACGAGGACGCTCACGACAACCCACACAACAAACGAGAGGGCGACGAGGAAGATGAGGACTGGGATGCTGACGATGATATTTGCACTGATGGCGGCACTGTAGTGGGATTTTTCGATGTCTCTCACCCGCAACCATGGGATAATTCACAGCGAGTATACTCCGTTGATAAGCCCCACATTGAGCGGCCGCTGGTGAAAGTTGATACACCAGCGGCCGGATTTTACGCACTCAACGGGACGAGTGTGTTGTCGTTTCC
>JBDGQL010000134.1:0-3593 GCA_042219105.1 Karumarchaeum halophilus (SeqCode) | reverse complement strand
ATATGACGGACGACAACCATCATGACGTGTTGATCGTCGGGGCCGGCCCCTCGGGACTGTCAGCGGGTATCTTCACCGCCCGCGCGGGATTGGAGACGGTGATCGTCAACGATGGCGATCCGATCCTGCGGCGCAACGCCCACCTCGAAAACTATCCTGGCTTCCCTGCTGGCGTCAACAGCCGACTCCTGTTGGACATGATGAGCGACCAGGCTGAACGCGCAGGTTGTGAGCGTCGCCAAGCTCGCGTCGTGGATATCGAACCGACCGATGGCCGATTCGTTGCCGAAACCGGCGACGACCGAACACTCACCGCGACATACGTCATCGCCGCGACAAAAAATACGGTCGAGTATATTGAGGGTATCGATGGCATCGAGATCATCGACCGGGGCAAAACATTCGTCGAGACTGATGATCGAGGACGGACTGGCGTTTCAGGGCTGTACGCCGCGGGACGACTGGCCTTACAGCCGTATCAGACAATTATCGTGGCTGGCCACGGCGCATCAGTCGGGGTGGCAGTGATCGAAGATTCCGACGTCCCCTTCTATCACGACTGGGTCGCGCCAGAGGGGTACTTCACAGGGCGCGACCGACCGCTTCCGCCGGGTGCTGAAGAGATCGACGAGGAGGAACGCACGCGGCGAGAGCGCGAGTCCCTGGAGGTCATGCGCGACTACTTCGCCGAACGCCATCCCGAGGAACCGAACCAGCATCCGAGCGTACGCGAGAGTTGACTGTCCACGCCCGACCTGTTCGCAGGCTGTGTCATGGGGTACCGGCTGAAGAACTGATACCGGACGGAGTCCCGTCACTACACCCGGAGTGACTCTGTTAATACTGTCGGTCACGACTCGATGAAGATATTCGACACCCCGGGGTGGCGAATTCCTCCACGAACTTGTGACCGACAGTATAAGCACCACGACACCAGATCAATACGTTCGGCTCGTGATACCCTGGGTTTGTGACGGCATGGCTCAAGCAAATCACGTCCGGGTGTAACGTTCGTCGCGGTCATGGGGTTTCGACCAGTCGGTATCGGGGCCGACCGGCACGAATCCGGTCGGGTTGATGTCCTCGTGGCTCCGGTAGTAATGATCTTTCACGTGGTCCATGACGCACGTTTTCTGGACCCCGGAAGTTGATACAGTTCGCGGGCGTACGGCCAGAGATAGTCGAAGTCGACGAGTCGCCGGACGTTACACTTGAAGTGGGTGTGATAGACGGCGTCAAATCGATACAGCGTCGGGAACAGGAAGACATCCGCGAGCGTGAGTTCGTCGCCAGCCAGGAAACGCCGGTTCTCGAGGACACCCTCCCACTCCTCGAGGGCGTCGAACAGTTCGGTGACGGCTCTCTCATATTCCGCCTGGCTGTCGGCAAACCCCGCCTTGTGAACCCACCCCGGGGTCAAGCCCCGGGCCTTCCTGCTTCAACGACGCGCTTTGCATCCACAACCTCTCGCTGAGGCGTGAACGTAGGGAGCGCAGTCTCCACAAGCGTTGATTCGGAGCGTCCCGCCCCTATCTGTTTCAGACCACGATTGAGAATGTTCTTCGCCGCGTTGAGATCACGGTCGTCTGTGTGGCCGCACGCTGGACATGAATACTCGCGTACCCAGATTGGCTTGGCTGTTTCGACACCACAAACAGCGCACTCTTTGGTTGTGCCTTCCGGCTCTACTTTCACGACGTGTGTGCCGTGTAGGTCAGCTTTGTATACGGGTCGACAGAAGTCCTGATAGATATTCGCCGGGTACGGTGGAGGCTAATTCTATCAACAGTTCTGTCGACCCGTATATTCCAGCAGTTCGAGAAACTGTGACCACGCGGCGTCTTGCTTGTTTTTCGCGTTCTGGCTGGTTTCCAGCATCGGTTTCACGTCCAAGTCTTCAACGGCCACAACATCGTACTCTTGGACAAGCCACGTCGTGAGTTTGTGCTGGTAGTCTCGCACCTTGCGCTTAATCGCACGTTTCGCTTGAGCAACACTCTGGCGTTGCTTCTCCCAGTTAGCAGAGCCGTGTTCTTTCCGGGCAAGTTTCCGCTGCTCACGTGCGTAGCGATCATACTCGTCGGACAAATCCAGTGTGTCAACGGACAGGTTTTCCGATGTGTGGATGTAGCTGGTGATTCCGAGGTCAACACCAACACAGTCCTCGGGTTCAATCTCATTCACTGGCGGCTTCTCTGGTGTGTCTTCCACGGTGGTCACGAGGCAGACGTACCACTCACCAGTTGTTTCTTTTTTGAGGATAACCTCATCAATGTCGTCTGCTGGTGGAACGTCGCGTTCTGCTCGGATGGTGAACCAGCCAATCTTTTCGAGTCGGAGTCGCACGAATCGGTCGTCGCCCGTGTTGTGATCCACGTTGAAGCGACTGGACTGATTGTACGACACCGAGCGAAATTCACCGGCACCTTGCCATTTTAGCCGCCCGAGGTTGTAGCCTTCATTTCGGCGTTCTTGCAGTGTTTCCAGATCGCTGTGAATCTGGCTAATGGCTTGTTGTGCGGCGTGTTGGATCGGAATCGGGATCTCCACCGGAGGAAGCATCCTGGTCGCACAGCATCTCGGCGGCGACGAGCGCCGTCTGGCGACGCAAGCGGCCTCCCAGACCGTGACGCTCTCCGCGGTCGGTGCGCTCGCCCTCGGCGCGCTGGGCTACCTGTTCGTCGACGACGTCCTCGCCGTCATCGGAGCCTCGCCCCGGGTGCTCGCCCTCTCGGTTTCGTACATGCGGATAATCTCGCTCGGACTGGTGTTCATGTTCAGGTTCCTCACGTTCATGGCGCTGATGCGAGGCGCGGGAGACACGGTCACTCCGATGATAGTCGTCGCGGGGTCGGTTGGACTGAATCTCGTTCTCGACCCGTTGCTCATCTTTGGATGGGGGCCGTTTCCGGAATGGGGGATTCGCGGAGCGGCCATCGCGACGATTATCTCGCGGGGCCTCGCGTTCGGCGTCGGCCTCTGGGTCATGATCCGCAGTGACGCCGGGATCCGTGTCCGAGTCGCCGATCTCCGACCGACGCTCGACCGTGTGCTCACACAGCTCCGTCTCGCCGTCCCGGCCTCCGAGCTCCGTCTCGCCGTCCCGGCCTCCGTCGAAGGAATCAGTCGAACGCTCTCGCTCAATCTCCTCTTGCTGATCGTAGGACTGTTCCCGACGACGGTCGTCGCCGGGTACGGAATCGGGACGCGCGTTCTCTCGCTGGTGTATCTCCCGGCGGTGGCCGTCGCACGAGGCATCGAGACGATGACCGGCCAGAACATCGGCGCCTCACAACCGGATCGGGCGGAGACGGCAGCCGGCTTCGCTGGTGGGTTTCTGTTCGTAATCCTCTCCATGATGGCCGTCGTGACGTGGGTCTGGGCCGAGGCCATCGTTGGACTGTTCACTACTGATGCCGAAGTGACCCGGAGCGGCGCCGTGTTCCTCCGTCATATTGCCCCGACGTTCGGATTCATCGGTCTGGTGAGAGTGTACAACGCGAGCTTTCGGGGAGCGGGACGGACCCTGACGGCTGCTGTTATAGGCTGAACAGGCGCAATACCACGCCGTTCACGGCGTGGATACGCGCCGT
>JBDGQL010000064.1:0-3607 GCA_042219105.1 Karumarchaeum halophilus (SeqCode) | reverse complement strand
GCGAATATCTATCAGGACTTCTGTCGACCCGTATATACTGTCGGACAGAGACATTGATAATCGAACCCCCGGGACGGGGGGCCTTCGAATTATCAATACTTCTGTCCGACAGTATATCACGAGCCGAACGCATTGATCTGGTGTCGTGGCGCGTAACAGAGTCACGTCCGGGTGTATATGCGCCAGTCCACGGAACTGCTCGGTGATAATGTCTGTTGTAGTCTCTTACCGGTGCTCGCCGCCACCGGGGGTGGCGATCACCGGTAAACAGCTACAACAGACATTATGATATACTGTCGGACAGAAGTATTGATAATTCGAAGGCCCCCCCGTCCTGGGGGTTCGATTATCAATGTCTCTGTCCGACAGTATATACGGGTCGACAGAACTGTTGATAGAATTAGCGTCCGCCGTACCCGGCGAATATCTATCAGGACTTCTGTCGACCCGTATCCGTCCCTGCCCCTCCTGAACGATGCCCGAACACACACACACGCCGTTCAAAGACAGAACGTCGCTCGCGGAGGCGCGCGAACGGCTCCGGGAGCGAATCGAGCCACACGGTCGGACAAAGTCGGTCCCGCTCGAGCGGGCGGACGGACGGATCGTCGCCGGGTCGATCACGGCACAGCGTGACGTGCCACACTATCCCCGCGCCGCCATGGACGGGTACGCCGTCCGGGCCGAGGACACGTTCGGCGCCGGCGACCGCTCGCCGGTCGTCCTGCGCTCGACCGACGGCGATGTCGCTCCGAGGACGGCCCGACAGGTCCACACCGGGAGCGAACTTCCGGACGGTGCGGACGCGGTGGTGATGACCGAACACGTCAACAAAGTCGGCGACGAACTCGAACTGTTCGACACCGTCGGCGAGGGAGAGAACGTGGCCCCGGTCGGCGAAGACATCGAATCCGGTCAGCACCTCTACGACCCGGGGGCGCGGCTCCGGGCCTCGGATCTCGGCCTCCTCAAGTCGGTCGGCGTGCGGGAGGTATCTGCCTTCGAGCGGCCGCAGGTGCAGGTCATCCCGACGGGCAAAGAACTCGTCCAGTCGGATCCCGATCCCGGCGAAATCGTCGAGACCAACGGACTGAGCACGTCTACCCTGCTCGAGCAGTGGGGCGGGGATCCAACGTACTGCGACGTCGTCACCGACGACGAAGGGCAACTTGCCGCGGCCATCGAGGAAAGACTGTCGGCCGACCTCGTGGTCACGACGGGCGGGTCGTCGGTCGGGGCTCGCGACCTGCTCCCGGAGGTCGTCTCGGATCTTGGGGAGGTGTTCGTCCACGGCGTCGGGATCAAACCGGGACACCCGGTCACGCTCGGTCACGTCAAGGAGACGCCGGTGGTCATGTTGCCCGGCTATCCCGTCTCGTGTCTGATCAACGCGGTCCAGTTCCTCCGGCCGGCACTCGCGTGGCTCTGTGGGAAATCGCCGGAGCCGTTCCCGGCGGTGACCGCGCGCCTCGAGGAGAAGATCCCCAGCGAACCGGGCCTCCGGTCGTTTGCCCGCGTCCAGCTCGAGAACGACGACGGCGAGTACGTTGCACGTGCGGTCCGTGCGAGCGGTGCGGGCGTCCTGTCGAGCGTCGCACTCTCCGATGGGTGGGTCGTCGTCCCCGAACGGAGCGAGGGCATCGAGGTGGGCGAAACCGTCGGCGTCCAGCGCTGGGAGTGGTCACCATGAGGAAGCAGTTTCGCGACCTCACCGATCCCGAGAAAGCGGCGTCGCTGCTTCGGGGCCTCGACCTCGACGGCGGGACGGAGACGGTTCCAGTGACCGAGACGCGGGGGCGGGTGCTCGCGGAGCGGATCGACGCGAACATCGACGTCCCGGGGTTCGACCGCTCGAACGTCGACGGGTACGCCGTGCGCGCACGGGACACGTTCGGTGCCGGGGAAGCCGACCCGGCAATGCTCGAACTCCGCGGGACGGTCCACGCCGGCGAGCGACCCAGCGTGCGGATCGAACCCGGGACGGCGGCCGAGATATCGACCGGGGCAGTCCTGCCGCCGGGCGCGGATGCGGTCGTGATGGTCGAGCGAACGGCCAGGGAGGGCGACCGGGTGCACGTCCGGACCGCCGTCGCGCCGGGCGATAGCATCATGGTCGCCGGTGCTGACGTCGCGGCGGGCGAACGCGCGCTCGGCCCCGGGACGCGTCTCACCCCACGGGAGATCGCGCTGCTCTCCGCGCTCGGCTTCGAGGACGTGCCGGTCCGGACTCCGCCACGAGTCGGTATCGTCTCCACCGGTGACGAACTCGTGCGTCCGGGCGGGGAACTCGACGACGACGCCGGACAGATCTATGACGTCAACAGCGCCACGATCGCCACGAGCGTCGAAGAGGCCGGCGGCAGGCCGACCGTCTACCCCCACGTTGGCGACGATTTCGACGCGCTGGAGCGAGTCCTTAGGGACGCGGCAGCGGAGTGTGACCTCGTTCTGTCGTCGGGGTCGACGAGCGCAGGGGCGGTCGACGTCATCTATCGCATCATCGAGGAGGAGGGCAACCTCCGCTGTCACGGCGTCGCGGTGAAGCCCGGCAAGCCGATGCTGATCGGGACGCTCGGCGACGCGGCCTACGTTGGACTCCCCGGCTTTCCGGTGTCGGCCCTGTCCATCTTCCGGGCGTTCGTCGCACCCGTCATCCGGGAGGCTGCGGGGCGGCCCGACCCGCAAACGGAGGTTGTGAACGGCACGATGGCGATCGACGAGCGGTACCGGGAGGGGCGACTGCGACTCATGCCAGTCGGTCTGGTCGTCGACGGGGACGGCAACACGCTGGTGTACCCCGTCGACAAGGGAAGCGGCGCGACCACCAGCCTCGTCGACGCCGACGGCATCGTCGAAATGCCGCCCGACACCGAACAGCTCGACGCCGGCGACGAGGTGACAGTACGGGTGTTTTCGCCGGACATCGAGCCGCCGTCCCTGCTCGGGATCGGTGAGGACGACCCGCTGTTATCCCGTCTGCTCGACGAACTCGACCGCCCCCGTTATCTCTCCCCGGGAAGCCGCGAGGGGCTCCGGCGTCTCCGGGAGGGGATCCCAGACGTCGCCGTCACGGCAGGGCCGACACGGTACGACGTCGATTCGGTCGACGGTGGCGGCTGGACGCGCGAGTGGGGGCTCGTCGTTCCGGAGGGGAACCCGGATGGCGTGTCCGGTCTCGCCGACCTCCTCGACGGGGATACACGGTTCGTCAACCGGAATCGGCAGTCGGGCCTGCGGGCGTCGCTTGATGCGCGCCTCGAAGGCCTCGCGGACGAGCGCGACCGGTCCCGGAGCGACCTAATCGAGGACATCGAGGGGTTCGACATGACCGCCAGCGCACACGAGAGCCCGCCCCGGCGCGTGCTGGCCGGGAAGGCGGACGCCGCGCTCGGACTGCGGGCGACGGCCACGAAACTCGGCCTCGGTTTCGTCGAACTCGGCCGACAGGACGTGCGCATCCACGTTGCCCCCGACAGACGGGACACCGGTGCCGTCGGGGAACTGCAACGGCTGGTCCCTCCCGAGGAACTGATCGAGTCGTTCGATGGTTACGGGCGTCTCAACGACCGCCGGTGAGCTAAGCCGTGCCGTCACAAACCCAGGGTAT
>JBDGQL010000045.1:0-3629 GCA_042219105.1 Karumarchaeum halophilus (SeqCode) | reverse complement strand
TGAAACTCCCACCGCTCGGGATTCCTCCGCCTTCAGGCGGAGGAGGATGTCAACAGTACTCGCTCGCTCGCTCGATCCAGTTCGCGACGCGGCTCTCACCGACCCCGGTCTTCGAACCGAGTTCGGCGGCGTCGGCCGCGGCGAGTTCGGAGACAGTTTGGACGCCGGCGTCGGCCAGACGCTCCGCGTAGGTCGGGCCGATTCCCTTTATTTCCTCCACTGACGCTCCTCCCTTCGTGTCCGTTTTGCCTTCCTCGGTCCCCTCCTGGTCCGCGTCTTCGGGTGCCGTCCCGGTGTCTCCCGCGTCTTCAGTCTCTCCGGAGGTCCCGGCGTCAGCCGTATCTGCAACACCGTCGCCAGTCGTCCCCGATTCGTGCTTGACAGTCACCTCCGTCGCGTCGCTTTCTTTGACGGCGCGCTCGCTCGTCGCATCAGCCTCTCGCTCGACGGTGACGTTCGTCCCCGTGGACCTGTCACGGGACCGGTCGTCGGGTCCCCCGAGTCCGAGGACTGATTTGATCGCCGATATGAGTCCCATCAGTACGCCATCGTTTTCCACCGGGTTTACTTAAAGCCGTTCCCGTAGTGTGGCGTTCATCGCCTCGATGGGAGCGGTCTCGCCGGTCCAGCGCTCGAAGGCCTCGACTCCCTGGTACAGGAGCATCCACCCGCCGTCGATGGTCAGCGCGCCGGCGTCCTCGGCCTCCCGGAGCAGCCGCGTTCGGAGGGGACTGTACACCGCATCCAGCACCGCGAGGTCAGCATGCAGCGCCTCCCTAGGGACCGGCGATCGGTCTTCCTCCATGCCGACGCTCGTGGCGTTGACGAGCAGGTCGGTTTCGGGGAGGAGATCCGAGAGGTCGTCGAGACTGTGTCCGGTCGCAGTCGCCCCCGATCCGGTCCCGGCGACCGCCCCGGCGAGGTCGTGGGCCCGCTCGACGGTGCGGTTCGCGATCGACACGTCCGCGCCAGCGTCCGCGAGCGCGAACGCGACGGCCCGGCCCGCTCCTCCGGCCCCGACGACCACCGCATCCCGCCCCTCGATCGTCGCGTCGTGGTGGGCGAGGGCCCGTGTCACCCCGGCCGCGTCGGTGTTGTGTCCGGTCGGCGGGTCGGTCGAGAAGTCGATCGTGTTGACCGCGCCGATGCGGGCCGCGAGGCTACCCGGATCGACGACGTCCAGAACGTCCTGCTTGAATGGGATCGTTACGTTCAGGCCAGCGACGCCGAGCGCCGCCGCTCCCTCGATGGCGCCGTCGATGTCGTCCGGCGCGGGTTCGAAGGTGACGTAGCGCGCGTCGATCCCGCACTCCGCGTATGCCGCTTCGTGCATCGGCGGTGACAGCGAGTGTTCGACGGGGTTGCCGACGAGTCCGAACACGTCCATACTCCCGGTTCCAGGCTGTGAGATATAAACCGTTCTGATTTTCAGTAGTATTCAGTAGTGTTCAGCCACAATTAGAAGCACTGGCGAGGACGTGCCGTGTCACACTACGTCTGGGCGGCCGCTCGCCCGTGTTACTACCGTGGTTTTGGTGCAGTCCACCCGTGGCTGTCTCCCCACGCGTCGCGGTGAGGGGCGCGGCACGGACCCGAGACAGCCGGGTCTGACGACCGCTCGCCACATCCTGTTGGTCGGTCGCGGACTGAACGCCAGCAGAACGGGCACCTGACGATGCTGGAAAACTGGCGTGATTCCCCGCCTCCATATAGGCGGCAGGGTTCGCCTTCTCCATTTTGGTGCCGTCGAGGTGCTTTCGTCCGACGTTCACCGCGCCGATCACGTCCCGGTCGCACTCGTAGCCGCACTTGGGACAGTAGAAGTGCCCGCCATACCGTTGTTCGGTGTGCTCATCGGGCGCTTTCACTGTCTGCCCATGCTCGCCACATCGCGGACAGTGCCGACTCGTCCCCCACGGATTCACCGTCTCAAAATCAATCCCGACCAGCTCGGCTTTGTATGCCACGAAATCGAGCAGGTCGCCGCGTGCCCACGAGGAGATCGACCACGCGACCGCACCGTCAGTGTTCGAGGAGTCGATCTGTCCGAGCGATTCGAACACAATGGTTTCACAGCCGTGTTCAGCCGCCAGCCACACGAGTTGGTTGGCGACATCGTGCTGGATTTGCTCGCGCAGCCGCCGCTCTTTCCGGCGTGTCTGGCGGTACTCACCGAGCAGGTGGTCGAATCTGTCTGTGTAGGCTTTGCCTTGTCGTCGAAGTTCTGCAAGCCGGTCGTTGATACCTTCAGCGTCGGCTTTCACCCGGAACAGTTTGTCTTTCGCCGGATGGTCGATGAACTGTGGTGGCGCGACCTGCTCGTGGTGAGCGTCCCCACCAGCATCGAGAACGACAGCCGTAGCCTGTTTTTTCACGCCGAGATCAACTGCCAACACACGGTCGGCAACCGTCTCAGCGTCCTGTTCGGGCACGGCAACAGGTACGTCGAGGGTGTACCCATACTCCGAAGAATGCAGTGTGGGTGCCTTTAGGTCCCCGTTTGCAACCATCTCGTGGAACCGTGAATGGACGGGAAAGCGAAGCTCGTGGTCAGTCCAGTCGTGATGACTGTCCGGCGAGAGTGAGTCCGGCGCGTTCAGCACGACCACCACGTCACCGTCCTCGATGGAGAGGTCGTGAATGTGGTAGTCGCCTTTGTCCGGCGCGTACGGAAGCGTCCCGTTCGGTTCTGGCGTCCCGACGAGTTCCGTGTACGTGTCGGGAACCCGTCCGTGCCGGTCGTAAAACGTGTTGAGTTGCTCAACCACGGATTCAAGCACACGCCACTCGATGTACAGCGAGTCCTCGTCGAACACCCGTGTGCGGAGGCGCTGCCAGCCAATCCGCTTGATTTTTCGTTCTTCGACCGTCTCACGAACGAACTGGAACGCTTGAAACTCGTCGGCGTGGGCATCGAGGATGTGGGTGACGCGGTGGTAGACACACCGCTTGAAGCGGCTGTATACGTACTCCTCGACATCCCCGAAGCAGTCGTGATCGTCGTCTCGAATGTAGGTGTAGGACTGTCCTGAGTGGTCGCTAATGGCGTCGAGATGGTCGTCGCTCCAGTATTCGGTTTCGAGCAGGCGTCGTGTGTGGGTCTGGACGAGCGCGGTGAGGCGGTCGCACGCCTCGTGGTACTCGTCTGGGACGTGAAACTGTTCGGTGAGTTGTGTCATTCGTCGCTGTGGTCTGGATCGGAGATGCGAGTGATTTTGACCTGTGCGTCAGTCCAGCGTTTCGGGACGATAACGTGAGCACCGTTGCCTTGTGGTTTCACCTCTTTTTGGATGGTCTCCTCGCCATTGATGAGAAACACATCACCGTCGTCAATCTTGAGTGTGGCTTCACTCATTGTTCGTATGATGTATTAGTAAAGTTTAAATATAGAAGTTGCGGTATCGATATAGTACTATTTCATACTGGAACTTACCGAACAAGACCAAATTCTGTAACAGTTACGTAACCCCATCGCTGGAGGATCGCAAGGTATACCTCCCGAACTGTTCTCGGCATACATGATGTCCCGGCTTCGCCATCCGCTAGCGGCGGTGGCTGCCACGGTAGCTCTTACGCTCCCGTGGGCGGTCACGTTCGCTCTTGGCCTCCACCACGACATGGCCGCGTTG
>JBDGQL010000022.1:0-3637 GCA_042219105.1 Karumarchaeum halophilus (SeqCode) | reverse complement strand
GATCAGTCTACGATCTCCAGTATTGTAAGTCTCTCCCTCTTCGACTCTAAATATACTGTCGGTCACGACTCGGTGGAGATATTCGATAATGTGATAATGTCTGTTGTAGTCTCTTACCGGTGCTCGCCGCCACCGGGGGTGGCGATCACCGGTAAACAGCTACAACAGACATTATGAGAGCGTACGGATCGCTCGACAAAAGTTCGCGGTCCCGACTCCGCGTGTGAAAACCGCGGTTTTTAATCCGAGACGCACCAGGATACCTTACGATGAGTGAATCCGGATCGGCGAACGTCCTGTTCGTCGTGATGGACACGGTCCGGAAGGACCGCCTCTCGGTGTACGGTCACGACCGGGAGACGACGCCGGCGCTCAAGCGGCTCGCCGAGGAGGCGACGACGTTTGAGGAGGCGCTCGCACCCGCACCGTGGACGCTCCCGGTCCACGCCTCCATGTTCACGGGGCTGTACCCCTCCGAACACGCCGCGAGCCAGGAAAACCCCTACCTCTCAGGGACGACGACGCTCGCGGAGTCGCTGGACCGTCCGAGCGCGTGTTACTCCTCGAACGCGTGGATCACGCCCTACACGGGACTCACCGCCGGATTCTCCCACCAGGACAACTTTTTCCAGGTCATGCCCGGCGGGTTTCTCTCCGGGCCTCTCGCGCGTGCCTGGCGGATGATGAACGACAGTGACGCGCTCCGGGGAATCGCCGACCGCCTCGTCGCGGTCGGAAACCGGTTCCACGAGCATTTCGCCGGGAGCGACGATGCGGACTCGAAGACGCCACACGTCGTCGACCGGACCATCGATTTTATCGACGATAACGAGGAGTACTTCGCCTTCATCAATCTGATGGACGCACACCTCCCCTACCACCCACCCGAGGAGTACGCCGCGGAGTTCGCCCCCGGCGTCGACTCCACTGAGGTGTGCCAGAACGCAAAGGAGTACAACGCGGGCGTCCGGAGGATCGACGACGCGGAGTGGGAGGCCATCCACGGGCTGTACGACGCGGAGGTCCGCCACGTCGACGCCCAGCTCGATCGTCTCTTTTCGTGGATGCGCAAGAACGACGAATGGGAGGACACGCTCGTGATCGTCTGCGCGGACCACGGGGAACTCCACGGCGAGCACGGCCTGTACGGCCACGAGTTCAGCATCTACGACGAACTGGTGAACGTCCCCCTGATCGTGAAACACCCGGAACTCCCTACCGAGCGCCGGTCGGAGCAGGTCGAACTGCTCGATCTGTACCACACGATACTGGACCACGCGGGCACGGAGGCCGACCCGGGTGGCGAACCGCTCGACCGAACCCGGTCGCTTCTGTCCCCCGCATACCGTGACTTCGAGAACGCCGAACAGGGGTTCGTGGAGTACTACCGCCCCGTGGTCGAACTCAACCAGCTCGAATCGAAGGCGGTTTCAGTGGGCGTCGACCTCGACCCGGAGTCGCGGTTCTACTCGCGGATGCGGGCCGTCAGACGGACCGATGCGAAGTACATCCACAACGAGCGAATCGGCGACGAGTTCTACCGGCTCGACGTCGACCCCGGCGAGACGGAGAACCGCCACGGCGAAGGCGACCCCCTCGAGGCGGAGCTGTCGGAGGCGCTCGCGGCGTTCGCCCGGCGGGTCGGTTCCGAGTGGGGCGACGCCCCCGAGGAGGACGTCCTCTCGGAGATGGACGAGCAGACGCGGGATCGCCTGCGCGATCTGGGGTACGTGGAGTAGATGGTCGACGACGACGGCGGTACGGCGATACTCGATCAGTTCGCCGAGCGCCGGACGCTCACGAAGACCGTCGTGGGGTTCGTCGTCGCCGCAATCTTGCTGTATCTGCTCGGCTTCGTCGCGGGATGGGACAAGATCGTCGCCACGCTCCGGGATGCACGGCCCCGCTGGCTCGCGCTCGCCTGCCTGTCGACGCTGTTCGGCCTGGTCGCGTGGGGAAAAGCCTGGCAGGTCGTTCTCGCGGTGATCGGGATCGAGATCCAGTTTCGCCGGCTCGTCGTCACGTACTTCGCGGCCACCTTCGCCAACTACGTCACGCCCTTCGGGCAGGCCGGCGGCGAGCCCTTCATCGCGTACGTTCTTTCACAGGACACGGGCGCGAGTTACGAGGACAGCCTCGCAAGCGTCGTCACCGCCGACCTGCTCAACCTGCTTCCGTTTTTCAACTTCGCCGCCGTCGGCCTGGCGGCGCTCGCGTTGCGTGCGCAACTGCCCTCGACGGTCCGGCCACTCGCCGTCGGCCTGACGGCGCTCGCGGTTGCCATCCCGGCATTCATATACGCTGGCTGGAACTACCGGGACGCCGTCGAGGCGGGCGTTCTCCGGCTCCTCGCCCCGATCGCCCGCCGGACCGAGCGCCTCTCGATCGGGGGGGTGCGCGACCGCATCGAGCAGTTCTACGGCTCCCTCGAGGTGCTCGCCGCCGAGCCGCGCGAACTCCTGTACGCGCTCGTGTTCTCCTACCTTGGCTGGGTGCTGTTTGCCCTCCCGCTTTATTTTGCGGCACTGACGATCGGCCGGGAGATCGACCTCCTGTTGGTCCTGTTCATCGTCCCCGCGAGCACGATCGCGGGGGTGTTGCCTACGCCCGGCGGAACGGGTGGCGTCGAGACGGTTCTCGTGCTCTTGCTCGGCCCGCTCGTCGGGCTGACCGTCCCCACGGCAGCCGCGATGGCGCTGGTCTACCGCGTCGCGAGTTACTGGTTCGCGATCGTCGTCGGCGGCATCGGGTCGCTGTACGTCGTCGCGCGGGCGTGACCCGGCACTGCCTGCCGGATCCCCCGCTATCGGACCCCCTCGCTCGCTTCCCACGCCCGAATCAGCCCCGCCAGCGTCTCGTTGACCGGCACCGCGCGTTCGGCGCGGTCGAGAACGAACCCGTTGATCGCGTCGATCTCCGTCCGCCGGCCGGCGGCGACGTCGACCAGCATCGAGGAGCGGTTCCGCGCGGTCGCCTCCGCGACTTCCAGGACCGCCGCCCTGGCGTCGTCCCCGGACAGACTGATTCCGTGGTCGCGCGCGACCGCCGCCGTCTCCGTGGCCGCCTCCATCGCGACCCCACGAGGAGGGCCGTCGACGAGTGTCCCGTTCCGGATGCGGGCGAGCGCGGTGACCGGGTTAATTCCGGCGTTGACCGCGAGTTTCTCCCAGAGATGCGGGCGTGGATCGGCGACGACGTCGGCTTCGATGCCGGCCGACCGGAACGCCGTTCCGGCGCGCTCGGCCGGCGCCAGCGGGGCGTCCGCGTGCGGGCCGACTGTCACGTCCCCGATGCCGGTGCAGGCGACGACGCCCGGTTCGTGCAGACGTGCCCCGCAGGTCGTCGTCCCCGCGAGCACGGGGCAGTCGAGGTGGTCTGCGAGGCTCGCTTCGTTTCCCATCCCGTTTTGCAGCGAGAGGACGGCGCCCGCATGGGCGCGGGCGAGCGTCCGGGCAGCCCCGGCCGTGTCGAAGGACTTGACGGTGACGACGGCGAGATCGGGTTCGCTCGTGGAATCGATCTCGGTGGCGGCTTCCAAACTGACGGTCAGATCCACCTCCCCCGTGATCCGGAGACCGTCCTCGCGGACGGCGCGTACGTGTGGATCGCGCCCGAGGAGGGTCACCCTGTGCTCGCG
>JBDGQL010000250.1:0-3642 GCA_042219105.1 Karumarchaeum halophilus (SeqCode) | reverse complement strand
ACGCGAGACGAGCGAAGCGAGTCTCGCCATCGGGTTCAAATCCCGGCCGGCGCATTTTTGCCGAGCGCAACACCGCGGGCGACGCTCGTGTCGCGTGTCGCTCGGTTCCGGTGAGCAAAACGTACACCGGGTTGCACGTTCTCACACCAGCACAACGCGAAGTTTCTCAGTCTCGAGCACATACGACCCGCCATGTCGTCCTCCTGGGACACGGACCAGATGCCGGACTGTGCCGATGACACCATCCTCATCACGGGGGCCAACAGCGGTCTGGGCTTCGAGGCGACGAAAGCCTTCGCGGCGAAGGGGGCGACCGTGATCATGGCCTGCCGGAGTACCGACCGCGGCCAGGACGCAGCGACCGAGATTCGAGACGCCATCGGTAACACCGGAGCCACGTTGAACGTTCGACAGTGTGACCTCGCGTCCCTCGACTCGATCGAGTCCTTCGCCACCGGCGTCACCGGAGACTACGACGCGATCGACGTGCTCTGTAACAACGCCGGCGTGATGGCGATCCCGCGACAGGAGACCGAGGACAGCTTCGAGAAACAACTCGGCGTGAACCACCTCGGCCACTTCGCGCTGACGGGACATCTGCTGGATCTGCTCGTCGAGACGGACGGTGAGAGCCGGATCGTTACCCACTCCAGCGGCGCTCACGAGTCCGGCGAGATCGATTTTGACGACCTCCATCGCGAACAGTCCTACGAGAAGTGGGACGCCTACGGTCAGAGCAAGCTAGCTAACCTCCTGTTTGCCTACGAACTACAGCGCAGGCTGGAGGGGGCCGACGTCACCGACAGTATCAGCGTCGCCTGTCATCCGGGGTACGCGGCGACGAGTCTCCAGTACCGCGGCCCGAGGCAGGCCGGATCGACCCTGCGTATGGGCATGATGCGGGTGGCCAACACGGTGTTCGGCCAGTCGGCTGCACAGGGGGCGTTGCCGCTCCTGTACGCATCGACCGCACCCGACGTCGAGGGCGGCGACTACTACGGGCCAGGTGGGTTGCTGAACATGCGCGGGCCACCGGAAAAACAGTCGTCCAGCGACGCATCGTACGACGAACGCGATGCCGAGAAGCTCTGGACGGAGAGCGAAGAACTAACGGGGGTCACGTACGGGTTGTAGCGCCCGGGTTCGCTTGGTCCCCGGTCGATCCAGTCCCAGAGCCGACGCCGGATCACGTCCTCGTCGGTACCGACGGGCGGGATCTCACGCTCCTCCCGCAAGCGGGGCGGGAGTAACAGTCAGTTACACCGAACGACCGGGGTCATCGGTGACCCCAGCGGGTCCCGTCTTCCGCGTAGCGAGCGTCCACGATTCGGTTGAACTGCTCGTCGGACAGTGAAATATCTACCGCGCCGACGTTCTCGGCGAGTTGCTCGGGTGTCCGGGCTCCGATGATGGGAATCGTGGTGAACTCCGGTTGTTCGATGAGCCAGCGTAGCGCGACCTGAGCGGGCGTGGCGCCGAGGTCATCAGCGATTGCCCGGATCTCGTCGAGAACGTGCCAGCCACGTTCGGAGAGGTAGTAGTCGCCGAACTGGTCGTCGAGACTCCCCCGGGCGCCGTCCGGACCCTCGAAGGCCGTCGGGTCGTCGTCGCTCGTCCGTTCGTACTTTCCGGTCAGGAACCCGCCGGCGAGTGGCGAGTACGGACAGACGGCGAGATCCTGGTCGGCACAGACGTCGAGGTACTCCTTGACGTCGTCACGATACCCGGCATGAAACAGTGGCTGTGTTGCGTCGAAGCGCTCTAGCCCCTCCACATCGGCTCTCCAGAGGGCTTTCGTCAGTTGCCATGCCGCCATCGTCGAGGCTCCGAGGTAGTGCACCTTGCCCTCCCGGACGAGATCAGTCAGGGTCCGGAGTGTCTCCTCGATCGGCGTGTCCTCGTCCCAGCGGTGGATGTAGTACAGATCGAGGTAGTCAGTTCCGAGTCGCTCCAGGGACCCCTCGATCTGGGCCCGGATATGCTTGCGACCCAGACCCCGATCGTTCGGGCCTGGATCACCCCGGCCGTCGAACGGGAAGTACACCTTCGAGGCGAGGACGAGGTCCTCGCGGTCGTGACCTGTGAGCCATTCGCCGATGTACTTCTCGCTCGTCCCGTTTGGCGTCCCGTACACGTTGGCCGTGTCGATGAAGTTGATTCCGTGTTCCCAGGCGGCATCCAGCAGTTCCTGGGCCGTCTCGCGGTCGGTTTCGACGACACCACCGGTTTCCTGATTGAACCGCCACGTACCGAAACACAACTGGGAGACGCGGGTCCCCGTCGCTCCAAGGGTCGTGTACTCCATGCGCGTTACTACGAACGATTAGCAGTATAAGTACTAGGTGTTCTCCGTGTTGCTATACTGTCGGAGGGAAGTGTCGATAATCGAACAGGATGGAGGCCTTCGAATTATCAATGTCGCCCTCCGACAGTATGTACGTCGATGGCGCCGTGGATGCCGCCCGCGAGTCCGGCGATTCCGAGAAGCGACACGAGGAGACCGAGCGACCAGGCGATCGACCACGCGGGAGCGAGACGAGCGGTCCAGAGTCCGGCTACCAGGGCGACGCCGCCAACGAGGATCAACCGGATGTGCAGCTTCATGACTCGACACCTCTGTTTCGTGATGACTCGACGCTTCCGTTTCGTTGCATCACAGTCCCGCCGAGCGCGCCCGGACAGTTATTGTACCAGCACGGAACCGGGCCCGATGTGCGCGGGGGTCCGGATAGGTATGACCGCCGGGGGCGGGAAATCCATTTACCGCTTGCGGACGACACTTCGCATATGAGTGACGACTGCATCTTCTGTTCGATCGTTGACGGCGACATCCCCGGACGCATCGTCCACGATGACGAGGAGACACTAGCCTTTCTCGATGCCAACCCACTCGCCGAAGGCCACACGCTCGTCATCCCGAAGGCACACTACGAGCGCGTGAACGACCTGCCGGCCGACGTCGCGGGGGCGATCGGGCGGGCGATCGCCGTCGTCGCGCCGGCGGTCGAGGAGGCCGTTGACGCTCCGGCCTCGACGATTTCCTACAACAACGGCGAGGCCGCGGGCCAGGAGGTGCCACACGTCCACGCCCACGTCGTCCCGCGCACGCCGGAGGACGGCGGCCGGCCGATCCACGCCCTCTTTTCGGACCGTCCGGATCTCTCCGACGCCGAACTCGACGACCTCGGCGAGCGCATCGCGGAGCGCACCTGATGGATCGGTCCGACGTGCGCCGCGCATGGGATACTGTCGGACAGAGACATTGATAATTCGAAGGCCCCCCGTCCTGGGGGTTCGATTATCAATACTTCTGTCCGACAGTAGAGCAGGTGTCGGAGACGTACGCCGACAGACGCGATCCGGGAGGGTCCGACGCCGACCTCATCGACGACCTGCTCGCGAACCTGCCGGCAGGGAGCCTCGGGATCGACATCGCCCGTTCGGGCCTCGGTCTCGCAGCCGACGCCGTCCCGGAGGCGCGGCTGCTTCAGGCGGACATGGTCTCGCTCCCGCTCGCCGACGGAACCGTCGACGCGGTCACCGCCTACCACCCCGTCTTTCACGTCGCCCGCGAGAACCACGCCGCGGTGTATACGGGTCGACAGAAGTCCTGATAGATATTCGCCGGGTACGGTGGAGGCT
>JBDGQL010000213.1:0-3737 GCA_042219105.1 Karumarchaeum halophilus (SeqCode) | reverse complement strand
GTGGTACGGCTCCGACGACGAACGGGACAATCCACCCGGTTACCGCAAAGAGAACCACTACGACCAACAGGGTCGTTGCGTCCACGAAGAACACCCGCGTAGCACGGTGACGTGGAAGCAGAAAGGCATCCGACACGACTCAAAGAACAGTCGCGTTCGCCTCTCAAAAGGTCGAAATCACAAAGAGTACCCCCGAGCGAGAGAGTACATCCTTGTCGAGTACGAAACCGCGCCCGGCGTCACGGTCGAGAACCTACAACAGGTTCGCGCCGTCTACGACCAAGCAAAAGGACGATGGGAATTGCATCTCGTCTGCAAGGACGAAATCGAGACACCAACCGCACCCGGCAACGAGACAGCAGGCATCGACCTCGGAATCTGCAACTTCGCCACCGTTGCGTACAGCACCGAAGACGCTGACCTGTACCCCGGCAATCGGTTGAAACAGGACGGGTACTACTTCCCGAAAGAAATCGCAAAGTGCGACGACTCAAGTGGTGAAAGGGCTACACGACTCCACGCAAAGTGGTCGGAGCGTCGAACCCACTTCTTCCACAGTCTCGCCAAACACATCGTCCAACGATGTATTGAGAAGGGTGTCGGTCGTATACTGTCGGACAGAAGTATTGATAATTCGAAGGCCTCCCGTCCTGGGGGTTCGATTATCAATGTCTCTGTCCGACAGTATATCAACGTCGGTGACTTGGAAGGCGTTCGAGAGAACGAAGATGGTGAGTCGAAGAATTGGGGTCGGCACGGGAACCTCGACCTGCACGGGTGGGCGTTCGACCGTTTCACAAACATCCTCGAATACAAAGCCAAGGTTGAGGGGATAGAAGTCGTGGAAGTGTCAGAGCGCGACACGAGCAAGACGTGTTGCATCTGTGGTCGGGAAGACGACAGTCAGCGTGTCGAACGGGGACTGTACGTCTGCGAGTCGTGTGACGTGGCGCTCAACGGCGATGTGAATGGGGCGGAGAACATCCGTCTCGACATCAACGGTGAAAGTAACTCCGAGTCTGCACCCGGTTTGGGTGGGGATAGGAGTACCGGCTGGTTGGCACAGCCTGGAGTCTACCTTTATGACCTGTCCAGCGGATTCCAACCGCAGGCACAGGTGATTCCTCCGCCTTCAGGCGGAGGAGGATGTCAATAAACGGTCGTGGTTGTACTACCGGACAGAACGTTTGACACTCTCCGCCGGGACGTACCTGGCGGACTGTATCATGGCTTCTGTCCGGGTGTATACCCGCCTTGCCTCTTCGAAATCCTTTTGCACGCAAGCGGGAAAGAAAGACGTAACTAACCATGGAGATCACGATCCTGGAGGAAGAGGAAAATCCAATGCTGCACCGTACCGACATCCGATTTCGTGTGAGCCACGTCGAGGCAACGCCCGATCGGTTGGGCGTGCGCGACAGCCTCGCGGCCCGCCTGGGCAAGGACGCCGACGAGGTCGTCATCCGGACGCTGGACACGAAGTTCGGCATGCGCAAGACGATCGGCGAGGCGAAGGTGTACGAGTCGGCCGCCCACGCCGAGGACGTCGAGCAGGATCACACGCTCGAGCGAAACGCCATCGGCACCGAGGGGGCATAATGCCCCGTCATGAGTACTACGACGACGGCACGGTGACCCGCGAGGAGTGCCCGCGGTGTGAGTACGCCTATCTGGCCGAACACGACGACCGCCGGCACTGTGGCAACTGTTCGTACACCGAGTGGAAGTAGGGGGCCGTGACCCGCGTTCTCGGGATCGAAGGGACCGCCTGGGCCGCGAGCGCGGCCGTCTTCGACGCCGACCGAGACGCGGTCCGGATGGAGTCGGAGGCCTACCAGCCCGATAGCGGCGGCATCCACCCTCGCGAGGCGGCCGAGCACATGCACGATGCGATCCCGCAGGTCGTCGAGTCGGTGCTCGGCGATACCGACGACCCGGTCGACGCGGTGGCGTTCTCGCGGGGGCCGGGACTGGGGCCCTGTCTTCGGACCGCCGGCACCGCCGCCCGCGCGCTCGCCGGCACGCTCGGCGTTCCGCTGGTCGGCGTCAACCACATGGTGGCCCACCTCGAGATCGGCCGCCGGCGATCGGGCTTTTCGGCGCCGGTGTGTCTCAACGCCTCCGGCGCGAACGCGCATCTGCTCGGCTTTCACAGCGGGCGCTACCGCGTCCTGGGCGAGACGATGGACACCGGCGTCGGCAACGCCATTGACAAGTTCGCCCGCCACGTGGGCTGGGATCACCCCGGCGGGCCGAAAGTCGAGGAAGCCGCCCGCGAGGGCGAGTACGTCGAACTCCCATACGTGGTGAAGGGGATGGACTTCTCGTTTGCCGGGATCACGAGCGCGGCACAGGACGCGATCGAGGACGGCACGCCGGTCGCTGACGTCTGTCGCGGCCTTGAGGAGACGATCTTCGCGATGCTGACCGAGGTCTCGGAGCGCGCGCTTTCCCTCACCGGGCGCGACGAGCTCGTGCTCGGGGGCGGGGTGGGACAGAACCGCCGGCTCCGGGGAATGCTCGAGGCGATGTGTGGGGCGCGGGGCGCCTCGTTTTTCGCCCCGGCGGACCGCTTTCTCCGCGACAACGCGGGCATGATCGCCGTTCTGGGCGCGGAGATGTACGAGGCCGGCGACACGATCCCTATCGATGACTCGGCGGTCCGTCCCGGCTTCCGGCCCGATCAGGTGCCCGTCACCTGGCGTTCGGACGAACCGGCCGCTCACACGCCGGAACGCAACGACACCGCGTCGGATCACGACGAGATCCGGGGCGCCGAAGCGGTCGTGGAGATCGGCGACCGCGTGAACAAACGCAGGATCGAGAAGCCGTATCGCCATCCGGACCTCGATGCGCGCCTCCGCGCTGAGCGCACCGCGGCGGAGGCCCGCCTGACGAGTCTCGCGCGACGACAGGGCGTTGCGACCCCCGTGCTGTGGGACATCGACCCCGAGGCGGCACGCCTCGTCTTCGAGCACGTCGGTGAGGCGGATCTGGGCGATGCACCCACCGAACCGCAGGTCCGGCGGGTCGGCGAGCATCTCGCGGCGATCCACGACGCGGGAGTCGTTCACGGCGATCCCACGGTCAGGAACGTCCGCGTCGATCCCGGCACCGAATGGGTGTACCTCATCGACTTCGGGCTGGGATACCACACACGGGATGTCGAGGACTACGCCATGGACCTGCACGTGTTCGAGCAGTCGATCACTGGGACTGCGGCGGACCACGAGTCCCTGTGCCGGGCGTTCGAGGAGGCCTACCGAGAAGCGGGGTCGGAGTCGGTCATCGACCGCCTGCGTGACATCGAGGACCGGGGACGGTATCAGGAGGGCTGACACGCCGTATTGGTGTTGTGACAACGTTTAATCGTTGGCGCACCTGTGTTGGAGAGATGGCAGGGGAGACAGAGACACAACTTGAGCGCACACTTGGCTTGAAAGAGGCACTGATGATCGGCATCGGGACGATGGTCGGTGCCGGCATCTTCGTGTTGCCGGGCGCAGCGGCGGCGCTCGCCGGTCCCGGGTCGTCGGTAGCGTTCGTGACTGCAGGAGCTATCGCCATGCTGACTGCACTATCGGCCAGCGAACTCGCGACAGCGATGCCGGCGTCGGGCGGACCGTATCACTTCATCAATAAGGGCCTCGGACCGCTGTTCGGGTCCATCGCCGGCCTCGGAAACTGGCTCGGACTGGCGTTCGCGACGGCGTTTTATGCCGTCGGATTCGGCAACT
>JBDGQL010000185.1:0-3758 GCA_042219105.1 Karumarchaeum halophilus (SeqCode) | reverse complement strand
CTTCGAACCGATCAACGAGCCAGGCAGCATGCTCGGCAAGCGTCTCCATAGTTGATTGGATTTCGCCCGGGGCGAGGTGATAGGACAACTCCAGATTCTCGGTGTCGGCGAAATCGCCAATTCCGGCGGGCAATTCCTGTCCGATCTCCTCAGGGAGATCGCACAGGAAGTTATGGACGACTTTGGCGAGGAGGTCAACGCGGGACAGTTGCTTGATGTTGGCCTCGATGTGCGTTGAGTCCATTCGCTGTGTGGTGGCGTCAATCTCGAACTCGCTTTGCAGGTAGTTACGGTGGTCTTCGAAGACTTCGTGCAGCAGGTCTCGGCCGGTTTCCTCTTCGTATTCCATCAGCCGGCGGCGGAAGTTGGTGAACGTCTTCGGGCAGATGTTGTCACCTAGTCTTTCCTTGCCCAGCGCATTTCGAACGCAGAAATTGAACAGATAGGCGTCTTCAAGTTCTTTGTCAGAGTACCCTTTCAGGTGCTTGATAATCTCTAAGGAGACTAACTCGTTGACCGGCTTATTTGGGCGGCTGTACCCGTCGTGGTATAGCACTTCGAACTTTTCTTCATCTATCTGAGTAAACAAGTGGTCGTAAAAGTGAGACGACCAGTGATTCTCCAATTTGTCTTTGACTCCGGTAGGTAGCTCTTTTACTGGCGAAAAGAGCTGCTCTTGTGCGTGACCATTGTTTTTCTTGAACATGCTTTTGAGTCAGCCTCCTAAATATTCGCTTAGTCGAACATAATGGCTCTATTGGTATATAACTTATGTAGAATATCTTTATAGAAACGATAGACGAAAGCTGATTTATTGAAAATGTAAATTTGACATAACAGATGATAGGACAACTCTACAGAAGTATCGAAAAGGACCCCCTTTCTACGGTGCCGTCACCCTCTAAGTCGGTCACTCGCCCGAACAACTCCTAAGCAGATCATCACGACGGCGGTGATGAATACAACACGCGTCTGTTGCAGTTCGGGGTGGCTTGAATTCGGCGACAGGCGGGTGTACCTGTAGTCCTGTATTTCGGGACATACTGACGAGTAATCAATTCGTTGCACTCGGCATTTTTCCCGTGCTGATAACAGTTACATCAGGAGGAGGGGATTACGGCATCTGACATACACAGGTCCAGAAATATAAACAGCGAAACTGGCAGGCATGCTGATCCGCCTCTAAATCATTAGTGACCGTTGGAGACAGTCGTGAGAATAGTTAGAGTGTATATTTCTCACCCACCAATCCGTGGAGAGACGTGTATGTTGGATCACATCCGATCCGATTTCAGGAGTGAAGACCGAACGACGATGGTAGTACTCGGCTTGTCGATGACAGTCACAGGAGGATTGACTGCATCAGGAGCAAGCGACGTAGGAATCGGCACGGCACTCGGGACTGCAGTGTTGGTGTGTGGGCTGGTCGTGCTGGTCGGGACGGTCATCTGGGGTAGTAACCAAACGGACTGAAAGACACGACTGGTGAACACTATGAAAGGCACGATTATTCAAGAACTGGCGTCGCGTGGAACCGCTAGCTGGTTGCTCACCCATGTGCTGCTTAATCTCGGGGTCGTTGCGCTATTCGTGGCATTGCTACAGACCAACAATCCGTGGATCTACGGAGCGATCATCGCCATATCGTTCAGGGAGATGATTAACAGGCACCGTCTGTCAGACCCGGCCGAGTCGGCTCCTTCGTGGTGGCCTTGGGCCACAAAAAGCGAGTGAGACGGCACTCGGTACATCAGGGCAGACCGGGAAGCGTCGTGGTACACCAACAGGATGTCCTCTCGATACAACTTCGAAGCGGCTGAGAAGATCTCCTGAGCAACTGACTCACGAGTACTACCGTGAGATCAACAGTGAACGAGTGCTGCATAGACGCTCTGTCTGTGTCACTTTAGCCTTAATGTCTCCGTAATTGATAGGAATAGCCTGCCACCTGTTCGCGCGTATCCACTATACTACTTATACAAATAAAGTAATGTTTTGAGTAGTCTGTGGTGACCTGTTGATCTGTATCTACCGCTCATCCATCCCGATGGAGACCGGTGTGAGAACAGTTGTATGACACCCTCATATGGCTCGGTTATTTCCAGTCAATACGCTGTCTCGCTCCCAATCGAGAGACAATCGCGTTGACTGGTTCGTATCCGGGTGTATATCAGCCGAGCCGGTCCGCCACCGCTTCGATCGGGTGGGGTGGGATCTCGTCGACGCCCTCCGTGTCGCCCAGCTGTGAGCGACAGGAGCCTCCGGGAGCGACGACCCGGTCCCCGCTGCTCTCCTCGACCGCGTCGAACAGCAGGCGACCGATGGCCTTCGAGAGATCGTAGTGCTCCTCGTGGTACCCGAAGCTCCCTGCCATCCCACAGCAGGTCGTGTCCAGTGGATCGACCTCGTAGCCAACTCGCCGAAGCACGCCCACGGCGTGGTGGTCCTTGTTAGTCGCTTTCTGGTTGCAGTGGCCGTGGTACGCGAGTGATCCCGCGGCGCCGGGCGCCCGGTCTGCCACCGGCAGTGCCTCATCGAGGCGGTGGACATCGAGGTACTCGAGAACGCCGTACGCGCTCTCGGCCAGTTGCTCGGCGGCCGGGTCATCGAGGAGGTCCAGGTACTCGTCCTGGAACATCACGGCGTCGGACGGTTCGACGAACACAACGTCCCGTCCGCCGGCGAGCGTCAGGTTGTCCCGGGCCCGCTCGTGGGCCAGGTCGAGCATTCCCGTCGAGAACGCCGCCCGACCGGAGGGAGCGAGATCGTCGGGGATCGAGACGTGGACGCCGGCGGCCTCCAGCACCTCGACGGCCGCCCTGCCCGCGGAGGGGTAGGAGTAGTTCGTGTACGTGTCGGGGAACAGAACGACGGAGCGGTCAGCCTCCGATTCGGAGACCGCCGACCCGCCGCGGGCTTCGAACCAGTCTCGGAGGGTCTCCCGGCGGAACGGCGGGAGCTCCCGCTCTGGGGCGATCCCGAACACCGACTGCATCACCGTGCGCGCGCCGGGGATCTCCGTCGCCCAGTTCGACAGCGGCGCGAGCGCCGATCCGATCCGCGAGGCGGTGTCGATGTTGGCGAACAACCGTTCGCGGAGGCTCGCACCCTCCTCGGCGTGGTGCTCGTGTTTCACCTCGGCTTTGAGTTTCGCCAGGTCGACGCCGGTCGGGCAGTCGCTCTTGCAGCCCTTACAGCCCACACAGAGGTCGAGCACCTCCTCCTGGAACCGCTCGGAGTGGATCTCCTCCTCCGGGAGGTCGCCCCCGATCGCCGACCGCAGGAGGTTCGCCCGGCCCCGCGTGGACTGGATCTCCTCCTCCGAGGCGCGGTAGGTCGGACACATCACGTTCTCGCCGGTCTGCCGGCAGGTGCCACACCCGTTGCACAGCTCGACCAACTCCGAGAATCCGCCCTCGTCCTCGAAGTCGAGTGTCGTCTGGGGTTCGACGGACTGGTACTCCGGGCCATACCGGAGGTTCTCGCGCATGTCGGCGCCGACGCCGCGTTCGGTGTCCGGACCGGGATCGTCGGGCCCGTCACGGTAGACGACGTTCCCGGGGTGCATCAGCCAGCCGGGGTCGAACGCGGTTTTGACCTGCTTGAACGCCGTCCAGAGCTCCTCGCCGTACATCTTGGGGTTGAATTCGGTTCTGGCCATCCCGTCGCCGTGCTCCCCCGAGAAGGATCCGTGGCGTTCCAAGACGAGATCGGTGACGTCGTCGGAAATCGAGTGCATGTCCTCGATCCCGGACTCG
>JBDGQL010000266.1:0-3803 GCA_042219105.1 Karumarchaeum halophilus (SeqCode) | reverse complement strand
AATAGTTCCCAAATACTACCTATTCATACTAGTTTCTGTAACTGTTACACAACCCCCGGCGCCCGATCCGCGAACGCAGAGGCTTTAGGGCCCCCCGTTCGTGGCACATGTATGTCTGACCGAACGGGGGCGTCGTTCGGGTTCGTTCTCGCGGGGGTCGCAGCCGCGACGACCTTCGGATCCTGGCCGACCGAGCGTCCACGGACCGTTGCCTTCGGAGCGGCCGCCGTCGCGACCGTCGCGTTCTTTGTTGCCCGTCGCGACCTCCTGGACCGGCGGTTGACGTCCCCTCCTGCCGCACTCGGGTCCGTCGGGATCATCACGGGCGGACTCGGGGGCATCGCGGCAGGGGGCGACGTGTTCGTTCCTAGCCTCACTGCCGCGCTCGGAGTGCTCGCATGTGCTGCCGCCTGGGCCGACTTGCGCGCGATCCCGTCGGACCGCCTCCTGAGCCAGGTCCGCCTCGCCATGACCGGCGCAGCGGTCGGCATCGCCGGCATCGCGTCGATTTTCATTTTCGGCGCACTCCTCCTCTCGCTCGTGGCCGGTTCTGATGCCGAATCCGTCTCGCCGCTCATAGAGGCGACTCTGTCGACGCTGGCACTCGGGATTGGAACGATCACCGTCGCCGGCGCGTACATCGCCCTGTCCGACTTGGACCGCTCGTACGTCGACGCCCGCCTCCCGACCCGCCGGGAGTGGGGGTACGTCGTCGGCGGGACGGTACTGCTTCTCGTCTCGAACCTCGCGATCAGCGCCCTGTTCGGGTGGCTTGGTGTCGAGTCGACGACTCACTCGCTGATCCGGGCGGCGCAGGAAGACCCGGAGATCCTGCTCGCGCTCGTCCCGCTGTCGTATCTCGTCGTCGGTCCGGGCGAGGAACTGCTGTACCGAAACGTGATCCAGAAGTCGCTACGGGCGGAGTTCTCCGCGGTCGGGGGAATCGCGGTCGCGAGCGTCGTCTTCGCTGCCGTCCACCTCCCCGCCTACGCCGACCCGAACGGGACGGCTCTCGCCTTGCTCAACACCCTCGCCATCGTGTTCGTCCTGTCGCTCATCCTCGGCGCAGTGTACGAACGTACGAGTAATCTCACCGTCTCGGCACTCGTTCATGGGTCGTTCAACGCCGTTGGCTACGCGGTCGCCTACGCTGACATCGCGGGCCTCTTCGGATAGCCTGGGGCCTTCGAATTATCAATGTCTCTGTCCGACAGTATATGGAAACCCGGGACGCAACTCCAGGTGATGTCGAGGAAATAAGGAACGTTCACCGCACCGCGATCAGGGAACTCGGGACGGAGGCGTACACCGAGGAGCAGGTCGACGCGTGGGCACGCGGCTGTGACTCCGCGAACTACACGGCAACCCGGCACGGTCGCGTCCGCCGAAATCGCGATGCTTGGGACGCTCACCGGGATCATCGTTGGGTCGGACAGCCTCACTTTTCCGCGTGTTCGAAAAACCGCGTGGCCGTGATGGGTTAGGAGAACTCCCCCAGCCCCGTCTGCTCGGGCGGGTCGACCTCCCCGAGGACCGCCGGGGAGTCGTTCGCGGGATCGTTCACCGCCTCCGAGACCGGGTACGCCCGGAGGTCGTCCTCGGGGTAGGGATCGAGCAAGCTTTCGGGTTCCTCGCCGTCGAGCCACCCCGCTTCCTCGTCCGGGTTGAGGATGGCTGGCATCCGGTGGTGGATCGGCTCGACCACGCCGTTGGGCTCGGTCGTGACGACGGCGACGGTTCCAGGGGGTCCGTCCGGCCCCTCGCGGCGCTCCCAGATGCCCGCCATCGCGAATGGTTCCTCGTCGGGGCGGACGAACCGGTATGGCTGGGTTCCCCTGCCGCGCTCGTCAGCCCAGTCGTAGTAGCCGTCCGCGATCACGAGACACCGGCGGTGCTCGTAGGCGTCGCGAAAACTCGGCTTCTCCGCAACCGTCTCCGCCCGGGCGTTGATGTGGCCCGTCCCTGCGTCCTCCGCCCATGTGGGGACGAATCCCCATTCGAGAGGGTCGATCCGGTCGCGTGCGTCGTTTCTGATGGCGGCGAGGGGTTCGCCGGGAGCGACGTTGTACCGGGGGGCGAGCGCCGGCGGCGGACGGGCGCCGAATCGCTCCGCGATGACCTCGGGGGAGACGGCGACGGAGAGGCGGCCACACATACGCCGGCGTCGGACCGGCAGGATGCTAATACTGTCGGCTGTAGGTTCGTGAAGTAGTTCGCCACCCCGGAGTGGCGAATATCTTCATCGAGTCACGGCCGGCAGTATACACCGTCGGCTGTAGGTTCGTGGCGGTCCGGGGCGCGGGCCGGAACGGCTTTCAGGCAGGAAAGCGAGATGATTGACATGGAACTGTTCGGGTCCAGCGGGACGCGTGGCGTCGCCAACGAGACGCTGACGCCGGCGTTCGTGCTCCGGGTTTCGCGGGCGACTGCAACGGTCCTCGGTGCCGACCGGATTGCGCTGTCCCGCGACACGCGCACGTCGGGCGAGATGCTCGCAAACGCGGCCGCGAGCGGCCTCGCGAGCACGGGTGCCGACGTCGACCGCCTCGGCGTCATCCCGACGCCCGGTCTACAGGCCTACGCCGATCGTGAGGGGATACCCGGGTTGATGATCACCGCGTCCCACAATCCCGCCCCCTACAACGGAATCAAGCTCTTCGGGACCGGTGGCCGGGACCTGCCCGTCGAGACGATCGAGGCCGTCGAGTCGGCGTTTCTCGAGGAGTCCTTCGTGACTGCTGCCTGGGACGAGACGGGTGTGGAACACCAGATCGAGAGCGCACGCCGGAGGTACTGCGAGACGGTCATCGAGAACGTCGACCGCGACCGGATCGCGGGCGCGGACCTCACGGTCGCGATGGACCCTGGCCACGGCGCGGGGACGCTCACCAGCCCCGGCCTGTTTGCCGATCTCGGGTGTACCGTCCGGACGGTCCACGCACAGGCGGACGGGCGCTTCCCGGGCCGGGATCCCAAGCCCGTCGGGGCGAACCTGGAGGACCTGAAACGGCTCGTCGAGCGCACGGACGCGGACGTCGGAATCGCACACGACGGCGACGCCGACCGGGCCACCTTCGTCGACGAGCGCGGAGAGTACATCACGGGCGAGACCACGCTAGCGGCGCTGGCGGCCGCCGAACTACGACCGGGCGACGTGGCGGTCTCGGCGGTGAACGCCTCCGGGCGACTCGCGGACGCGGTCGAATCGGCCGGGGCGGAACTCGAACTCACCCGCATCGGTGGCACCTGGATCGTCGACCGCGTGAGCACGCTCCAGGAGGCGGGCGAGCACGTCCCCATCGCCGGCGAGGGAAACGGCGCGATCATCTTCCCGGAGTACCGGCTCGCACGCGACGGTGCCTACACGGCCGCGCGCTTTCTCGAACTGCTCGTCGACCGGCCCGCGAGCGAAGTCGCCGCGGCGTACGACGACTACCACACCGTCCGGTCGAACCTGGAGCACGATTCGCCGGGGGAGCGCGACGCGATGCTCGATGCGGTCACCGCCCACGTGGAGCGCGAGCGCGACCGCGCCGACGTGACGACGACGGACGGCTACCGGCTCGACTACGACGACGGCTGGGTACTCGCCCGCGAGAGCGGGACGGAACCGCTCGTCCGGGTGGTCGCAGAGGCAACCACCCCCGGCCGCGCCCGAGAGCTCCTCGAATCGATGCGGGAGCCGATCGAGCATGCTCGAAGCAGAGAAAATTGATATCCTCATAATGTCTGTTGTAGTCTCTTACCGATGCTCGCCGCCACCGGGGGTGGCGATCACCGGTAAACAGCTACAACAGACATTA
>JBDGQL010000219.1:0-3814 GCA_042219105.1 Karumarchaeum halophilus (SeqCode) | reverse complement strand
GTACTCGGTCTGGTAGCCGGCGACGATCTCCGTGGGCGCCTCGGGGATGTCGAAGGGGTTGCGGCCCACTTCCGCGATGTTCGCGGCCATGAACAGCGCGAATCCGAAGGGGTTGACGAACGCGAACCACGAGGGGATGGTGACGCCGGCGACGCTCACGAGCGTGTCCGTCTGGACGGCGACGATCTCGCTCATCTGGAGCGTGCCGGCGAAGATGACGACCGACGCGGCCGTGATCACGAGCGGGATCTCGTAGGCGATGTTCTGTGCGACCGCCCGCAACCCGCCGAGAAAGGAGTACTTGTTGTTCGACGCGTAGCCGGCCATCGTTAGCCCGAGCGTTGCCATCGAAGCGATCGCGAACACGAAGGCGAGCCCGGATTCGGGGTCGGCGATCTGGATACCACTCCCCATCGGGATGACCGCAAATCCCAGAAGCGCCGAAAAGGGGATTATCATCGGCGCGATGTCGTAGGCGGGCCGATCGGCACCCTCCGGGACGATGAGTTCCTTCGACAGAAGCCGGACGGCGTCGGCGACGATGATCAGTAGTCCGAACGGGCCGACCCGGTTGACCGCGATCCGGTCGGTGAACGCGGCCGTGATCTTCCGCTTTGCCCACGGGCCCGCCAGGGCCGTGTACACGAGCAGGACGTTCGCGACGAGAAACGCCGCAAGCAAGGCCGCCACGACATCACCTGCGAGGCCGAACCCGTCCAACCCGAGAAGGTCCTGAATCGTGTCGGGAAGCGGCGTCGCGCCGACCAGCGGCGCACCGATCATCGATCCACCTCACCCAGGACGATGTCCAGACTCCCGAGCGCGGCGATCAGGTCGGCGACGAGGTCGCCTTCGGACATCACCGGCAGCGTCGAGAGGTTACAGAAACACGGGCTCCGGATCTTGAATCGGGCGGGCTTGTCGGTGCCATCGGACCGGATGTAGATGCCGAGTTCGCCCTTCGCGCCCTCGACGGCGCGGTAGACCTCGGCGTCCTTGGGGGGCTTGACCGTCCGGGGAACGTTCGCCTGGATCGTCCGCTCGCCCTCTGGCCAGTCCTCGAGCAGGTCCACACACTGCTCGATGATCCGGGCGGACTGCTCGACCTCCTGCATCCGCGTCAGGACGCGGGCGTAGTTGTCACAGCCGTCACGCGTGATCACGTCCCAGTCGAGATTCGGATAGTAGCCGTAGGGGTCGTCCCGGCGCAGGTCGTAGTCAACCCCGGAAGCGCGTGCGACCGGACCGGTCGCGCCGTACTGCTTTGCCTCCTCGGGTTCCAGAACCCCCGTGTCGACACACCGGAGTTGGAAGATCTCGTTGCCCGTGACCAGGTCGTGGTACTCCTCCATCCTCCGGGGGACGTCATCGAGAAAGTCCCGGACCTTCTGGAAGAACTCCTCCCGTGGTTGGGGCAGGTCCCAGACGACCCCGCCCAGTCGGAAGTAGTTGAACATCAGACGCTGGCCGGTGAGGTCCTCGAGGATGTCCTGGACCTTCTCCCGGTCCCGGATCGTGTACATGAACGTGGCGGTGAAGTCGCCGTACACGTCCAGCGCAAAGGTGCCGAGCGCGAGAAGGTGGGCGGCAATCCGGCAGAGCTCGGCGCCCATGGTGCGAATGACCTGCGCGTAGTCCGGAACCTCGATGTTCGCGAGGTCCTCTGCAGCCCGGGCGTAGGCCCACTCGTTGAGCAGCCCGGCCGAGATGTAGTCCCACCGGTCAGGGTAAGGCATGATCTGGTGGCGGTAGGTTCCCTGCTGGGCCATCTGCTCCTCACACCGGTGGAGGTAGCCGATATCGGACTCGACGTCCGCGACCTGCTCGCCATCGAGCGTCGCCTTGAGATGGAGGACGCCGTGGGTCGCGGGGTGGTGGGGCCCGATGTTGAGAAACATCGTGTCGGAGTCGCCGCCCTCCCCGCGGTGGTCTTCCTGAATGGGGTTGGCGTGTTCCCGGAGGGGAACGATCTGTGGCTTGTCCTGATCGTAGTCCTTCGAGAGAGGGTGGCCCTGCCACGTTTCGGGCAGGAGAATCCGGCAGAGGTCGGGGTGGTCGTCGTATTCGATCCCCACGAGGTCGTAGGCCTCGCGTTCGTGCCACTCCGCCGTCCTGAAGACGGGTTCGGCGCTCTCGTTGCGTGGGTCGTCCTTCGGCGAGGGCACGACCACGGACAGTTCCTGGGTCGGGTCGTCGTACTTTTTGAGATGGTAGATCGACTCGTAGCGGTCCGAATACTCCTGGGCGGTCACCGAGGAGAGGTGATCGAAGCCCGCTTCCTCCCGCAGCGTTGAGAGGACATCCTGCACCTGGTCCGGCCCGGTCACGAATCCCTCGGCGTTCAGGTGCTCCTCGCGGTCGAGCACGTGTTCGCCCAGCAGGTCCGCGAGCGCGTCGTAGTCTAGCCCTTCCTCGGTGGCGCCGACCGCATCCAGGGGCTCGATGTCGATTCCGGGTCGTTCCGGTTCTTCGAGACTCATACAGACCACTTCACGGTGAATCCGCCCAGTTGTACCGCATGACGAGTTCATCCTCGTCGATCTGATCGGCGAGTTTCTCGACGACCTCGTCGCGGTCGAGGTCGCCGAACTCCTCGAGTTCGTACGGTTTGACCGTCACTGGCGAGGACTCGCCGGTCGCGATGCGTTCCTGGAGTTTTGCGATGCCGTAAACGAGTGCCTCGGGACGGGGCGGACACCCGGGGACGTGGATGTCGACCGGAATGACCTCCTCGGCGCCCTTGACGACGTTGTACCCCTCCTGGAAGGGACCGCCGGAGATCGTACACGAACCCATACCGACGACGAACTTCGGCTCGGGCATCTGGTCATAGACGCGCTTCATCCGCGGGGCGAATTTCGAGACGATCGTCCCCGGGATAACGATGAGGTCGGCCTGTCGTGGGGAGGCTCGCGGCACGCCCGACCCGAACCGATCGAGGTCGTGTTTCACCGCGAACGTGTGCATCATCTCGATCGAACAGCAGGCGATCCCGAACTGGAGCAGGAACATCGAGGAGCCACGAACCCAGTTCATGAACTCGTCGAACTTGGTGAGGATGAACGGCGAAGATCCAAATGCCTCCCGGAGCTTCGAATTGTATCGGTCGTCGAGTCCCGCTCCCATCCGTGCCTCTCGGGTTGCTGTCTGTGCTTCGTCGCGACCGACGATTGCGCCGGTGGGTGTGTCACTGCTCATTGTCGTACCTCCGATCCGGTTCCCGCCTCAGGACTGCGGATCCACTTGACCGCGCCGTTACGCCACGCCCACACGAGCCCGATGACAAGTATGCCGATGAAAACAAGCATCGGTGCCAGTGCGACAAAGAGTTCTCCGTCCTCGACTGCCCCCTTGTAGACGACAGTCCAGGGAAAGATGAGAACCGTCTCGATGTCGAACACGACGAACAGCAGAGCGACCATGTAGTACTGGATGTTGAAGGTGAACTCACGGGGGGTTCCCGTGGGAATCTCGCCGGACTCGTAGGTGGCGCGTTTCCCCTGTTCGGGCACCGTCGGACGGAGCAGCCACGACGCCGCCATCATCCCGAGCGGGATACCAACGGCGACGACTGCGAGTGCCCCGATTGCGATCCATGGATTCATGTGAGTTTACCGTTCTCGTCTTCGGATTGGATCCTCATAAGCGTTCACTTGTCGGCTCATTCCGGGAAGCCCATATCCCTCCGGCAAGGCCCGCACTGTTTTGATAACCGATCCCTTTGGAAAGTCTTAAGTCCGAAAGCGGGTGAGATAGGTTTGTCTGCCCGGGTGGTGTAGTGGCCCATCATACGACCCTGTCACGGTCGTGACGC
>JBDGQL010000247.1:0-3817 GCA_042219105.1 Karumarchaeum halophilus (SeqCode) | reverse complement strand
CGATCACGCTGGACAACGGCCAGCGCTCCGAGGACGACCTCACCCACAAGCTGGTGGACATCATCCGGATCAACCAGCGGTTCATGGAGAACCGCGAGGCCGGCGCCCCCCAGCTCATCATCGAGGACCTCTGGGAGCTGCTCCAGTACCACGTCACCACGTTCATGGACAACGAAATCTCGGGCACGCCGCCCGCCCGTCATCGGTCGGGCCGGCCCCTGAAGACGCTCTCCCAGCGACTAAAAGGCAAGGAGGGCCGCTTTCGGGGGTCCCTGTCGGGCAAGCGCGTGAACTTCTCCGCGCGGACCGTCATCAGCCCGGATCCGACCCTCTCTCTGAACGAGGTCGGCGTCCCCGAGCGGGTCGCGAGCGAGATGACCCAGACGATGCGGGTCAACGAGCAGAACATCAAACGCGCCCGCCAGTACGTCGCGAACGGCCCCGAGGCACATCCGGGCGCCAACTACGTGAAACGCGCCGACGGCCGCCGGCTCAAGGTGACCGAAAAGAACTGCGAGGAGCTGAGTGGGAAAGTCGAACCCGGCTGGGAAGTGTCCCGGCACCTCACTGACGGGGACATCGTCCTGTTCAACCGACAGCCCTCCCTGCACCGGATGTCCATCATGGCCCACGAGGTCGTGGTGATGCCCTACAAGACGTTCCGGCTGAACACCGTGGTGTGTGTCGCAGGTGACACCCTGGTCGACTGTGGTGGGTACACGCGCCGTATCGAAGACATGGAGGCCGACTGGGAGGAGGAATCCGTGACGACGTACGATCCCGAGCTGCAGGAAACGCGCTCGACGGACCTGCAGGACTTCCTGACGCCGATCCCCGACGAGTACGGCGCTACTGTCCACGAAGTCGAGACCGAGTTCGGATCCGTCGTAGCGACATCGGATCATCCCTTCGAGACGCCGACAGGTCCCGTTCCGGTCGAGAATCTCGAAGCGGGCGACGTCCTGCTCCGGCGTCCGATTGATCTCCCCGAGTTCGAGCCGAGCGCCGACGAACAGATCGTCGTGACGGAGGACGACATCCGGGAGGCGGCGCCCGAACAGACGTACGTCGGTCACGCGATGCGAACGCTCGACGATCTGATCCCCTTCGACGCACACTCCCGGGAAGGTGTTGTGGCTGCACGGCTCGCCGGGCATCTGTTCGGTGACGGGAGGCTGGATCTGGACGGACAGACGGGACGGCTGTTCTTCAGGGCCCGGGAAGATGATCTGGAGGAGATCCGAAACGACCTACAACTGCTTGGGTTCGATCCCGAGACACCGGTTCAAAAACGGACCAGTGGCGAGATCATCGCCGCAGACGGTGGGACGAAGGAGATCTCGGGCAGCGGATGGTCGATGAAGCTTGGCAGCAAGCCGCTCGCATCGTTGATGTCCGCACTCGGCGTCCCCGCCAGCGACAAGGTTACGTCCGATCAAACGGTTCCGGACTGGATCATAGAGGGTCCGAAGGCGGTGAAACGGGTGTTCCTGAGTGCCTACTTCGGCGCGGAACTCAGCACCCCGTCCTACCGCGGACACACGCTGTTCCGACAGCCGGTGTTCAAGCTCTCGCGGACCGGGAGCGTACTCGAAGCTGGTGAGCGGTTCGTGGAAGAAATCGACGCTTTGCTCGGGGAGTTCGGATCTGGTGTCTCGAACGTCCGGATCACGCCTGCCAACCAGCGTGCTGACGGGACGGTGTCCCAGCAGATCACCGCCGAGCTGGAGGCGGGCCAGGACGCTGTCCGGTCGCTGTTCGGAAAAATCGGCTACACTTACAACAAGGAAGCGGACGCTCAGGCGCGACTCGCGTACGCCTACCTTTCGGAGAAGGACGACCATGACGGTATCGACGAATTCGACGCTTGGAAGGACAGACGTGTCGCCGTGGAAGAAGAAGGGATTGTCAGAGATAGTGTATTATCAATCTCGGATAAGCCGAATCAGAGAACGTACGACATAACCACCTCAGACGCCGCTCACAAGTTTATCTCAAATTGTTTAATTTGTAATAATTGTCCACCATACAACGCAGACTTCGACGGCGACGAGATGAACATGCACGCCCTCCAGAACGAGGAGGCGCGTGCGGAGGCCCGCGTCCTGATGCGCGTCCAGGAGCACATCCTCAGTCCGCGCTTCGGGGAGAACATCATCGGCGCGATCCAGGACCACATCACCGGAACCTATCTGCTCACCCACGACAACCCGCAGTTCAACGAGACGCAGGCGCTGGATCTGCTGCGGGCGACGCGGGTAGACGAACTGCCCGAGGCCGACGGGATGGACGGGGAGGGCCGGCCCTACTGGACCGGCCGGACCATCTTCTCGGAACTCCTGCCGGAGGATCTCAGCCTCGAGTTCGAATCCGCGGTGGGTGATACAGTCGTCGTCGAGGACGGACAGTTGATCAAGGGGACGATCGACGAGGACGGCGTCGGCGAGTTCGGCTCCGAAATCGTCGACACGATCACGAAGGTGTACGGCGAGACGCGCTCGCGGGTGTTCATCAACGAGGTCGCCTCGATCGCGATGCGGTCGATCATGCACTTTGGCTTCTCGATTGGCATCGACGACGAGACGGTGCCCACGGAGGCACAGGCGAGCATCGACGAGGCGATTAACAACGCCTACGACCGCGTCGGAGAGCTCATCGACACCTACCGGGCCGGCGAACTGGAGTCTCTGCCCGGCCGAACGGTCGACGAGACCCTCGAGATGCGCGTCATGCAGACGCTCGGACAGGCCCGCGAGGACGCCGGCGACATCGCCAACGACAACTTCGACTCCGACAATCCGGCCGTCATCATGGCTCAGTCAGGGGCCCGCGGTGGCATGCTCAACCTCACCCAGATGGCCGGCTGTGTGGGCCAGCAGGCGGTGCGGGGCGAGCGCATCAACCGCGGCTACGAGGATCGCACTCTCTCGCATTTCAAGCCGGACGACCTCTCCGCGGAGGCTCACGGCTTCGTCGAGAACTCTTACACTACGGGGCTCGGTCCCAAGGAGTTCTTTTTCCACGCGATGGGTGGCCGGGAAGGCCTGGTCGACACCGCGGTCCGGACCTCCAAGTCCGGCTATCTCCAGCGCCGTCTCATCAACGCACTCTCGGAGCTCGAAACCCAGTACGACGGCACGGTCCGGGACACCGGCGACCGGATCGTCCAGTTCGAGTTCGGCGAGGACGGCACCTCGCCGGTGAAAGTCGGTTCCACCGACGAGAGCGCAATCGACGTCGACAGGATCGCCGATCGGGTGATGAACACGGAGTTCGACTCCAAAGCGGAGAAACGCGAGTTCCTCGGGGATATTCCGGAGTCGACCAATCTCTCCGAACACGCCGATGACAGGGTGGTGAGTTCCAATGACTGAGATCACGTCGGCGATGGAGTCCATCGTCGAAAGTTCGGAACTCCCACGGCGGCTCAGGGACGAGGTGTACGACACCGTCAGGGACCGCGAGGACGTCACCAAGGCGGACATCGGGGAGATCGTCCAGGCCGTCGAGTCACAGTACCTCGACACCCGGGTCGACCCCCTCGATCCCGTCGGGACGGTGAGCGCCCAGTCGATCGGGGAACCCGGGACCCAGATGTCGCTTCCGAGTGATGAGCGGATCCTCGTCCGTCAGAGCGGTGACACGAGCGTTCGCGAGATCGGCTCGTTCGTCGACGATCTGATGCACGGGCGCGATATACTGTCGGACAGAAGTATTGATAATTCGAAGGCCCCCCGTCCCGGGGGTTCGATTATCAATGTCTCTGTCCGACAGTATACCCGGACCATCGACGACCACGAGGTCGCGCTCGCGCCCG
>JBDGQL010000174.1:0-3835 GCA_042219105.1 Karumarchaeum halophilus (SeqCode) | reverse complement strand
AATTCGCCACCCCGGGGTGACGAATATCTCCATCGAGTCACAGCCGACAGTATAAGCCGTGTCGTCACAAACCCCGGGTGTCACGAGCCGAACGCACCGCCGACGGCGTTACCCACGCGTACCAACCCGGACGTTGGGAGGGGGCTCCGGGAGCGGGCAGACGGGGTTTTCGAGAGAAAACCACAGTACAGCATCGGGTTAGCCGAGTGTACCAAACGCACTAAGGGTGGAGATCACACAGTAGGACGTATGAGTGCAACGCCGGCAGGTTCAGCGGGCGACCTCTCGGAGAAACAGCGCCGGATCCTGAACTACCTCCACGACAACGCCGACACGAAGACGTACTTCAAATCACGGTTGATCGGGCAGGAAATCGGGATGACGGCCAAGGAAGTTGGGACGAACATGACCGCCATCGCCGACGGCGATTTCGAGATCGAGGTCGAGCGGTGGGGATACTCCTCGAGCACAACCTGGCAAGTCACCGGGTAGCAGTCACCGTTCTCGTCCCGTACCGGTGATCGCGGCCACTCGAGGTGTCGATCAGTCGTGCCAAAGAATACCATTCCCCACATTAGCGTTCGGACACGACCGCCGAAAATCGCACAAGGGTACGGCGGTGGATCGATGCTCGGTAGAAAGTTTTATATAGACGCGCTATCTTTCCTCTACTGATCACTATGGCACAACAACTCGGCGGACAGCCGATATTCATCCTCGATGAGGACACCAATCGAACGCAGGGCGAAGACGCTCAGGAGTCGAACATCACGGCTGGGAAAGCAGTCGCGGAGTCCGTGCGGACGACGCTGGGACCGAAGGGCATGGACAAGATGCTCGTCGGCTCCTCGGGCGACGTCGTCATCACAAACGACGGTGCGACGATCCTCGACGAGATGGACATCGAACACCCCGCGGCCCAGATGATCGTTGAGGTCGCCGAAACACAGGAGGAGGAGGTCGGTGACGGGACGACCACTGCGGCCGTGCTCGCGGGTCAGCTCCTCACGAAGACCCAGAGCCTGCTCGACGACGAGATCCACCCCACGACGATCGTCGAGGGGTATCACGAGGCCAGCCGGATCGCCCGCGACGCCGCAGAGGACCACGTCCTCGACACGGATGTCGACGAGGAGACCCTACGGAAGGTCGCCGCCTCCAGCATGACCGGGAAGGGCACCGGCGACGTGGACTCGGACACCCTCGCCGAGCACGTCGTCGCCGCCATCGAGCAGGTCAGAGACGGTGACGAGGTCGACCGCGAGGACATCCAGCTGCACGCCCAGGTCGGCGCGTCCTCGGGTTCTACGGAGCTGATCGAGGGGTTCGTCCTCGAGGAGGAGCCCGCCCACGACGGAGTGTCGGCCTCGCTGTCTGAGGCCGACGTAGCCATTCTCGACGTGGACCTCGAAGTGCGCGAGACGGAGATCGACGCCGAGTTCAACATCACGGACGTCGACCAGCTCGACACTGCCATCGAGGCCGAGGAGAACGAACTGCGGGGCTACGCAAAGACGCTCGACGACGTCGGCGCGGACGTCGTGTTCGTCACCGACGACATCGACGACCGCGCGGCGACGTACCTCGCCGATCACGGTATTCTCGCCTTCGAGAGCGTCGACGACGACGACGCGGACGTCATCGCGCGGGCGACGGGTGCCAGGCGGATCGGAACCGTCGACGACCTCGGCGCCGACGACCTCGGAACGCTCGCGTCGATCAGTACCGAGACCTACGGCGACGAGACGCTCACGTTCGTCGAGGGTGGGAGCGACACCGAGGCCGTGACGCTGTTCGTTCGCGGCGGCACCGAACACGTCGTTGACGAACTCGAACGCGCAGTCCAAGACGCGCTCGACGTCATACTCACGACGCTCAATGCTGGTGGCGTTGTTCCGGGGGCCGGCCACGTCGAGGTGAACATCGCGGGCGAACTCCGCGATGCCGCCGCCTCGATCGAGGGGCGCAAACAGCTCGCGGTCGACGCCTACGCCGATGCCGTCGACGTGTTGCCGCGCACGCTCGCGGAGAACGCCGGCATGGACCAGATCGATTCCCTCGTCGATCTGCGGGCCGCAAACGAGGAGGGCCGCGCCGGTATCGTCGCGACCGGCGAAACCGGCGAGATCGCCGACCCCCTCGACCACGGCATCCTTGATCCTGTCGCCGTGAAGCGGGAGGCCTTCCAGTCGGCGACCGAGGCCGCGACGATGATCGCCCGCATCGACGACGTGATCAGTGCGGAGTGATCGGGCGAGCGTTTCATCGCGAGGCCGCGGTCGGCACTGACGCTACGGGCTGAGTCGCTGCCGGTCTCTCGGGAACAGCGAGAGACTCGCTTCGCTCGTCTCTCTGGCGCCCACGCGACGGTCGCGCCGTCACCTACGGTGACAGACGCTGCCGGTCGCGTGGGAACAACACCGCCTCTCGGATGTTATCCAGATCGAGCATCGTCATCAGCAGGCGCTCACAGCCCAGCCCCCAGCCGGCGTGAGGCGGCATGCCGTACCTGAACATCTTCGTGTAGTACTCGAACTGACCGGGGTCGAGCCCCTGCTGCTCGAAGCCCTCGATGAGGTGGTCGTGGCGGTGTTCACGCTGGCCACCCGACACCAGTTCCATGCGAGGATGGTTCAGGTCGAACCCTGTCGACAACTCCGGATCGTCGTCGTGATCCTTTATGTAGAAGGGCTTGACCTCGCTCGGCCAGTCGGTGATGAAAAAGTGCCCGCCGACGTCGTCACCGAGGGCTCGCTCAGCCTCAGTGGAGAGGTCGTCCCCCCACACCAGCACGTCGTCGATCGCGCCGGTCGCGTTGACGCGTTCCAGCGCCTCCTCGTAAGTGAGCCGGGGGAACGCCTGTTCCGGAACGTCGAACGCCCCGGCGACGCCGAGCGTTTTTAGCTGTTCCTGGCAGTTCTCCGCGACCCCCTCGTATGCCGACTTCACGACGTGCTCGCAGGCGTCCATCGCTTCCGTGTGATCGAAGAAGGCCGACTCGAAGTCGATCGAAGTGGCCTCGTTGAGGTGCCGGGGGGTGTTGTGCTCCTCGGCCCGGAAGATCGGCCCGATCTCGAAGACCCGCTCCAACCCGGAGCCGACCATCAGCTGCTTGAACAGCTGTGGCGACTGGTTCATGAACGCCTCCCGCCCGAAGTAGGTGATCGGGAACAGTTCGGTGCCACCCTCCGTGCCCGTGGCGACGATCTTGGGCGTGTTGATCTCGGTGCAGCCGAGTTCGCGGAACGCCTCCCGGACCGACCGGAGGAGTTCGGCCCGCACCTCGAAGACCGCCTTCGCCTCCGGGCGGCGCAGGTCCATGGTTCGGTTGTCCAGCCGGGTCGAAAGCTCGGCGTCGACCTTTCCCGATGGGTCCAGGGGGAGTTCGGGATCGGCCCCGGCGATCATCTCGAACGATTCCGGCGTCATCTCCACGCCCGTGGGGGCGCGTTCCTCCGCCTCGACGTCACCGGTCACCGAGACGACGCTCTCGCGGTGGACGTCGAGTCCAGCCTCGATGAGGTCCTCGGGGAGCGCGTCCTTCTCGAATTTGACCTGAATCTTCCCGGTCGTGTCCCGCAGTATGAGAAAGGCGATGCCGCCCAGGTCGCGGATCTCGTGTACCCAGCCGGCGATCGTTGCTGTGTCGCCCGGCTCGGCGTCCGCTGTGTAGGTCCGGTCGTCCATACTCCCGATTCTCGCGGCCGGGTCTTAAGAACCGCCTTTCGGTATCGCCCGCTCGGGCGTCCGCCGGGGTCGGGAGTTCCCGCCTACGGCTTTTTTACGGGTCGACAGAACTGTTGATAGAATTAGCCTCCACCGTACCCGGCGAATA
>JBDGQL010000153.1:0-3860 GCA_042219105.1 Karumarchaeum halophilus (SeqCode) | reverse complement strand
AGGTGGCTCGGCATTCTATAGCAGAGTCTCATTACGTCGCCGATTCCAGTCGTCGCTCGCGCCAGCGAGACACGCCCCAGACGAGTGCTGCGAGGGCGCCAGTCACGATCGTCGGTTCCGGCTGCGTGCTCATAATGTCTGTTGTAGCTGTTTACCGGTGATCGCCACCCCCGGTGGCGGCGAGCACCGGTAAGAGACTACAACAGACATTATCAGGTACAGTCCCGGCGTCGGGGGTTGCCAGCGCGTGAGGGGCCACAGGATCGGGTAGGACCGACCGGTCGCCTTCAGGAGGAGCGCATCCGCGAGGAGATGCGAGACGGCGCCGATGGAGAGGACGAGGAGCGTGGTTCTCCGTCGGGGTTCGTCGACGAGCACGGCCCCGATCAGGACCCAACTGATCTGTCCTATTCGATAGGAACGCGAAACAGTTATTCATATCAGCCGAGTAGTGGGAATAGAGAACGTAAAATGGGAGAAAACGTCCAAGTGAACGATGCGACAGACCCAGACGGCGAGTCGCTCACCCTCCATATCGATGACCGTGGGCGCGTTACGATCCCGAAATCGGTCCGTGAGCGACTCGGGATCGAGCCCGGGAGTGACGTTCCTGCCTACCTGACCGGGTCGGTGCTGACGGTCGATCCCCAACCGAGTTCACAACTCGACCCAGCGAGTGCGGATCGGCAAGATTGGGCACACTCGACGCCGACGGATGCGGGGGAATCGCTCTTCGGACACATGACCGACGCGAACGAGTGATTTTGCGATGGCGGACACCATCCCACGAGGTGTCAAGGTCCTGACTGACGTCAACATCCTCGCAATCGGATTGACCGAGAATCACCCGGCCTACGAGGATGTCAGCCCGTGGCTGCAGGAGGCCCTCGATGGTCCAAACGTCCTTCTCGTCCCTGACTACTACCCACTTCGCGCCCAGTATATCATGACCCGTGACTTCGAGGTTCCCGCGGTTGCGGCCCGCAACGCCGTCCAGTCGTTGCTTCGAAGTCCCGCTCGCATCGTCGGGGCATCGGATACCGTCTTGCTCGATGCCTACGAGATCAGCGCCGAGAACGATCACGACGTGTACGACTCGTTCATCCTCGCGCTCGCCCGAGCGACGGAAGCCGACCATCTCGTGACGGCCGACCGGGACTTCGATGCGCTCTGTGCCGGTGAACCCGTCACCTACCGCAACCCGATCCCCGAGGACAAACTCGCGAGTCTCGCGCGGATCGACGGGTGACAGTGTTGGGCGCTGTGTCATTTTCGATTCTGGTACCGCGTCCGACAACAAGGAGCGATACATCCACAGTGTCGCAGACGTAATGCAAACGTATAGGACAAGGGCATCTCAACGGGATACCGAGCAGATCAACGTCCGGGTTACCGAGTCGTTTCTCGAGGAGATCGACGACGTGTGGCAGGGTCGGGGATACAATTCCCGCTCGGAATTCATTCGACACGTATTGGGTGACGCCGTGGAGAATCCGACCTTCGATCGGGACGAACTGTTGGCACTCGCATTGACCGAACGGGAGTTGCGCGAGGAGCAGGAGTGAAGGTGTAAAAGCCGGGCATGGCGAGATTCGAAGGGGGGTCCTCGGGTTTTTCCACGGCGTCGGTGACCTCGCGGTACCTTGTTGATGTCGCCGTATCGGCTTGCCTCCTCCCAGGGGACTTCCGTGAGGAGGACGCGGCGTCGGCGCGGTCCTCGCGCTGGCGGCGGACGACATCCTTGAGGTTGGCCTGGAAGATGTTGTCACCCAGTATGAACGGGACGACAAAGGAAAGCCCTCGGCCGTCTCGGCGTCGGGAAGACGGTCCTGCTCACTCGCGTCGCTCGTTGCGTGGGCTGCGACTTCCATGCTCTCGGTCGCTACGCTCCCGAGAACGTCGTCAGATCGAAGATCTGACGGGCTGCCGAATCTCCGATTCGGCAACGTCCGAGACGGCCTCGCCCTTTCGATCCGCCAGGGGTTCGGCTGATGCCCCGGGCGGACCGTCCCCTGATAGGGTCGGTTGTAAGTCATTACCGGATCGACCGCACGAGGGCGTGCGGTCGTCCCAGTAAACAGTTCCAACCGACCCTATGAATATTGGTGAGTGCCGTCCACTTTCACGTGATCCTCATTTTTCCGCCCGTGGTTGGGTGGCTTGTATACTGTCGGACAGAAGTATTGATAATTCGAAGGCCTCCCGTCCTGGGGGTTCGATTATCAATGTCTCTGTCCGACAGTATAGCCGACGTCGATACGCCAGCCATCGAGTTCGACCGCGTCGATGGTGCGTCCCGACTGGATCAGCAGGTCGATCGCGTCGGAGATCTCGTACTCGCCGCGAGTGGAGGGCTGGACGAGGTGACAGGGTCGCACCTCAGGAGTCCGGGCGACGCAGCCCCACGCCCATGGAAACACACACTCGTAGTTCCGCTGGAACGCAATATATTTGACCCGGAGAATCCAGCGCATCTGTGTAATTCCGTGTGGCCGTGACACGTGGCGAAACGTTTTAGTTCTATTGGACACTAAAAGTGTACATGGACACTTTGAGTGAACAAGGTGTCGAGTTACATGTACCCTTTCCGTTTGGGGAGGAGCAGGTGACCCGATACAAGGCAATGGAGGACACACTCGAGCTTCTGACCCGCAATCCGTTCCGTGAGTTCACCGTGCGCCAACTTCGCGACGTCACGGGCAACGGCTCGAAGACGACGACACGTGCGGTCGACCTGCTACAGCAGTTGGAACTCGTCCGCGTCGACGAGAGCGGGCGCAGTCGGAACGTGCGCCTGAACCGCGACCGAGTGACGATCCCGGACGACCCGTTGTTCACGCTGCCCCAGGACGAGTTCCGTGACCCGGCACGGGCGTTCGCCGAACGGGCTCGCAGCGAGGTCCCGTCGTTTTCGGCACTGATCGTGTTCGGGAGCGTGGCACGCGGCGAGGCCGACCGACAGTCCGACATCGACCTTTGGATTCTGATCGACGACGACGACAAACTCCTACAGGCGCGGCGCGCGGCGACCGACATCGCCGTCGACCTCGGCGAGATGCAATTCGGCGAGGCGAACGAGCGCTACGAGTTCGAAGTGTTGGTGGAGTCCGTGGAGTCGGCAGTCGATCACGCCGAGGCCGACGACAGCATCGACGAGGTGCTGGCCGAGGGTATCGTGATCGAGGATTCCGAGGCGTTGGAGCGGGTGACGGATGTGGTACTGGGCGACGCTGACGCCGTGGAGGTGACCGGTAATGAGCGGTGAGGATCCGTGCAGCGACGAGCTGAGCGCCGTCGTGGCAGCGTTCAACCGACGTGGCACCGTGGAACCGGGACTCGATGTTGCGGGCGACGCACTCCTGCAACTGCGCAAGGCGTGTCGTATTTTGGACGGCATTCGGTCGTTGCGGGCCATCGACCGACACCACACGCTGGTGGTTGAAGGATCGTTTGCGGCGCTTGAGCGGACGGTGCAGTTCTACGTGGTTGACCGGGGACTGGCGGAGTCGGACGAGATGCAATCTCACGAAGATGCCTTCGAGTACGGAACGCAGGCCGGCATGTTTTCTCAGTCGACGAAAGACGAACTGGTCGAACTCTGGAAGAACCACCGCAATGGGACGTACTATCAGCAGGAGCGCGCGACCGCCGAACAGGCCGCGGCGATGTTAGAGTACGCGGCGTGTATGCACGACCACGTCCCAAGGCTCGCCGGCAGAGCGCACGACTGCATCTGCTGACGGGACCGATCGGATTTCCAGCCGTCGTTAGGCCTTGTGTCGGATCGGTGTTTCGTTTTTTGGGTGGGCTCTTACCGAACTGAGCGAAACAACTCCGTGAGGATTACGGCATCCCGCCGT
>JBDGQL010000100.1:0-3895 GCA_042219105.1 Karumarchaeum halophilus (SeqCode) | reverse complement strand
CGCGTGCGAGCGGATCACCCCCGGAGAACACCACGAGCTGATCCTCGGCGAACGCGCGACAGTCCTCGAGGAACCCTTTTGCCTCCTGTGTCGTGAGTTCATCCGGATGACGATCCGGCTGTGCCTCCGCACGGCAGTGCTTGCACTCCAGATCGCAGGCCTGTGTGAGCTCCCAGATCAACACGAATGGCCGCTCCCCGGTGTCGATGTCGCGCGGGCGCATGGTTCAGACGCACACCCGCAATGCGGAACGCCCGTGGCCGAACCTCTCGATACGCTCCCGGTCGTTAGCGTCGTCGATGGTGATCGCGCTATCTCCGAACATGGACGTGGCTACGTCATCGATCCGGGAGTATCGCGTCCCGAACCTGTTCGGGTGAGTCCTTACCGATTCCAAACCCGTACCCCCGGTGATGGCAAACACTGACTCCCCCGACGCGGAGATGGATGTCGCCGCGTCGGTATCGGATCTGATCGGAGAGACGCCGCTCCATCGACTGGATGCGTTTCGGGGGAGCATCCTCGCGAAGGTCGAGGCCGGCAACCCCTACTCGGTGAAGGACCGAATCGCCCGCGCGATCATCGACGCTGCCGAACGCAGTGGGGCGCTCTATCCGGGTGGCGTCGTCGTCGAATCCACCAGCGGAAACACCGGTATCGGACTGGCCGCAGTCGCGGCCGCGCGTGGGTACGACTGTGTGCTGACGATACCCGCCTCGATGTCCGAGGAGCGGCGAGCGCTCCTGGGGGCGCTCGGTGCCGAACTCGAACTCACGCCGGCGGAGGAAGGGATGGACGGCGCGAACCGTCGCGCCGAGGAGATCGCCAACGAGCGGGAGGATGCGGTCATGGCCCGGCAGTTCGCGAACGAGGCGAATCCCCGTGCACACCGACGGACGACCGGTCCCGAAATATGGGAGGCGACGGACGGTGCAGTGGATGCCCTCGTCGCCGGAGTGGGGACCGGCGGCACGATCACCGGCGTCACTGAGTACGTCAAGGAAGAACGGGGCGTGGACGAGTTTACCGCCGTCGCGGTCGAGCCCGCCGATTCGCCCACGCTTACGGAACTGAGTTCTGCCGGCCACGACATCCAAGGGATCGGCCCGGGATTTCTTCCGGAGGTACTCCGGACCGAACTGATCGACGAGGTGCGGGCTGTGTGCGGTACCGAAGCGAAGACGGCCGCGCGCGAACTCGCGCGATCCGAAGGCCTCCTGGCGGGCATCTCCTCGGGCGCGGCGCTCGCCGCCGCCACGGAGTACGCCGACGAGAATCCCGGCGAACTGGTTGTCGTGGTCCTACCGGACTCCGGCGAACGGTACCTCTCGACGGACCTCTATGCGACCGACTGATACGCCAATTATACGGTAGCAACGACGATCGATCACTCGGAGCTATCCCGATCGGTCCCTTGTTCGAACAGACGTGAGAGCGCCTCCAGTTCGGCGGGATCGGCATCCTCCCGTTCTTCGAGCGCAAGGATCGGTGGTTTGAGGAGCTGCGTGACGATCCGATCGGCCATCTCCTCGATGACCGCCCGGTCGCGTTCGGAGAACGAGTCCGACGCTTCGAGCTTGCGCAGTGCCGTCTCCAGCTCCCGCTCTTTGATGCGTGTGCTCTGACTGCGGATCAGGGCACGGACGGTCTTGAGCTCGTTCGGCGTGTCCCCTCGGTGGCGTGTATCGCTTGAACTCATTGTCTCCCTCCGCTGATGGCCTCTGTCCCCAATGCGAACGCGTCGCATGATCCAGGCGAGGCTGTCCATCGTCGGTACTCCCCCGTTTCTTAATCAACTTGTCGCGAACGTGTTCGTCCAGCTCCCCTTCTTGATGAAGATCGCCCGTCAAATCAGCTCTACTGGTGGACGAACATGATCGGGACAAACGCTACCGCGGTAGCCAGGTACCGTCCTCGTGTGAGTTCGAATATCGACGCGACGGCGACACGGACGCTCGACGCTCGCGAGGTCGAGGGTGAGCCGTTCGGAGAAATCATGACTATACTCGATGAACTCGAGGGCAACGAGACGCTCCTTTTGATCAACGGCTTCGAACCCGAACCGCTCTACGAGGTCCTCGACGACCGTGGTTTCACCTACGAGACGACACAGGTCGAGAGCAACGAGTGGCACGTCCGGATCGAGCCGGCGTGAACAGATTCGGGACAACGCTTTGGTGTGTCCCCCCACCCCATCTAGTGCATGCCAGAACGAACGCTCGACCTGCGTGACGTCCCGCCGCCCGAACGACACGGGAAGATCTTCGACGCCTTCGAGGATCTGGAGAGCGGGGAAGCCTTGACACTCATAAACGATCACGAGCCGCGTCCGCTCTACTACGAGATGGACGCCGAAGTCGACGCGTTCGACGCCGAAGGGTACAGCGTCAAAAAGCGGGGCGAAACGGAGTTCGTCGCGATGCTTCCCAAGAAGTAATCGTCTGAGAAGGCGCGTGTAACTATCACGATTCCGCCCGCCAGATCACGGTGACCGTCCCCTCCTCCCCATCCATCGTTTCGTACTCGTAGCCCCGGTCGTCCAGCTTGGGGTAGAGATGCTGGGGGTCCCGGTCGTTAATCTGGACCAGAACCGCCGCGTCATCGAGTTCTGCGAGCCGCTCGAGCGTATTCTGAAGCGGCTGTGGCGGGGGCAGCTGCCGTGCGTCGAGCGTCTCGAAGGGTCGATCGGTCGGTGCAGCGGTTTCGGCTACGTATTCACGGGATTCCATGGGTGAATACAGCCCCGTGTGATACAATCGCCTTGTCCCGAAAATGTTCGCCGACCGCTGCAACCACATTGATGGATCCGTTATCAGTCGGGCTGTGGCGCAAACACGACGACCGCAGTGTTCGGCTCGACCACGTACGGTGACACCTCCCGATCGCCGCTGAACCGGATGAAGTCGCCGGGACCCAGCTCGCATTCCTCATCCTCGAGCGAGGGTTCGAGCTACCCCGAGACGAGGTGGAGGACGACGTTCGTTTCCGGGCGGGTGTGGGGTGGGAGGTGCTAGTCAGCTTCGATCTAGAGACGGATCGTTCGTGGCTGACGCTCTTCGAACACCTCTACGTGGAGCGTTTGTTCGGGATTCTCCAGGTTCGTTTACTCGATCATCACCGCCTAACCGGGAGGCAGCATTCCGGGACCTCCTTGATGAGTGGCTGAAAACTCGGTGAGGACTGCTTTGTCTGCCAACCGATAGACAACCACTCCTGACACCCATTCAGAAACACTGACACACAGAAACATGGACCGAATCACCGACACGCTGTACGTCGGGGACCTCCAAGATGCAGGCAATCCCAAACGGCTCCGTGAGGGGTCACCGACAGCCGTCCTGAAGCTGTCCCACAGCGACCCCGCCGACCCATACCCAGAAGACCTGTCGGTCAGAGAGGTGCCGCTGATCGACGGGCCACAGAACGACTACGAGGACTTCGTCGTTGCGGTCGAGGAACTACTGGACCTGGTGACGGACGACCACGTCGTGTTCGTCCACTGTGCGGCGGGCGCGTCCCGAAGTGTCTCCGTGACGGCAGCTGCACTGGCACTCCGGCGTGAGACGTCAGTCGAGGCGGCGGTCGAACTGATCCGGGAGCGCCGTCCAATCGCAAACCCCCACCCACATCTCCGTGAGCAAGCCGAGGCGGTCGTCGACACGTACTGATCAGATCGCAGTCTTGCGTCAGGAGTCTCAGCCGAGTCTCCTGTTTCTGCAGCCGCTCACCTGATCTCGTGGGTGGCGATGTCCGTCGATCCACATTCAGGACAGGTCTCAGTCTCAGCGTCGACAGTGGTCCCGCAGCGGCGACACTCACAGACAACCGTCTGCTCCTGCCGGGATACGGGTCGACAGAACTGTTGATAGAATTAGCCTCCACCGTACCCGGCGAA
>JBDGQL010000208.1:0-3942 GCA_042219105.1 Karumarchaeum halophilus (SeqCode) | reverse complement strand
CACCCGGGAGCGGCGGGGTCAACAGCCGCCTGAAGTACAGTGACAGCGCGACGCCCGATCGGTGAACGCGGTCGACAGCGCTGACGACCTCACCGGACATGGCTGCCCCGCTCGGGTGACAGCCCGCCGCAGACGCCCTCAGTCGGCCGACAACGAGAGACACATTTCATCATCAATTATATACGCTGCACGGACAAAACACCCCGGATTTACACCCCCACTGTACTGTCGGCTCTCACGTCACCCGGAGACGACGATACCCGAAAGGCGAGCGGACGGTGCTACTCGAGTTGGTGGTAATCTAGTTCGTGCCCCTCGTCGAGAGCGTCCTGAACGGCCTCGCTGGGAGTCCCGACCGGCTCGGTGTGCGTGGTCATGCCGCCGACGTCTGCCCGTTCGAAGTAGATGTTCCTTTGCCAGTCGGGATCGGTGTCGAGGTGGTCGGTCCGGTAGTGTGCGCCCCGGGATTCGGTTCGCTGGAGGGCGCCTCGCAAGACTGTTTTCGCAGCTGTCAGCATGAATCCGACGTCGATGGCGAACTCGAAGGAGTCGCTCGTGGTCGGGCCGACGTCCATATCCGCGGCCTTCTGCCGTAGCGCGTCGAGTTCGTCGAGTCCGGTCCGCAGGGAGTCCTCGTCGCGGAGGATTCCGGCGTGCTCCCACAGGAGGTCCTGCAGGTCGGTGAACACGCTCGTGACCTCGTGGGTACCGTCACGCCCTGCCAGCGTCGCGAGGTCACGAATCTGTGTTTTCGCGACGTCGTCGACGATCCGTTCCGGAAGGCGACCCGGGCCGTCGATGCGCTCGGCGATTCGTTCACCGGCGATGGCACCGAACGCGACGGTTTCGGCCAGCGAGTTCCCGCCCAGCCGGTTCGCTCCGTGGACGCCAGCCATCGTCTCTCCGATGGCGAACAGGCCATCGACGCTCGTCTCGCCGTACTCGTCGACGTCGACGCCCCCCATGCCGTAGTGGGCCGTCGGCGCGACTTCGACCGGTTCGGACGCCATGTCGACCCCGAGGCAGTCGAACCGCTCGTACATTCGCGGCAGGCGTTCGCGGATGAACGACTCGCTTCTGTGTGACAGGTCGAGGTAGACGCCACCGTTTTCGGTTCCCCGGCCGTCAGCGATCTCCCGTGCGATCGCGCGGGCGACCACGTCGCGAGCGTCGAGTTCCATCTGGTTCGGCGAGTACCGCTTCATGAACCGCTCGCCCTCCGCGTTGTAGAGGTGACCCCCTTCGCCGCGGACCGCCTCGGTGACGAGGCGTCCGCTCCAGGGCTCCCACTCGGGATCACTCTCGTCGACTGCCATCCCCGTTGGGTGGAACTGGACGAACTCCATGTCGACCAGGTCTGCGCCCGCGTCGTACGCCAGCGCTGGACCGTCGCCGTTGTTCTCGTCCTGTCTGGAGGTATGACGGTTGTAGATTGCCGCGTACCCACCGGCCGCGAGCACGACCGTCCCAGCGTTGTATACCAGGTAGTCGCCGGTGTCCATGTCGAATCCGACGGCGCCGTAGGCTCGATCGCCGTCCGAGAGCACGGTCGTAATCATCACGTTCTCGCGGTAGGGAACCGACAGCTCCTGGGCCCGGTCGACGAGCGCGTTCAGCATCGACTCACCAGTGTGGTCACCGGCGAACGCGGTCCGGCGGAATGATTGGGCGCCAAAGAAGCGCTGGTCGATGTCGCCGTCCTCGGTCCGGGAGAAATCCATGCCCCACTCGTCGAGTTCGCGGAGCCGATCAGGCATCTGTTTCGTGACCGTCTCGACCTTGCCAGGGTCGTTGAGGAAGTGACCCTCGTTGAGCGTGTCGGCGGCGTGGATCGCCCACGAGTCGTCCGGGTCGTGGGTTCCGAGTGCGCCGTTGATACCGCCCCGGGCCCAGGTCGTGTGCGCGTCGCCGTGGTCCCGTTTGCCGAGCACCAGCACGTCGTCGACCCCCCGTTCGGCGAGCTCGATGGCGGCGCGAGCGCCCGCTGCGCCGGCCCCGATAACGAGGACCGACACGTCGACGCTATCGTACTCGGGGACGCCGGCTGACTCGGTCCCGGGCGTCGTTGAATCACTCACACTAGCCAGGCGGGCCCAGAGACAGTTAGCGGTTTCGCGCGTGCGCGCGCGCAACTCTTGACCGAGACCCCGTCGACGTGCCGTACGCGAAGCGGCGGTCATCGATGGCTTCATCCACAGGGGCGAAGACCAGTCCCACGAGCGTCTGGGGCCGACGGACGGCGTTTGTCGGCCGGATCGTTCCTTGTTTGTCTCGTCAGTTCTCTGCTTTCGCCGAGCCCGTACTGACGCCGAGGGCCGAGTCCAGGCCGCAGGTTCCTTTCGCCGCCGTCCCGAGCAGAATGAGTGCGATCACTCCAACACGGATGAGAGTATCGTCGGGAGAGAGCCGACGCCTGCAGGAATGGCGAGTGACCCGATTCCGAAGATTGCCCCAGGTGCGGTTCTGATCTGCTGGTCAGTCGCGCCAACGTTTTGGCTCATAAATATATGAGGGTCCGAGGAGGGAGGCGTATTTGTACCGTGGTAAAAGGCAAAAAAACAGCGTCGGTCGCACTGTCAGCGGCGTCGGGGGCCACCAGCCGTTTGGAGCGGATGCTCACCGTCGCCCCTCTCGAGGTTCGCGTGGACACGACTCGCCGTGGTCCCCCGTTTTACTACGCCAACCGAACACCCTTGCCGTAGCGGCCGTACATTCATTTATGCATGTCCTCGTTGTTGGAGCGACCGGGTTCGTCGGCGGCCGGCTTGTCGAGTCGCTGCGCTCGGCTGGCCATGACGTCGTCGCCTTCTCCCGGAGCGCGAGCCAGTCGAGATTCCCGGACGATGTCGAGATATTCGAGGGTGACCTCGGCGATCCGGCATCGCTAGACGGGCTCTGTGAGGGGGTCGACGTGGCCTACTACCTGATCCACTCGCTGACGGCCGAGAATTTCGCGGAGCTCGACCGGACCTACGCCCGCCGGTTCCGGGAGCTGGCGGCGGCGGCCGGCGTCGACAGGGTGGTCTACATGAGCGGCATCAGCGGCGACGAGCGGGAGCTCTCGCCACACCTCGCCTCCCGCCGGGAGGTCGAGTCAGTACTCGAGGCCGGGAGCTTCGATCTGACCGTCCTCCGGGCGGCGATCATCATCGGTTCTCGTCTCTCCATCTCAGTCGTCGAATTCACTCCTCCTCTGGGTGGGGGTCCGCTCTGACAGTCCCGACCGGGACGAGGGGTGTGTCGTCGAATGCCGTCCCGAGTTCACGTCGGCTGGTCTGTTCGGCGTCCTCGGTTGATTGTGCTGTGACGGCACACTCGAGCGTGAGGCCGACGAGTGCTGTCTCGGCCACGACGAGCACCGCCTCCATCGGCGTCCCACAGGTCGTACAGGAGAGGGTCTGGATGCTGATGTCGCAGTGATCGACGTGTGGGGTATCCGCTTCGTTCACCCGTGTTCCGACCTCACTGACGGCGATGTTGATCGCGTCCTGTACCGCGTGGGCTCCTCGAACGAGCCATGGGACCGACAGCGTCACCCAGTACTGTTCGGAGCGGCTCATCGTCTGCCCCGTGCTGCTGACTGCCGGTCGATTGGCGTTGTCGTCCGCTTCATCTGGCCGGTCTGGCTCGGTATCGTATATAGGGCTTAGAAAGCGATGGATCGGCGCCATTCGTTATGCATCTCGCCTCACCGAGGTTACCCCACGATAGAGGGAATGATTAGCCGGCGTGGGGTAACTCGACATCATCATGCGGCCAGCGAACGCCTCTATCCATACTGTATCCGGTCCTTCAGCAGTTACTCTTCAACGACCTCGGCGAACGCGAAGTTCTCGCGCACGGTTTCAATCCGGACGAGCGGCTGCTGGCCGATTTCCGTATCCGGAACGAACACGACGTATCCAGGGCCGACTCGGGCGAGGCCGTCGCCCTGATCGCCGA
>JBDGQL010000148.1:0-3948 GCA_042219105.1 Karumarchaeum halophilus (SeqCode) | reverse complement strand
TCGATGGTCCGTGCGTCGGGGAGTGGCCGAAATGTATTTGAGGCGTGTCGGGCTGAGTTGACCCATGGAACGGAGCACCGCCACCCGGATCGAGGAGTGGGACCGCCGTGAGGTCCACGACGGGCGGACCGGACTGTCGAGACTCGGGGATGTCGAGTTCTCCGGCGCGGTCGATGCGGGCGGCGCGTGGCTCTTTATGCTCAACGGGCGTATCGTTGGAACTAGCGGCGGATCGGTCGACGGCGTCGGCGCCGCCGATCCTCTCACCGCCTACACGGCTCCCCATCCATCGCTCCCGCTTCTGTTCGCCATGCAGGAGCGCGACGGGGAACCCCAGGGTCGGTATTTCACGGACGACACTGCGCTCGCGGAGGTCCACGACACGCTCTCCTCGGGGAGTTTCACGGGCTACGTCGAGCTTTCCGAGAAGGTCCACAGCGGAGACTACTACGTCGTCTACTACGGCGGGCGGGCGCTGTTCGTCGCGTTCGTCGGGACGTCCGAGCGTCTCGTGACCGGCGAGGACGCGTTCGAGCGGGCGAACGACGAGGTCGGGATCTACGAGATCTACCCGGTCGACCTGGAGGTTCAGGACCCGCCGGAGCCGGTCGCGGACGTGGGCGACGGTCCGGAAACGGCCGGAGACTCGACTGTGGATCCGGGAGCCGGATCGCGCGATCAGGGTCCGGATGCCAGTCAAGGCCAGGCCGGCGAGCGCGAACCGTCGAACGAAGAGACTGAAGAAGACGGCGAAGCAGGCGATGTGGGTACGAAAGCGGACGACATAGACGCGGAGCCGGACAGTCCTGATCCGAACGCGCCGGGAGACAAGAGTCCCGAGGACCGGACGGAAGCCGGAACGCCGGAGACGGGATCCGATCGGGACAAACCGACGAGAATCGACCGGGACGAAGTACCGAAGGCCTCGTCTCGCGAGGACGACGGAGGGCGACAACCAACGAGTACAGGCGAGAAGCAACCAACAAGCACGGGCGGGCTGTTAGGGCCTGACAGGGACGGAGTGCCGTGGGACGACGGGCAGACGGTTCCGGCGCTCGATCCGGAACGAACGGCCGTTCCGACCGGCGGCGCGGACGCCGGGAGAGAGACGGGTCCCGACTCCGATGCCGGATCGAGCGGTCGCGAGCGCGAACCCACGTCCGAGACGGGGAGGACCGAACCCAGGACCGGAGGAGATAGCCAAGCGGACGATGTCACCGCCGACCGTGTTGCCGAACTCGAGGCGGAAGTCGATGCGCTCCGCGACAGGGTCGAATCACTGAGCGCGGAACGGGATCAGTTGGCCGAGAACCGTGAGCGGATGACTAGGGGAGGGGGGGAGAGTGAATCAGGCGCGGAGAGTGAATCAAGTGGGGAGGTCGAATCCACCGGGAAGTTCCTCGCCGAGCAGACGGGCGGCGAGGAATCCCTGTCCCGAAGAAAGGCATTCGCGGAGACGGACGTGTTCGTCAGGTACGACTCCAGAAGCCGGCCGACGCTCGCCGACGCGCACGGGGGCGACGGCAGCCTCGAAGCAGTCAGCGAGAACCGCCAGCTAGAGATCCACACCCGATTCGACGCCAGCTCCGTTACCGTTGACGGGGAACCGTTAGAGTCCTTCCTGCAGGACACGCTAGCCTACCGCTTCGTGGCGTGGCTCACCGGTGAGTTCCTCTTCGAGATCCGGGATAGCGGAAACGAGACGGCGTTGCGCGACCTCTACGACGCGATCCCGAAGATCGATCGTGCCGAGTTCGACGAGACCGTGGACCGGCGCGGCGAAGGCGGCGACGAACGGGGCACCGTCTTCGACATCGTCTTCCGGAGCAAGACGGGCGAGCCGCTGTTCCTCGTGGACATAGACGAGGGTCGGGACCCGACCCACGGGAGACTGATGTCGGAGCTGATCGATCGCTCGGGGCACGTCGTCGAAGCAGGGCGCTCGGTCGCCGGCGTGTTCCTCATCACGGCGAGCTTCTTCGACGCCGAGGCCCACGAGACTGTCCGCGAGGCGACAAAGTCCGGACTTTTCGACCGGGATTCGCGGGCGAGCTTCGTGAAAACATCACGGAACGACGGCTATCATGCCTGCCTGGTCGAGGCCAGAGACGACGGGTTCCACCTCAGTCGGCCCGATCTCTAGGCTTCGACCTCGAGATCCTCGATCTTCATGTCCTCAAGCTGATCGACGATGACATCGACCTTGTCGTCAAGATCGTCGACGAAATTCTGGGTCGATTCGGTCGTTATCGCTCCCTGACTTGAGGGTTCGATGAGGTTCTCCTCCTCCAGAACCCGCAGGGAATACCGGACCTTGTGGTGGGGATACCCGGTTTCGTTCGACATCTTTACGATTCCGATCGGTTCGTTCTCGATCACCATCCGCAGGACTTGCAGATGGCGTTCCAGCATGTCGACTTCCTTCTCAAGACGATCTATCATGACACGTGTTAACTTGTGAGGGAGGGGTTTAAGTGTTACCCTCGTGGCCGGCGAGCGCGAGGAAGAACCAGCGGGGGCCGTCGGTTGGTAATTGCGGTCCGGCGCCGGTCGTCCGCTAGGCGGTGACAACCGGCGTATATCAATCTACTGATTATCAATCCTCCTGTCCGATAGTATAAGACCGTAACCAGTTTATCACCCCGGTGGCAAACCAGTCGCGGAATGACTGTCACCATCGTCGGCTCGCAACTCGGCGACGAAGGGAAGGGTGGGATCGTCGACGTGTTTGGCGAGAGGGCCGACGTCGTCGTCCGGTATCAGGGAGGCGACAACGCTGGCCACACCGTCGTCCATGGCGGCGAGGAGTACAAACTCTCCTTGGTTCCGAGCGGCGCGATCCGGGGAACCGTCGGCGTCCTGGGCAACGGCTGTGTAATAAATCCCCGGACGCTGTTCGACGAGATCGACACCCTCCGAAAGCGCGGGATCGATCCGGATGTCCGGATCGCCCGCCGGGCACATGTCATCCTCCCGTACCACCGTGTGCTGGATGGGATCGAAGAGGACGCGAAAAGCGACACCGATCTGGAGGCCGCGACGACTGGGCGCGGCATCGGCCCGACATACGAGGACAAGGCGGGTCGTCGTGGCGTCAGGGTGGGCGACCTGCTCGATCCGGAGGTGCTCCGGACGCGCCTGGAGTACGTCGTCCCCCGGAAGCGTGCCCTCGCCGAGGACGTTTTCGGCGTCGAGACCGGCGAGGCCTTCGATCTCGAAGCGCTGTACACGGAGTACCGGGACATCGGCGAGCGCCTCGACAGCGAGGGCATGACCGTCAACGCGGGGGCGTTCCTCGCGGACCGGCTTGCGGACGGCGCGAACGTGATGTTCGAAGGTGCACAGGGTACCGGCATCGACATCGACCACGGCGTCTATCCGTACGTTACCTCCTCGAACCCCACTGCTGGGGGCGCCTGTACCGGGACCGGCCTCGGTCCGGGAGTAGTCGGCGGCGGCGCGGTGATCGGCGTGGTCAAGGCGTATCTTTCGCGGGTCGGGACCGGCCCGCTTCCGACGGAGCTCGGTGGCGTGGCCGGGCAGACACCCGGGTACGGCGAGGACGCCGGAGGGAAAAATGGGGACCTGGCATCCTACATCCGCGAGGAGGGCGGGGAGTACGGCACGGTCACGGGCCGACCCCGCCGGGTTGGCTGGCTCGACATGCCGATGTTGCGACACGCTGTCCGCGCCAGCGATTTCACGGGGATCGCGATCAACCATCTGGACACGATCGCCGGTCTCGACGAGGTTGACGTTGCCCATTCTTACACCCTCGACGGCGAGGAGGTGTTCGCGGTGCCCGCAACGACGGAGCGCTGGGGTGACTGCGAGCCGAACTACCGTACCTTCGATGGCTGGCCGGACGCCGACTGGAGATCGATCGCCGCCGAAGGCTACGGTGCCCTCCCGGAGAACGCGAGGACGTACGTCGAGTACGTAGAGAAC
>JBDGQL010000102.1:0-3949 GCA_042219105.1 Karumarchaeum halophilus (SeqCode) | reverse complement strand
TCGCCGGGTACGGTGGAGGCTAATTCTATCAACAGTTCTGTCGACCCGTATACGCTACTGGTCGGACTACAGTCATAGGGTCGGTTGCAACTGTGTTTGGGTGCGACCGCACGACTGTGAGTGGTCGATCCGGATCAGTCGTCCGCCGGCTGTGCGACTGGTTCGGGTTCTGGTTCCGGTTCCGCCTCGTTGAGATCCTCGGTCTCGGGTTCGGTCATGTACTCTCGGAGCGCTTCGCCCTCGATATGGTGGTGACACATATCATGATATGCTATGGCGTGTCAGGATAATAAACGCAACGCCGGGTCGGATCGTCTCGGAGGGTTCTCACTCACCTCGCGTCCGCGGCTCCGCGGAGATACGCCGGATCGGCGAACGCGCCGTCTTCGGCCTCGACGCCCGTGACGTCGAGCGCCCGAACCTCGATGTCGATGTCCAGCAGTGCTGCAAGACTCGGGTCGGTGCGCCCGGAGTCGCCGTGCAGCAGTTCCTTGATGTAGAGACCGCCCTCGCCGTCGATCTCGATGGTCGCCCGTCGGTGTTTCTTTTCGCGCCCGTCGTCCTCGGTGTCCGCGTCGATGCCATACACCTCGCGGGTGCGGGTCAGGTCGGGGCGCCGGTGGTTCACCCGCTTGGGCGTGTCCTGGTGGATAGTCGTCCCGTTCAGCTCCTCAAGCGCGCTCTCCAGGTCGGCCGCCGCCACCGGCTCCGAGAAGGCGACCTCGGCGCGGTAGGTCTTGTTCGCGTCGAGTTCCTTCACGCGCTCGACCATCTCGTAGGTGGCGAGTTCGAGGCTCCGAACCTCGGCGTTCCCGTCGGCCGTTTCGTTGATCTCCGTTTCGAGGGCCGCGACGTCGGGCGAACGGGTCCGAGGGTTGGACACCTCGACGACGAAGGGCCGGCCCTCACCGAGCATGCGCGCGTCGACGTCCTCCCGGCCGGCGCCGTGGAAGGTGGCGTCCGTACCCTCCATCGCCTCCTGGATCGCCGGCGCGACCAGTTCCTCGACGCTTTGCTCGTACATGTACCCCTGGCCCTCACAGTGGTCGCACTCTTCGCCGTCCCGGTAGCCCGACCCGCCACACTCCCGGCAGGGCCACTCGGTCTGTGGGATTCCGCGTTCGAGTTTGCGGTACCGGCCGTAGACGAACGCGGGGTTGATTCGCAGGTCCACGCGTTCGCTCTCGAGGTCCAGCATGGCGACGACATCGGGGCGCTCGAAGTCGACCTCGGCGTCCATTTTTGCCTCGACGCGCTTGCCCACCTCCCGGTTGCACTCCGATTTGAAGCGCTCGCCGGCGTCGGGGGCGAGGCCGGCGTCCTCCCGGAGTAGCTTCCCGTTTTCCTCGATCAGCGGCGTGACCCGGGTACCGACCTGGTAGGTCGAAAACTCGATCCCGGAGAGTTCGTTGGCGGCGCGGTTGGCCCACCGGTCGAACTCCCCACACCGGCCCTCACACACCCAGCAGGTCTCCTCCCCCGGCTCGTAGGGGTCGTCCTCTTCGAGCGCGGCGGTCACCCGGAGGGCCTTCCCGCGCTCGGCGTTCGTCAGACCGAAACTCCGGTCCGCGAAGGGCCGGCCGACGCAGGCGTCACAGATGGGCTCCTGTGCCATGACGCGGCGGGCGTCCTCCAGAACTGTCATGGGGGAGTCTCGGAGGGCCGCGAGTAACTGCCTTTCCACTCGGAGCCGGGACGCTCCGGGCGTCGGACGGTCCCGATCGACGGAGGTTTGTCTCCAGGCGGTTTCGGACCGCGTATGCGCCAGTTCGTCGTGCTGGGTCACGAGGCAGCCACGAGCCCGGACTTCGACCTCGACGACCTCGCTGGTGGCGCCGGCCGGATCGACGTGCTCTGTCGGTGCGTCAACGCCGCGTTCCTGCTTTCCCATGGCATCCGCGAGGCCGTCGAGTTGTTTCTCGTCCTGCAGGATACCCTGACGCTTCGCCTCGTCGGTTCGGAACTCCGGTACCTGAGCCCGGACGAGCGAAACGTCGCCTCTCTGCTGCGCTCGGGGATCGAGGCCACAGAGGGGGCGGTCGGGATGATGGAAGTCGAGAGCACACCCGGCATCTACGCCTCGAAACGCGGGTTCGAGGGGGTGGTCGACGGTCTCGACGGGACCCTGATCCAACTACACGAGAACGCCGATCCGATTGCGGAGATCGACCCTCCGGAGGACCCTGTCTTCGTCCTCTCGGACCACCGCGAGTTCACCGACGCGGAAACCGACTTGCTCGAGGAGTGCGCCGACGCCCGAGTGAGTCTCGGGCCGGAACCGCTCCACGCCGACCATGCCATCACCGTCGCGCACAACGCTCTCGACACTGGGGGATTCCGGAAGTACTGATCGGGTTCTAATACTGTCGGCTGTGACTCGATGGAGATATTCGCCCTCCCCCCGGGGTGGCGAATTCCTCCACGAACGTACAGCCGACAGTATTAATCCACGCCGGGCCACCCTTTGATCGTGATGAGACGCGCCGCATGACCGAAGATGTCGATTACGCCGCGAAGGCCCGCGCGGAACTCGGCTTCTCCAGGTGGTGGCAGATCGCCGCCGCCGCCCTCATGATGGGACTGGTGAGTCCCTACCAGTACGTCTGGTCCTCGATTGAGGGCCCACTCAGCAGCAGTCTGGACATCTCACCGGCGGCGATCGGGCTCGTCTTCACCGTCTTCGTCGTCATCCAGGCCGGGTCGCAGTTCCCGGTGGGGTGGTGGCGAGACCGCCGGGGACCGCGCCGTCTGACCCTTCTCGCGGGACTGCTGGCGGGCGGCGGGTACGTCGGCCTCGCATACGCGACGGCGGTCTGGCAACTGTATCTCCTGTATGGGGTGGGGGCGCTGGGGGTGGGTATCGTCTACACCGTCGCGGTCAACACCGCAATCAAGTGGTTTCCCGACCGGCGGGGGCTGACCACCGGCGCGGGCACCATGGCCTTTGCCGCCGGGAGCGCCCTCTTTGTCCCCTACGTCCGGGCGAACGCGACCGCCGCAGGCTACCCCGAGGTCCTCCGGAACATGGGCCTGTTGATCGGGGTCGGAATCGTCGTCGGGGCGCTCGTCCTCCGGGACCCGCCCGTGGACTGGATTGAGGAGGCAGATGGGGAGCACCCCGGGCGCGAGACGGACTCCGACACGAGGGCCGACGGCGGCACGGTGGAGGCGCGGCAGTACGCCTGGCGCGAGACGGTCCGCACCTGGCAGTTCTGGGTCATGTACGCCATGTTCGTCGCGGGCAGCGGCGCAGGGTTGATGCTCACCGCGCGGATCGTCTCCTTCGCCGACAACCACGGACTCGGGGCGACTATCGCCACCGTCTCGGCCACCCTGCTACCGCTGGCCTCCGGGGTCGGCCGACTGGTCGTGGGCGAACTCTCGGATCGCGTCGCCCGGGAGCGCGCGATGGCGGCCTCCCTCACGGTGTCAGGGATGGGCGTCGCCGCCGTGATCTGGTTCGCCCGCGCCGGCAATCGGTGGGCCTTCGTCGGCGCCGTTATCGTCGCGGTATTCTTTTGGAGCCCCCAGTACGCCCTGTTTCCGAGTCTCGTGGGCGACTACTACGGCCCGCGGAACTCCTCGGCGAACTACGCGCTGCTGTACTCCGCGAAGATGTGGGGCGGCGTGTTCGGGGGCGTCGTCGTCGGCTGGCTGGTGACTGTCGTGGGTTGGGATGTCGCCTTCGCGGTGGGTGGCGTCGGCGCGCTTCTCGCGGGCGGCGGCGCGCTGTTCCTGTCGCCCCCGGAGTCCTGATAGGGTCGGTTGCAACTGTGTTGGGGTGCGACCGCACGACTGCGTGTGGTCGATCCCTGAACGACTTGCAACTGACCCTATGAAGCCCCGCATGCCGGCCGGAGTCCAGAAGGGTTAAAGACGACAGGTGTCTTGACTAACGTGCGGGCCGGTGGGGTAGCTTGGTATCCTTCGGCCTTCGGGTGGCCGTAAC
>JBDGQL010000268.1:0-3949 GCA_042219105.1 Karumarchaeum halophilus (SeqCode) | reverse complement strand
TTCTCGTCTCTTACCGGTGATCGCCGCCACCGGGGGTTGCGCTCACCGGTAAACAGTGAGAACAATCGTTATCAGTCGGGCCCCCGGAGTCAGGGCCATGACGCGGGACGCCCCGGTCGCCTACGAGCCCCGGAGCGTCAAGGCGATTCTCGCAGAGATGAAGGACATCGCTGAACTCCTGATCGACCTCTCCTATTCCTCCGTCCTGTTCGAGGACGCCGACCTCGCGGAGGAGGTGCTCGAACTCGAGTCTCGGATGGATGTCCTCCAGTTACAGGCCCGAATGAGCCTCGTGATGGCCGGCCGGAGTCCGGAAGACGCCGAGTCGCTCGCGCCGGTGTTCGGCATCGTGGGCGCGGCCGAGAAGATCAGCGACGCCGCGGGCGACATCGCGAAAGTGATCCGGGAGGACATCGGTCACCCGCCGGCGCTGAAGCGGTATCTCCCCGACGCCGTCGAGACGCTCGCCCGCGCGACGGTCGTCTCCAGGTCGGCCTACGCGGACCGGACGCTAGGCGGGATCAACCTCGAAACCGAGACCGGAGTCCGGGTGATCGCGATCCGCCGGGGCGAGGAGTGGGTGCTGGATCCCGACCGGGACACGCGGCTCCGGCCCGACGACGTGCTCATCTGTCGCGGATCGGCCGAGGCCATCGGAGACGTCTACCGGGATCTCACCGGCGAACCTCCCGATCGCGAGGATGCCGAGCCGGAGTCGATAACCGATCTCGACCGGGCGGTCGAGTCGGTCGTGTTGATGAAGAACATGAGCGAACTCGCGGTCGATCTCGCTTACGGGAGCGTCCTGTTCGACAGCACGGCCCTCGCCGAGGAGGTGCGGGAACTCGAGATCGAGGTCGACGCCCTCCAGTCCCGCTTCGAGGTGTGGGCGCTCCGGGCGGCCGGATCGGTGGGGGATCCGGCATCGATCCGCGGGCTGCTCCACATCGCCGCCAGCACGGAAGTGATCAGCGACGCGGCCGTCGAGATCAGCGAAGGCGTGCTCCGGGGGTTCAGCAGCCACCCGGTCGTCGAGGCGGCCGTCGGCGAAACCGACGAGATCATCGCCCGCGTCGTGATCGGGGACGAGAGTGATTTAGAGGGTGGCACGATCGAGGAGATGGAACGGGAAGCCGGTTCCGGCGTGCAGGTACTCGCGATCAGGCGCGGCGACGCCGGCGACGGAGCGCAGGGTGACTGGCTGCTGTCGCCCGACCCGGACGTGGAACTCCGTGGTGGGGATCACCTCATCGCCAAGGGGACCCGGGCAGGCACGGAGCGTCTCGATGACCTGGCCGTCTGAGCATGGAGGCACGCTGGTCGGTCCCGTCGATCACCCGCGCGCTCCTGCCGATCCTGCTCGCCCTCACGACTCTCGAACTCCTGGGGGGGCTCACGCTCGGGTCGTTCGAGGCGACGCTGCTCGAGTACCCGTCGCTGCTCGTGTTGGTGCCGGTCACCATCGGCACGGCCGGCAACCTCGGGAGCATCCTCGCGTCGCGGCTGTCGACGGACTTCCACCTCGGGGTCCTCTCTTTCGACCCCGGAAACGAGCGGCTGGTGGGCAACACCGCGACGACGGTCCTGCTTGCAGTGAGCATCTTTCCGGCGGTCGGTGCCGGCGCCTGGGCGATAACCTGGGTGACAGCGGGGCCGGAGCTCCCGCTCGCGACCGTCGTCATCATCGCCCTGTCGAGCGGGATCGTCCTCGCGGGGCTTGCCATCCTGGTAGCGGTGCTCGCGACGTACGCCGCCTACCGGCTCGAACTCGACCCCGACAGCGTCGTCATCCCGATCGTGACGAACGTCTGTGACGTGCTGGGGGTCGTCGTGCTGTTCGGCGTGGTCCAAGTGCTCGTGTGACCGACAGTATAAGTGATCACGTTCCAGGCGCGTGGGAATCCTGTCGGGATTTTATGCCCGGACGTTCGCGTATCCCACGTATGGATCCGGATGTTCGACCGCTGCTGGGAATCGAGATGGACGAGGGGGAAATCGACGACGTGCTGACGGAGGTCGGCGTCGGCGTTCTGTCGATGAGCGCCGAGAGAGTGCCGTACGGCGTGCCGCTGTCGTTCGGGTACGACGGCGACGACACGCTGTACTTCGTGTTTCTCGGCGCGACGACCGAACTCCGGAAGGAGACGTACGCACAACGATCCGACGTGGCGAGTTTCACCGCCTTCGATATCGATCCCGACGGGTCCTGGCGGAGCGTGATCGTCGCCGGACCACTCGACCGGATCAGTGTAGAACGGTGGGATGGCGCGCGTGAGGCGATGATCGACAACGCGTACCAGTCGAACCTCCTCGCCGAACGCGAACTCCAGGAGAATCCCAACGTGTGGGCACTCGAGACGCGGGAACGGTCCGGTCGCGCCGTCGGTCGAGAGTGATATACTGTCGGACAGACGTATTGATAATTCGAAGGCCCCCCGTCCTGGGAGTTCGAGTATCACTGTCTCTATCTGACAGTATAACATCAATCTATTCGAGAGACGGCGTCTCCGACCAGGGGTTTTTATCTCCCGGGGCCGGTCGCTCCGGTATGATACTCTCGGACCGGGACATCCTGAGCCGGCTGGAGGACGGCGACTTGGCGATCGAGCCCCTGGAGGACCTCGACCTGCAGATCCAGCCGGCCAGCGTCGACCTCCGGCTGGGCAGCGAGTTCCTGGAGTTCCAGCGCACCAACATTTCCTGTATCCACCCTGACGCCGAGCGCGAGGTCGAGGAGTACATCACCGAGACGGTCGTCGAGGACGGTGAAGACTTCATCCTGCATCCGGGCGATTTCGTTCTCGGGACGACCAGGGAGCGCGTCGAGATTCCCTCGGATCTGATCGCACACGTCGAGGGGCGATCGTCACTCGGACGCCTCGCCGTGGTGGTGCACGCCTCGCTGCCCTACGAGGAGGAGGTGTTCCTGTGGACGCCGGCGGAGGGGTACGGGTTCCACGAGATTGGCGACGTGGTCGAAAACGAGCGACCGGCGTGGGCAGTCGCTTTCGACCCGCGAACGCTCGACGTGAGCACCCACAGGGTGACCGATCACATCACGAACCCGACGAAGCGGATCTACCGCGTGACGCTGGAATCGGGCAGGCAGGTCCACGTGACGAGGGACCACAACCTGTTTACCCTGGACGAGCACGGCGGCGTGACGCGGATTCCAAGCGAGGACGCCGAGGGGACCCCCGTGATGGTCCCGAAGGAACTTCCCGAATCGGCCAGTGAACGGCGATCAGTCGACGTTCTCGACCACGTCGAGCCGGCCGAGACGACCCTCTATGCGTCCGACGGGTTCGGACACGTCGATCCGGAGGTGATCCCGGACGGGACGATGGGCCACTACGAGGCGAACGAGAGCGCTCCGACCGAAGCCGTCCCGAAGCTGTCGACGCCCGAAAGCGTGGAGGTGGCGTTCAAGCAGAGTGCCTACCAACTCCCGCGGGAGCTCCCGATCACCCGCGAATTCGGCTGGGTCGTCGGGTTCTACGTCGCCGAGGGGTCCGCGCGTCGCAAGCAGATACAGGTCTCGAACACGGACCGGGAGCATCTGGACCGGTTCGCGTCGTTCTTCGAGGGGTACGACGCGAGCCTCTCGTGGCACGAGAACGACCGAATCACGAACCTCACCGTCTGTTCGGCGCTGTGGTCGAAGATCGTACGGGGCCTCGCGGGATCGGGATCGGACAAGACCGTTCCGGGGGAGGCGTTCGACTGGCCGCGTCCGGCGATCGAGGGGTTAGTTGAAGGGTTGCTTGACGGCGACGGGTGCTGCCGGGAGGAACGGGACACGCTCTACACCGGGAACGAGGATCTGGCGAACAGGGTCATGTACCTCGCCGCGCGCCTCGGGAAGCTGAGTTCGACGTACAGCCGCGAGGACGAACAGCACATCCCGATCCCGAGCGAACTCCTCAGGAGGCTGCGGACCGAGGCAGGT
>JBDGQL010000004.1:0-4008 GCA_042219105.1 Karumarchaeum halophilus (SeqCode) | reverse complement strand
TAGCCGAACCCCCAGCGGTGGAATCCTCGCGCTTCAGCGCGGGGAGGATGTCAACCGGTGGATGTGACCGCGGATCGCGTCCGAAAATCCTTCCTCGAGCAGTCGTGCATCAGCAGGGTTGTCTTCGACGTGGAGGATTACTGGCTCGGCCCGGGTAGCGTCATCGGTCATCGTTCACCGCCGGGAGCGTGAAGAAGAACGTCGCTCCGTCGCCCCGTTCGGACTCGATCCAGATGTCGCCGCCATGCCGGTCCACGATCCTGTGACATACCGCCAGCCCGATACCAGTGCCGGAATACGATTCCCGACCGTGAAGACGTTCGAAGATCTGGAACACCCGCTCCGTCTCCTCGGGAGTCATACCGATACCGTCGTCTTCGACGGTGACCAGCCATCCGCGGTCGGTTCGCTCCGCCGAGATGTGAACGCGCGGGTGCGCCTCTCCCGTGTATTTGATCGCGTTGTCCAGCAGGTTCTGGAACAGCTGGACGAGCTGGTTCTCATCGCCCCGCACCGTCGGGAGTTCGTCGGCAGTGATCGTGGCGTCACTCTCCTCGATCGCCACGCGGAGGTTCCGACGGGCCTTCTCGTAGACGGACTGGAGATTAGTGGGCCTGAGCGGTTCACCGCGGGTGTCCACCCGCGAATACTCCAGAAGCGCCTGGATCATCTCGTGCATGCGTTCGGCGCCGTCCACGGCGAACTCGATGAACTCCTCGGCATCCCCGTCCAATTCGTCTCCGTAGCGTCGCTCTAGCAGCTGGAGGTAGTTCGACACCGTCCGCAGTGGTTCCTGGAGGTCGTGGGAGGCCACGTAGGCGAACTGCTCCAGATCCTCGTTGGACTGCTCCAGTTCCGCGCGGGTCTCCCGGAGTGCCTGCTCGCGTTCGGCCCGGAGCATCGCACTCGAAACGGTGGAGGCAAACAGTTCGAACAGCCCGATGTCGGTATCGCTGAACTCGCGTCTGGACCGGGAGCCGGTGGTAATCACGCCCTGGTCTCCCAGAGGGAGGATGATCTCGGCGCGGATATCCGTGTCCTCGCGGTACCGCCCCTCAACCGTCGAGACGTCCTCGAAGACAGCCATCTCATTCCGTTCGAAGGCGTCCCACGCGAGGCTGTTCCCCGGCTCGAACCGGGGTAACGACCCGAACAGCTCCCGAGCCCGGGCCGTCCCGGTGACCGGGAGCAACGCATCCTGCTCCTCGTCGTACGTCCAGATCCCGGTTAGTTCCAGGCCGAGTATCTCCTCGGCGGACGCGACGGCAACGTCACCGATTTCGTCGATCGATCCCGCCTCGATCAGCTTCCCGGCGACCTCCTGGAGGTCGCGGAGCTTCCCCTCCAGGCGATCCCGCTGTAGCTCGTAACCGACCCACTGAACGAGGAGTTCGACGAATGCCCGTTCCGATTCGCTGAAGGAGCGCTCGCGGGCCGCGTTGCCGGCAACACACAGCGTCCCATAGAGGGACTCGTTGACGATGATCTTCCCGCCGAGGTAGCAGCCCAGATCGAACCGTTCGTAGGCCGGGTCGGATGCCCACCCTTCCTCGATGGCGTCCTGGACGCCGAGCAACCCCGCCTGCTCGACCGTCTTGCGACAGTACGTCTCCGAAAGCGGGGCGGACGCACCCGCCTGGAGGCGGTCGTGGGAGCTGACGGCCTCGACGACGTGCTGTGTGTCGTCCTCGATTCGCGTCAGGAAGGCAACCGGGAGGTCGAGGCGGTCACGGGCGAGTTCGAGGATCCGGTCGAGTTTCTCCTCGAAGGACAGGTCAGTATCGGACGTGATCCGGTAGAGGTCACGGAGTGACTCCTCACTCTCACGGAGCGAGTCCTCCAGCCGTTTTCGTTCCGTGATGTCGATGAGATAGCCGAGGTAGTGAGTAATCTCCCCGTCGTTGCGGATGATTTTGGTGTTGTCCAGGACCCACCGCACATCGCCTGCGTCGGTCACCATTCTGTACGGCTCGTGGCTGAACCGCTCGGCCCCACTCTGAGTGTGCTTCTCGACTTCCGCGCCCACGCGGTCGAGATCATCGTCGTGAACCAGGTCCACGTATGGAACCTCGCCGGATTGCAGTTGTGTGGGCGTGTACCCGAGGGCCTCGGTCACGTTGTCCGAGACGTACTCGATAGGCCAACCCTGTGCGTTCTCCCACCTGAATACGACGGCTGGCCCCCGAGCGAACGTGTCTCGTTCCTCTTCGAGTGCCTCCTGTGTCTCCCTGCGCTCGGTCACGTCGATGTGAATGCCGACGGCGCGTGTCGGTTCCCCGTCGTCGTCGCGGTCGACGACCTCGCCCACGTCACGGACCCACTTCCAGTCCCCGTTACCGGTCTGCATCCGGTGTTCACAGTCGTACAGTTCGGATTCGCCCTCGATGTGAGCGTTCAACTGCTGTTCGACCCGTGGCATATCCTCGGGATGGACGCGTTCTTCCCACGTCTCGAGCGTGGGTTCGATCTCGTCGAGTGAGAGCCCGAGCATCTCGGCCCACTGCTCGTTGAACGTGACCGCGTCGGTCTCCATGTTCCAGTCCCAGACGCCGAGATTCGCACCCTCGACGGCCAGGTCCAGCCGCTCCGTGAGTTCACGGAGCTCCCGCTCGCGTTCCTTTCGGTCGGTGATGTCATCCAGAAAGGCCACCACCTCGATCAACTCGCCGTCGGCATCGTACAGGGGTGTTGCCGACAGTGACACGTCGATCTCCGTTCCGTCCTTGGTCCGGCGTCGGAGCTCGACCCCCGAAAACGACTCCCCGGAAAAGGCGCGGTCCCTGAGATCGTCGTGTTCGTCCCGTTTCTCGTCGGGGATCACGGGGTTGAACTCGCCCATGACCTCCGCCTCGGTCCACCCGAACATCTCCTCGGCGGCCGGATTCCAGAGGGTGACGTCGCCGTCGGGATCGACCGTCAAGATCGCCACCGGCGAGGCCTCGATGAACGAGTTTAGCTGGTCCCTGGTTTGCTTGAGTTCCCGTTCTCGTTGTCGTCGTTCGGTGACCTCCGTCACGGTGAGGAGCGTCGTGCCCGCCACTCCCGGTCGGGTGATCGGCGTCCTTCGGCCCTAGAAGTGCCGCCGATCGCCGTCGATCCGGAGCGTGCACTCGGCCGTCCCGTCCTCGAAAGCCGGTTGCCCTGCCAGTTCATCTCGGAGCGTGGACTGGAGCGGTTGCCCGACCGGATCATCGACCTCGGGGTGGAGACAGGGTGACGCCCGGCCGGCGGGGTTCGTCTCCACGATACGGTTCTCGCTATCGAGAACGAAGACGGCGTCGTCGAGCGATTCGACGAGGGTCCGTCTCGCAGCGGGAACGATGTCGAGCAGCTGGAACCGGAAGACGCCAACCGCCAGGACGATCACGCCGAGGGCGAACCCCAGCGGCGTCAGGTCGATGTACTCCGGTCCGAGACCGGCGACGACTGCTAGATTCACTCCCCACGAGAGAAGCGTGCCCCCAACGATGGCTGCCGTCTGGGCCCTGTAGAGTCTGTTCGACGTGAGAGCGGACCGGAGTAACAGGACGGTGCCAAAAAACAGTAGCCCGTAGGAGTACACCAGATGTATCCAGAACGCGGGACCGGCGTTTGCGGACGTCCAGACCAGAAGCGACAGGTCCCCGACCTCGGTGAGGCTCACGCCCGCATAAAACAGCCCGTGACCGGGGTTCGTCGCCAGCAAGACGAGCGTGAACACGGGATGAACGGAGAGCGCGGCGAGCACCGGCCGGGACACCCACTCGTGGCGTCCGGTGAACCGGAGCGCGAAGACGAGGAACGCGGCCGGAAGCACTACCAGCCCGGCGTAGCCCACCAGCTCCCAGACGAGCTTCGCGCCCAGGTCGGCGGCGAACAGCCGCGCCGTGAACGCGATCACTGTCAGCGCAATCGACCCGACGAGAATGCCGAACGCGCGTTCCGTAGGCCCGTCCCGATGGCTCCAGAACACCCAACCGGTGAGCGTGATCGTGCTCGCCGCTGCAAGGACGTACCCGGCGATGACGA
>JBDGQL010000095.1:0-4012 GCA_042219105.1 Karumarchaeum halophilus (SeqCode) | reverse complement strand
ACAGAACTGTTGATAGAATTAGCCTCCACCGTACCCGGCGAATATCTATCAGGAATTCTGTCGACCCGTATACCGACCGAGAGAGCGCAACACGCCCCGCACGTTGAGCGCCGTCTCGTAGCGGGTCTTCGTCTCGCCCCAGACTGCGTCCAGGTCCGTCTCCGCGACGAACCGCTCGATGACCGCCTCCTCGTCACCGAGTTCCTCGTGAGCGCGCTCGACGTCGTCGACCCACTCCCGGAGCCGATCGGCGTATGCGCCAAGCAGGGACGCGGGGTCGGCCCCCGCCTCGTCCGTCCCGGCGGGACCGAAGTGCGTGTACAGGAGCCGTTCCGGGTCCAGGTCGGCGACCATCTCGGTGTCCGCGACCGCCTCTCCGAGGTCGAAGTTCGGCGGCGGGCTGGTGGGGTATGCGGTGTCCCGTTCGGGAACGTACAGCCCGGCGGCGTCGCCGACGAAAACGGCGTTAGCTCCGGGATCGTGGAAGACGACCTGGTGGGGCGCGTGACCGGGGGCATGGTGTGCGCGGAGCAGCCGGTCGCCCAGATCGATCTCGTCGCCGTCCTCGAGTTCGGTGACGCGCTCCCGGGGGACCGGTCTGGGTTCGACGTAGTACTTGATCTGGCCGCCGACGGCCGCTTTCGTCCCCTCCCAGAGCCGCGCGGGATCGACCAGGTGGGGGGCGCCGATCTGGTGGACGTACACCGTCGCGTCCGGACAGTCCGCGGCGAGAAACCCCGCACCGCCGGCGTGGTCGAGATGGACGTGCGTGACCGCGATGACCTCGATGTCCGCCGCGGAGAGCCCGGCGGCCTCTATCGCAGCCAGGACGCGCTCCCGGTCGGTCCCGATTCCCGTCTCGACCAGCGCCGGGCGCTCTGCGTCGATCACGTACACCGCGCCGTATCCCGCCGTCTCGTACATCCCGGTGTCGACGTAGTGCGTCCCTGGAACACCCTCGATTGCCTCGACGTCTCCGATCGCCATACCCGGAAGCGGCGCCGCATCGACAAAAACGTTCATACGGTCGGTTGATCTAGATATACGGGTCGACAGAAGTCCTGATAGATATTCGCCGGGTACGGTGGAGGCTAATTCTATCAACAGTTCTGTCGACCCGTATACACAAGACGGACAGTACACCCGGACACGAACCAGTCAACGTGATTGTTCCCTGATTGGCCGGAAAAATAGTGTCGATTGGGGATAACCGACCCGCGTGTTAATCCATTCGTGTCCGGGTGTAAGAGTTATGCGCCGCCTGCATGTAGTGGGGGTGTGACCGCCCAGTCGGAGTTAGGAATCTCGCGCTGGTGGTTGATCGCCGTCGCCGTGGTGGGGATGGGCGCCGCGGGGACCTACCAGTTCGGGTGGTCGTCGATCCGGGGACCCCTCGGCGCCCGGATCGGCGCGGGCGAGACGGCGCTCGGCACCGTCTTCACGCTGTTCATCGTCTTCCAGACGGTGTCGCAGTTCCCGGCAGGGTGGGTGCGCGACCGGTACGGCCCGCGCCTGCCGCTGGCGGCCGGGGGCGTCCTGATGACCGCCGGCTACGCCGGAACCGCGTTCGCGTCGAACGTCGCCGTCATGTACGTCGCATACGCGATCGGCGGCGTCGGGGCGGGGGCGGCCTACAGCGTGATGATCAACACTCCGGTGAAGTGGTTCGACGATCGACGCGGGCTGGCGACCGGGCTCGTCGCGTCCTCGTACGCCGGAATGAGCTTCGTGTTCATAATCCTGGTCAGGGGCCGGATCGAGGCGAACTTCGTCCGGACGCTCCTGGCGCTGGCCGTGGCGGTCGGCATCCTGGCGCTGGTCGGCGTCCCCTTCCTTCGCGATCCCGGCGACTCCGAGGGTCCCGGAGAGGCGACCGTATCGACCGACGGGGCGGGCGAGAGCGGGACACGGGGTGACGGAGCCGACGTGGGGACGGTGTCGTACACCTGGCGTGATGCGATTCGGACCTGGCAGTTCTGGCTCCTGTACGCGGTGTTCGTGATCGTCAACGGGGTCGGGCTGATGATCGTCGGGAAGATCGTCGCCTACGCTGACGCGATGGCGCTGCCCGCGGCGGCGGCCACCGCCGCGGCGTCGCTGGTCGCCCTGGGTGACGGTGCCGGGGGAGCGGCCGGCGGAGCACTGTCGGACGGACTCGGGCGCGAGCGGACCATCGCACTGTCGCTGGTGGCCTGTGGCACTTGCCTGGCGGGGGCGTCGCTGTTCGCCGTCGAAGGGGTCGGCGCGGCGTTCGTCGCCCTGATCGCCGCGGCCGCGTTCTTCAGGAGCCCCGTTTTCGCGGTGTTTCCGAGCATCGTCGGTGAGTACTACGGCACGAGCCACTCCTCGGAGAACTACGCTGCCCTCTACTCGGCGAAGCTGTGGGGCGGCGTCGTTGGCGGGACGGTCACGAGCGGGCTAATCGTGAGCCTGGGCTGGAATCCCACTTTCCGGCTCGGCGCCGGTCTGCTCGTCCTCGCGGGCGTGGCGACGGCGTTCCTTCGCCCCGTCGGGGCTGACGCCGGTCCGTGACGTGGGAACGATACGGTTTTCCGGAGTCCCCGAGAACCCTCGGAAAATGCTGTCACGCCAGTTCGTCCGGGAGAACGCCGGCGCCGTCAGGGAGGCGATCGAGGTCAAGGGCGTCGAGGGGATCGACCTGGATCAGGTGCTCGATACAGACGAGGAGTGGCGCGAGCTGAAAGCACGGGGCGACGACCTCCGTCAGGAGCGCAACCAGGTCTCCGAGCGCATCGGGGCACTCAAACGCGAGGGCAAAGAGGCGGAAGCCGAGGACGCCATCGAGCGCTCGGGCGAACTGAAGGAGGAGTTAGCCGAGGTGGAGGCCCGCGCCGACGAACTGGAAGCAAAGCTGGAAGAAGCCCTGCTCGAACTCCCGAACGTCCCCCACGAGTCGGTCCCGGTCGGCGCTGACGAGTCCGACAACGTCGAGCGCTACCGGGAGGGTTTCACGGACCTGCGTGACCTGCCCGAGGAGGTCGTCCCCCACTACGACATCGGCGAGGAGCTGGAGCTCATCGATTTCGAGCGCGGTGCGAAGGTCACCGGTGGAGGGTTCCAGTTCCTCAAAGGCGACGGGGCGCGCCTGGAGTACGCCCTGGTCCAGTTCATGCTGGAAGTCCACCGCGAGCAGGGGTACACCGACGTGTTCCCGCCGCTGCCGGTCAACAGCCGATCGATGCGGGGCACGGGTCAGCTCCCGAAGTTCGCCGAGGACGCCTACCGCGTCGGCGCCCGCCCGGACGACGATTATGGGGACGACGACCTCTGGCTGCTGCCGACTGCGGAGGTCCCCGTCACGAACATGTACCGCGAGGAGATACTGCTGGACGACGACCTGCCCATCAAACACCAGGCGGTCTCGCCGAACTTCCGGCGGGAGGCCGGCGAGCACGGAACTGAAACCCGGGGGTACGTCCGCGTCCACCAGTTCAACAAGGTCGAACTCGTCAACTTCGTCCGACCCGGCGAGAGCTACGACCGCCTGGAGGCTCTACTGGAGGAGGCAGAGGCGGTGCTACAGCGCCTGGACCTGCCCTACCGGGTCCTGTCGATGTGTACCGGCGACATGGGGTTCAGCCAGGCGAAAAAGTACGACATCGAGGTGTGGGCGCCCGGCGACGACATGGAAGGGGGCCCCGAGGTCGGAGGACGGTGGCTCGAAGTCTCCAGCGTTTCGAACTTCGAGGCGTTCCAGGCTCGCCGCGCCGGACTCAGGTACCGACCGGAGCGCCACGAATCGGCGGAACATCTCCATACCCTGAACGCATCCGGTGTCGCCGTCCCGCGGACGTTCGTGGCGATCATGGAGTACTACCAGAACGACGACGGCACGATCACGGTGCCCGAACCACTCCGGCCGTACATGGGCGGTCAGGAGGTGATCGAGGGTCACGATCCGGTCGGCGAGTCGGCGGTCGGGGCGGGGCGGAGAGATTGATATACTGTCGGACAGAAGTATTGATAATTCGAAGGCCCCCCGTCCCGGGGG
>JBDGQL010000140.1:0-4184 GCA_042219105.1 Karumarchaeum halophilus (SeqCode) | reverse complement strand
CATCCGCGACGACCGCACCACCGTCCGGACCCGGGACTTCCACCGCGCTATCGACAAACTCGAACTCGAAGAGGGAACGAGTACACCCATCGCCACCGACGGGACGCCGGCGTTTTATTGATGGGGACGGCGATCCGCGTCGTCGCCGGATCCGCGGGCGGTCCGACCGCGGTCGCCTCATACGACGCCGCCCTCGCCGACGCCGGCGTACATGAGTACAACCTGCTCACCCTCTCCTCGGTCGTGCCACCCGATGCCTACATCGAGGTCCGCGACGTGGCGCCCGATCTCGGTCCCGTCGGCGGAACCCTCACAGTCGTTCAGGCGCGCGCGACCGTCGAAGGGACGGGACGCGCGACCGCGGCACTGGGCTGGACGCGCAGGGGTGACCGCGGGGCGGGCGTGTTTTACGAGACCGGCGGCGAGTTCGACCCGGCGGAGGCCCGCCGCCGGATCGGGCGCGGACTCGAACATGCGAGGGAGATTCGCAGCCGGGATCTCGGCGACACGTCCGTCGAGGTGGAAAGCGAGGTGACCGACGGCGCGTCCTTCGCCACGGCGGTCGTCGTTGCAGTGTACGGCGAGGCCGAACCGATCGCCTGACACTGTCGGCCCCATACTCCACACCCCGGGGTGGCGAATATCCTGGTCGAGTCACTCGTGGCTTTCTTCTGTCTGTTCCAGCCCGGTGAGTTCGTCAATCTCGAGTTCCCATCCCTGGATGGACTCGATCGCATCGGATCGTTCGAAGCTCCGCATGAACCACGCGTTGTCTGCGAGGGTGTCCAGAAGGTGCTCCCATTGCTCGGTGCTCTCCTCGACCGATCGGACCGGGCCCGTGATTGCGACGCTTCGCCAATCGAATCGATGGCCGATATCCGTGACCAGGAGCCGAGCAGTTGCCCCGTCCGCGATGAACTCCATCTTTGTCGGGTCTTGATCGAGCTCGAGTAGTCCAAGGTAGATGGATTCGCCGTCGTATCCGAACGATACTGGGATGCTGTACGGCTCATCGTCTCGAGAAAGAGAGAGAATCCCGTAGCCTTCCGAGGCGAGGAGTGTGTCAATATCAGGACAGCGCTCCGACGCTGTACGCGGTCGCGGACGTGCCACCGAGAGCGACGGGGATCCAGTAGACGGTAACGCGAAACAGCAGGACGGCCGCGGTCACCACGGCCGCGCTGATGCCCGTCGTCGGCACGATAAGGGCGACGAGTGCCGCCTCGATACCGCCCAGACCTCCGGGGAGCGGGGTCACGCCGGCGAGGTTGGAAAGCGGGATGACGAAGAGGGCAACGCCTAACGGGAGGGCCTCACCGAGCGCTGCGAAGGTAGTCACGAGGGCGACGGCCTGGAGCAGCCACCCGACTGTCGAGAGACCGAGGGCGACGACGACCCCGCGTCGGTTCTTCGCAACCCGCTCGACGCTCCCGAAGAACCCGCGCATGCGGTCCGCGATGTCGGCTTCGGACAGCGGTCGCGATGCCAGAGGTCCCCACTGTACCCACCCGACGGCCGTCGACACCGCCCCCGCTACCCGGGCGGTAAGCGCCGTGCGATACTGCCAGAGAAGCAAGAACACGACGAGAGTGATGACGGCGAACCCGAGTGTCGACCCTACGACCACGTACAGCCCCGAGCCGAGCGTGACTGACCCCGCGTAGACGGCGACGCCGAACGTCATCAGTCCGATCGACGAGACGGCGTTCAACACGTCCACGCTTGCGATGCCGGCGAGACTCGTCTCGTAGGGCGTGTCCGACACCCGCGACACCAGAAGCGCCGTCACCGGTTCACCCCCGGCCTGCGCGAAGGGGGTCACGTTGTTCGCGAACACGGCCGTCACGTGGACGAAAAACGACGTCGTGGTCGAGACCTGGACGCCGACGGCACCGAGAACCGTCCTGAGCATGAGCCCCCAGGCAACGAGCCAGAGAAGCGCAAACCCGATGGCCAGGCCGAAAAGCACCGGGTCCGCCCGACGCAATATCGCGCCGACCCTGGCGCCCTCGACCACCCACAGCAGGCCGATCATCAGGGCGATCCCGCCGGCGAATCCGAGAACCAGCGATCGCCGGCTCGTACTGCTCATGTTTCGGCCAACGTCGCCCGGTCCACGAAAGCGGTTTGGTTTCGGATCGAGACGACGGCTCCCACACGACCGGGCAGGCCGCCCCATCGTGCGTCCGGACCGCGCCGCATATAACGCTGGTATCTTTACGTTCAGGTATGAAATTAGTGCCGGACACGAGCGCCGTCATCGACGGCCGGGTCTCCGCTGGCGTCGACGCCGGGGAGTTCGACGACGCCGCGGTTCTGGTCCCGGAGGCGGTCGTCGCGGAACTCGAATCCCAGGCCAACGCCGGGGTCGACACCGGCTGGGACGGGCTCGCGGAGCTCCAGCGCCTCGCGGGCCTCGCCGAGGAAGGAGCGATCACCGTCGAGTACACCGGTCGCCGCCCGACGGGCAGCGAGCGAGAGGAGGCAGCGAGCGGCGAGGTGGACGCGCTGATCCGCGACCTCGCGGAGACGGAGAGCGCGACCGTCCTCACCTCCGATCAGGTGCAAAGCGAGGTGGCCAGGGCGAAGGGCTTGGACGTGGAGTACGTCGAGCCCGATGTCGAGACGGTCGAGCGCCTGGCGATCGAGGACTTTTTCGACCCCGACACGATGAGCGTCCACCTCCGGGCCGGCGCGCCCCCGATGGCAAAGCGCGGCGAGGTCGGCGAGATGACGTTCGAGGCCGTCCGGGAGAGGGTCTCGACGGAGGACGAACTGGAGGAGTGGGCGGCAGAGATCGAAGCGGCGGCGGCGGCGAGTCCCGAGGGGTTCGTCGAACTCCAGGAGGAGGGTATGCGGATCGTCCAGTTCCGGGAGTTCCGGATTGCTATTGCGCGTCCGCCCTTCGCCGACGGCTGGGAGATCACCGCCGTCCGGCCGATAGTCGAGACCGACCTCGCCGACTACGAGCACGCGGACGATCTCAGGGGGCGCTTGCTCGAGGAGAAGCGTGGCGTCCTGATCGCCGGATCCCCGGGTGCCGGGAAAACCACCTTCGCACAGGCTGTCGCGGAGTTTCTCGCCGACAACGACAACGCCGTCAAGACGATGGAGAAACCCCGGGACCTCCAGGTCGGCCCCGAGATCACCCAGTACACCGAACTCGGCGGATCGATGGAGACGACCGCGGACTCCCTGTTGATGGTTCGGCCGGACTACACGATCTACGACGAGGTCAGAAAGACCGACGACTTCGAGGTGTTCTCGGACATGCGGCTGGCGGGCGTGGGCATGATCGGCGTCGTCCACGCGACCCGGGCGATCGACGCCCTCCAGCGCCTCATCGGCCGGGTCGAACTCGGGTTGATTCCCCAGATCGTCGACACCGTGATCTACATCGAGGCCGGGGAGGTCCGGAAGGTGTACGACGTGCGGACGGAGGTGAAGGTTCCCCAGGGGCTCACCGAGGAGGACCTCGCCCGCCCCGTGATCATGATCTCGGAGTTCGAGACGGGCGTCCCCGAGTACGAGATCTACACGTTCAACCGCCAGGTCGTCACCGTTCCCCTCACTGGTGACGACGCGCCCGACGAATCCGAAAGCGGAACCGAGCGACTGGCGCGCCAGGAAGTCGAAAGCGAGATCCGTTCGATCGCCCACGGCCACGTGGAGGTGGAGTTCGCGAGCCAGGATCGGGCCATCGTGTACGTCGACGACGACGACATCTCCGCCGTGATCGGCAAGGGCGGGGGCCGCATCTCCGACATCGAGGACCGCCTGGGAATCGACATCGACGTGCGAACACACGAGGAGCGACCGACCGGCCGGGGGCAAACAGGGCGGAACGACCCCGAGTCGCCCGCCGTTCCCGACGCTGTCGCGGACACCGGCAACGGCGCGATCGTCGCGCCCGACATCACGGGCAACCACGTCGTGATCCCCGTGGACGGCTACGTTGGGGAAACCGTCGAGGTGCAGGCGGGCGAAGAGTACCTGTTCACCGCGACAGTCGGCCACGGCGGCGAAATCCAGGTCTCGCGGGGGAGCGCAATCGCGGAGGAACTGGAGGCCGCGATCGATCAGCGGCGGCCGATCAAGGTCGTCCCGACCTGACCCGAACAAGCCGTATCGTCTTGACCTCCTCCTCCGCCTGAAGGCGGAGGAATCCCAAGCGTTGGGATATT
>JBDGQL010000263.1:0-4185 GCA_042219105.1 Karumarchaeum halophilus (SeqCode) | reverse complement strand
TAGGTCTCCAGTTCGCAGGCCGGGTCATGCATCAGGTCCATCTCATCGCCGACCCGCTCGCCGACCGCGTGGACAGCCGCGAGTTCCCGATCGAGGTCACGGGATCCCTCGCTACCACCCCAGCCATGGATCTTAAATCCGCCGATCCCCATTCGGTCGTATTTGCGCATCGCGCGTTTCATCTCACTCCAGTGACGCTCCCGTTCGAGCGGGTTCTTGCCGACGAGATAGTCGGCAAAGCTATTTATCTGGGCCGCACCCGGCGAATTGCCGCCGACGTACTCCCCGGTAATCCCGTCGTCGGTGTGGATCTTGATTCCGAATAGTTTCCGCTCGGTCACCGAGCCCGGTTCATACACGAGGTTGAACCCGTGTTGGTCTGTCCCGACATCTTCGATCGGGTAGGCGAACTCGGTGGACTCGATGCTGGTTATCTCTGGCCCCATGACACAGCATGTGACACCACGAAAAATAAACGTAGGGCTTTCACCAGTGGTTTCATTTCATCGTGGAGAGTAATCGGCTGGTATGGTCGGACGAACACAGTACGACTTCAGCGGCGAGACTGCCGTCGTCACCGGGTCCACAAAGGGGATCGGTCGGGGAATCGCAGCTGGACTGGCCGACGCCGACGGCAACGTCGTCGTCAGCTCCCGGACAGAGTCGGCGGTGAAATCCACCGCCACGGAACTGGACGAGCGTGGCGCGGGCCGCGTTATCGGTATCACCGCGGACGTCGGGTCGACCGATGACATTGACACGCTTGTCGACCGGACTGTCGATGAGTTCGGGGGGATCGACCTGCTGGTCAACAACGCAGCCGTCTGGCCCGAGGAGGGGTCGCTGGTCGACTCCACCCTCGAACAGTGGGACAATACGATGGCCGTCAACGTCCGTGCACAGTACTACGCTGCAAAGCGGGTCGCACGCCACATGATCGACGAGGGGATCGAGGGCTGTATAATCAACCACACGAGCCAGGCTGGCGACCGCCGGACAGGGCCGTTTGGGTTGTACGGCATCTCGAAAACATCGATTAAGGGGCTGACCTGGCGGATGGCACAGGAACTAGCCGAACACGACATCCGCATGAACGCCATCTCGACGGACGTGACCGAGACGGCCCAGCTCCGTTATGAGGCCGAACAGGAAGCGGCGGACGATCCCGACCGAACCGCCGAGGAGATACTGCGAGCTCGGGGCGAGCAGCGGCCGCTGGGCAGGCTCGGACAGCCCGAGGATCTCGCCGACGCGGTGCTGTGGCTCGCGAGCGACCGTGCCGATTACGTCGTCGGCGACATCGTCCGTGTCAGCGGGGGCGGCAACCTGGAATGACGATGCGGTTCATCGATACCCACACTCATACCTGGGGACCCAACACCGCGGAACTGCCTTGGCCCGAATCGGTCCTTCCGCCGGGCTGGGAAGGGCCGTACACCGCCCACGACCTCATCGAGGACATGGACGCTGCCGGCGTCGAGGAGGCCGTGGTGGTGACGACGCCGATGTACGGTCGCGGCGTCCGGGCGAACGCGTATACGATGCGCTCCATCGAGGCGTATCCGGACCGCCTGTGGGGGGTCGGCCTGATGGACTTCTACGGCGACCCTGATAATGTCTGTTGTAGCTGTTTACCGGTGATCGCCACCCCCGGTGGCGGCGAGCACCGGTAAGAGACTACAACAGACATTATGAGAAGGTGCGGACGGCGCTCCGTCGGGTCGCCGGCCACGACCGGATGCTTGGTGTGAGGATGCATGCATGTCTCGAGTACGAAGAGCACTCGACAGAACTCGACCGGACCGCCGATTGGATCCTTGACGACGATCTGGAACCTGTCTGGACCGAGGCCGCCCGGCAAGAGACAACCGTATTCATTTTTCCGAAAGCCGAGCAGCTCTCGATGGTCGCGACCCTTGCCGAACGGCACCCGGATGTTCAACTGGTCGTTGATCACATGGGGTTCCCTGACGAGACGACGACACCCGATACGGCCCCGTGGACAGATTTCGAGGCGGTGGCCGACCACGACAATGTCGCGGTCAAAATAAGTTCGCTGCCCCGGTCGAGCGTGGAGAACTGGCCCTACCGGGACCTGTGGGGGTACGTCCGCAACCTCGCGGAGTGGTTCGGTACCGATCGCCTGCTGCTTGGGTCGGACTATACGTGGATGGACGACTGGGCCCGGTATGAGGAGTGTCTCTCGTGGGCTGAGGAGGTCCCGTTCCTGTCGGCACGCGACCTCTCGTATCTGGCTCACCGGACGTTCGAGCAAGTCCACGACGTGTGATCGGGTCACCGTGGAGTGTATCGGGACGCTTGGACACACCTGCCTGGTTTTGGCCGTTCGTCGGTCCCGGCTGATGGCCATCCGCTCTGATCCCAAACACCTAATTATCCATCACACGACTCGGTTTGTATGGCATACGACAGCATACTGCTCGCAATCGGCCCGGAAGATCGGGGTAGTCTGGATACACTTGTGGACGCCACCATCGACATTGCGGAACCCCTCCTCTTCCAGCGTTCGAAGGTAGTTGTTGGAACAGCCGTCCATGTCGGCACTACGACAGCCAGGGGATGTCGTCGTGGAAGCGTCGGAGTGCGTCGGGGCCGGTCAGCGCCGTCACAGCACCGGCCTGTGTCGTCGCGACAGCGCCGGCGGCGTTTGCAAGCGCCAGCGCACGGTTCGGGTCCCGGACGCCGTGTGTCAGCGAAGAGATGAACCCCGCGAGAAACACGTCGCCGGCACCAGTTGCGTCGACGGGGTCGACCTCGTATCCCGTGTGGCGTGCCTGTCCGGTCACCGGGCTGTCGTCGGTACCGAAACAGAACGCACCCGCATCCCCGAGAGTCAGAACCACGGTGTGAGGTCCCTCATCGGCAACGGTGCGCGCCAACTCCGCCGGCCCGCTCGCCTCGAACCCGGCGACCGATAGCTCGTCCGGTGTTGCTGTGACGACATCGACATCCGACAACGCGCCGCGGACGACAGCACGGAACTCGGAGGGACTGTGCCACATCTCGGGTCGCCAGTTGGGATCTAACGACACTGTACAGCGGTCGCTGGCCCGCGACTGGAGGTCAAGCATCGCCGACCGGCTCGGTTCGACGCTCATCGTCACCCCGGTCGTATGAACCCACGACACCGACTCCAGAGTGTCGTCAGAAACGGTGCCCTGTTGCAGTCTGGTGTCTGCACCCCCCTCGCGATAGAAGGCAAACGACGGGCCCCGTTCGGCATCGTGTGTGACCAGCGCGATAGTTGTCCGTGCATCCTCGTCGACAACGAGCAGATCCGATGGAATGTCGGAGGATGCGAAATGTTCCCGGAGAAAGGCTCCGAGGTTGTCGGTCGCCAGCCGCGTCCAGCACAGCGGCGGGACGCCAAGCCGGTCCAGCGCCATCGCGACGTTTGCACCAGACCCCCCAAAGGTCGGTTTGTATCCGCCACTGTCGCTCACCGGGCCGGGGTTGTGTGGGACAAAATCCACGAGCCCGTCACCGGCGACCAGGATCGTCGGATCCGTCATCATGCGATCACATAACACCTACCGGTATTTATTAATTCGTCCGGACCACGATGGTCACTCCGATAACGGGGGGTCCCGGCCATCCCAGGCGGCCGCAAACCCGGCGACGCTCTCGGCGGTCTCCGGGGAGTCGACGTGGGAATTGAGAACGGACGGCGACATGGTGATTGCATCGATCCCGGACTCATCACGTTTCTGGGATCTGATCGCCCTACAAACGAATTTCGCGGGTACTTGCTGAAATCTGATGGATTTTAGAGCCAGAGTGCCGTGACTCTGGGGCGGTGATGGACCAACGGTCGACTCACCGCAGAATTCTCCGGCGATAGCGGCCCAAAAACGAGTCCTGCAGCTGTCGGTGATAATGTCTGTTGTAGTCTCTTACCGGTGCTCGCCGCCACCGGGGGTGGCGATCACCGGTAAACAGCTACAACAGACATTATGAGCAAACCGAGGAACGAAACCAAACCGTCAACCGCCTTCTCGGAGAGAACGACCGACCCCCCGGACGAACGTCCTGGCGGTCAAGGCTGGCGGCGACCGAATCTCTCGCTCCAGTCCCACCTTTACCAGAAAGTCCGTGAGTCGCCACAGGTTGTACAGTAGTGTAGCGAACACAAAGCTGAATAATGACCGTGATCTGATTGATTTC
>JBDGQL010000011.1:0-4205 GCA_042219105.1 Karumarchaeum halophilus (SeqCode) | reverse complement strand
TGACCTCGACGCGCCGACCGAGGAGTTCCTCCTGTAGGCGTCCCCGGGGGGCGATCGTCTATCTATCAGGACTTCTGTCGACCCGTATCGCGCGCAGTCGTGCTCCTCGCGAGCGTCGTCGAGGTTCGCTTTCGATTCGATCAGGTATACTGTCGGACAGAGACATTGATAATCGAACCCCCAGGACGGGGGGCCTTCGAATTATCAATACTTCTGTCCGAGAGTATAGGGGAGATCCGACTCTGTCGCTGGAAGCGGCTACCCTGACGATAACAATAAGACTCTTTTACTTCTCGATTGGCGATTTGCCGATAATTAGAGCCATGTTCTATCTCACACCCGGTCTATATTGCTCATATGGAGTTCAGCAAGGCCAAGATTGGAGGTATCGTCGCTGCAACCGCTGTCGCCGCATACGGCGTCCACCGACGTCGCTCGGGAAGTCAGTCCAACGAGGTCTAATTACCCATGAATGTGCGCTCATACATCACGGGACCGAATCTGATCAAACTCGCTATGCTGATCGCAATATTGCTATTTTATCTTGCTGCTGGAGACGTATCAATAAGCCACGGGGCCCCGGGCGTGGACTGAGTTTTCAGTCACAGATCGGTCGCCAGTCGCGAGCGACGGCTGTCGTCGCCGATATACTGTCGGACAGAAGTATTGAGGAGACGAAACTCACCCCAAAGATGGGACCCAGAACGACGCGTACGGACCGGTGTCATAATGATTACTCTCGTCTCTTACCGCCGATCGCCGTTAACGGGGGTGTCGATCGGCGGTAAAAAGTGAGAGTAGTCATTATCACGAGCCGTCGCCGCTGGCATCCGCGTCAGTATTGCCGTCTCCGTCGGTGGGCTTGACGGCCGCGTCGTCCCGCTCGGCGGCAGGGTCCGACCCGATCCATAAATGAGTGTCGGTACTCAAGGGCTCACCGTGTAACAGTTCGGGAAGGACGACGTTCGTCGCCTGTACCACCAAGACGAGAAGGAGCGGCCCCAGAAAGAGCCCGTACCAGCCAAACAGCGCCGCGCCGAGCACGTACGCCAGCAACACCAGCCCCGAGTGTAGCGACCGCCCGGAGACGTACGGCCGGATGAACGTCTGCGGAAGCAGGTCGAGGAGGAAAAACGAGACGAGGGCAAACGCGCCGACCCAGACCAGTCCGGTCGTCGTGCCGGTCTGGATCGTCGCGTACGCCAGGTATCCCGACAGCGGAACGTAGACGAGTTTGCCGACGACCAGGGGGACGAACGTCGCCAGCCCCGTCAACAGGGCCAACAGGGTCGGGAATGGGATCCTCAGCGTTCCGGGTACCACGAGATTGAATCCGTGATAGACGCCGAGTGACATCGCCGCGACCGCGACCACGCTGAGGACGTTCCCAAAATAAACCATCTGGAGGTCGGTGTCGACCGCCGTCACGTAGGCCTCCGCAATACCGTCCTCGTCCGCGATCTTCGTCCGGAACCACTCCTCGATCCGCGGCCCATCGCGCAACAGGAAAAACGAGACCGCAAGCGCGAGCGTTAGGTGGAGCAACGCGTTCGCCGTGGTCCCGAATATCCCGATACCCTGCTGGGCGTACTTCGTGAACATGGCCGGATTTTCGAGATTGGTGAGCACCGCCCGGGGCGACTGCACGAGTTCACGGACGCTTTCCGGGTCGCTCTGGAAGAGCGAGAGCGCCTAGTTGACGATCTGCTGATCGACGGCGGCAAACAGTTCGCGCAGCGCCACCAGTCCCGCGTAGCCAACGAGCGCTAGGATCGGGATCAACACGAGTCCGAACGTCACGACCGTCGAAACGCTGCGGCTGCTGACGCGGCTGGCGACCCGCTCGTGGAGCGGTCGAACGGCGTAGTAGAAGAAAACCCCGAGAACGAACGTCCCGACGAACGAGCGGACGAACCAGGCGAACATGACTCCCAGAACCAGGATGATTCCCCACCAGGCGGCCCGCGACCGATCGAAGCCGACTGTCGGGCTCTCCATGCCCCCGTTTTGACCGACGGCGAACAAATATTCTGTGCCTGTTGATACTGTCGGCTGTAAGTTCGTGGAGGAATTCGCCACCCGGGGTGGCGAATATCTCCATCGAGTCACAGCCGACAGTATGAATTCACCTCCCCGTCTGCCCGGACCCTCCGAGGGACGTCGGGAATCCGAGCGACAGATCCAAAGACCGAGTAGCGTTCGACCGCCCGGTCGACCCGCTCGAAGAGGAACAGGCCATGGCATTCGCCTGATATACACCCGGACGTGATTTGTGCAAGCCGTGCCGTCACAAACCCAGGGTATCACGAGCCGAACGTATTGATCTGGTGTCGTGGCGCGTAACAGAGTCACGTCCGGGTGTATAGTATAACGGTCCTGGCAGAATTCTTCTTGACGAGTCTCAGACCCTGCTTTTTTCAGATCATCGTAGCAAAGGTCAGCCGTGACTCGGACAGACCTCGGAGCAGAGATTGGGGACGTGTTGGATGTCTCTCAAAGCGAGTTCCAGACTCAAGTCGAGGAGGACGCCCAAGTCATCAAAACAGAAGTCACAGAGGGAACGTTCGATAATCCGCAGGGGCTGGTTGGATTAGAGTACGAGTTCTACGCAACGACCGACGGGAACACAACCGACCGAAATGGTGAAACGACCAGTCTGCAACAGGGAACGCTCCGGCGGATTCCTCGCCGGACGCTTTCATTCATCGGCTTCGAGAAAGAACTAGGATTACATAACGCGGAAATGAGTACCACGCCTCAACCGCTAAATGAGCACGGAATCGAGGCCCAACAGGCCGAAATCAAGGCTCGGTTAGCAGCGGCTCGGGACCCGATTCACGCCAATAACATACGTCTGGTCAGCGACGGCCTGTGGACGATTCCACCGAGCGGCGAAACTGCGCGCGGGTACCTCACTGACTCCATCGACGACGATGGCCTGACAATTGCGACCAACATGAGCGACTCGGTCCGTTATCATGCGATGTGTAACACCGGGACCCCCACGGGCGGGCGTCTCGACGTCCCCAACGTCTCGCTGGAGGCCGACACCATCATGCCCGAAAGCCTCATAACGTCGATCCAGCCACACTATCAGGTCCCTAACGCGGAGGCACTCCCGTCCTATTTCCGGTACGCGATCCGACTTGCAGGCCCACTACTCGCGCTCGGTGTCAATTCCCCGTTTTTCCCTCCGAGCCTCTACGACGATAGCATCGCCGCACGGACAGTCATGGACGACGCGTGGATGGGACACCGGATCAAGGTGTTCGAGACCTCGCTCAACACCGACCAAGTCCGCAAAGTCCGGTTCCCTGAAGAGTTCGAGACCGTCGAAGAAGCGATTGACAGCATCGTCGCCGATGAGACGATCGTTCCGATGCCTTTGGAGCGCGGCGAGCGGTTTGACGACGAGTTCGCGTACTTCCGACGGAAACACGGGACATACTGGCGATGGATTCGGCCAGTGTTCGGTGGTGCAACGCGGTCGAGTGCGAACGCCCGGATCGAGTTTCGACCGTTACCAGGCCAACCGACGCTACGCGACGCGATCGCGTTTCAGGCGGTGTTCGCTGGCGCGCTCGAACATCTCTACTCGTCGCAGCATCCTGTCCGGCAGTTGAAGTGGGACACCGCTAGGGGCAACTTCTATGCCGCAATGCACGACGGCATCGATGCGGACCTTACTTGGATGACTGCCGAAGGACGAATCACGACTGATCTAGAGGTAATGTACGAGGAACTGTTCAGTGCCGCGAAGAGTGGATTGCAAGCCCAGGGGCTCCGAGACGAACAGGTTAGCCAGTACATAGCCCCGCTTCGAAATCGTGTTCGAACTCGGATGACACCAGCGCGTTGGAAACATCGGATAGCGTCCAGCCGTCTCTCCGAAGGCGCAGATCTTGGCCAAGCAATCGTCGATACCCAACGTGAATATTTAGAACGACAATCCGATACGTTCTTAACGGGGAAATTTTCTGACTGGAACCTATCGTAAATGTTCGCCTCGGATTCGATCAGGTGGGTAGGCGCCGCATCGATCACGTCGGCCGTCGGCGGGTCGCCGTGCTCGTCGGCGGCGACGATCGCGGCCGCGCGGTCGAGCTTTCGCTTTCGGTCGTCGGGGAGCCGGAGCGTGGTTCGCTCGCTCGTGTATACGGGTCGACAGAAGTCCTGATAGATATTCGCCGGGTACGGTGGAGGCT
>JBDGQL010000124.1:0-4253 GCA_042219105.1 Karumarchaeum halophilus (SeqCode) | reverse complement strand
GATCCAGAGCGGGCGCACCATCGACGCGGTCGAACTCGATGGCTGGCGTATCGACGTCGGCTATCCCGAAGACCGCGATGAAGCCGAAACCCGGCTCCAGAGAGCGGGCCAGCCAGTCCCGGAGCAGTAGCGCCGTCTCGGTCTGTCACCCCGAGGTCCTGGCTGGACATGGATGGTGATCGTCTATTCAAGATACTTCACTGTTCTCTACTCTGTTCCCACTCCGGACGGGGTGTCGGAGACGGGAGTGCGTCAACCACAGTTCGAAGTTCGTCCGCTGTCGTCCACGAGAAGCACCGATCGTGGAGTTCGAATTTGCGGAACTTGTTGAGATGGACCCAGCTGTACGTTGCTGGCTCTTCGCCCTCATCTGCCCGGTCGTTGATCACGCCCCTATACTGTCGGACAGAAGTATTGATAATTCGAAGGCCCCCCGTCCCGGGGGTTCGATTATCAATGTCTCTGTCCGACAGTATAACCTCCTGTTCGTCGATGTCGAGACCCCTCTTTTGGGCGCGAGCAACGAGTGACCCGACTGTTGATTGGACGTCATCCGCCGACAAATCGTCTGCGAACGCAATCTCGAGTGCGGCCTGAATGACCTGCTGTGTCGAGTCAAGCTTCTCGTCAGTCACCCACGCGTAATCACGCGGGAACACGTACGTCTTGCCGAAATACGGTGGGTCATCGATCTCGCCCAATTCAGGCGCCTCCCCACCGCTCTCCTTCTCGAAGACCCCGACGATGTAGTCGCTGTATGTCGCGAGCAACGAAAACATGATATCGAACGTATTGAGCCGGTCAGTCGGGAGTTCGAGGAGATCACCCATGATGAACGGATAGGCACCGAGCTGCTTCGTGAGTTCGTTCTGGACGGCGCGAAGCCGGCGGATATAGGGGTCGCGATAGCTCCCCAGGATGAAATACGATGTCCGCTGACTCCAGAGATACGGCAATTCACGCCGGATAAACCGCCAGATCTCTCGTTTCTCTGCAGGCTCAAGTTCGATGCCCCCGACGGCTTCGTGAACGACTGCCATGATCTCCCCAGCGTCCGGCGGCGGGCTTGGATCGGTCATTTGCTGCCGATTCAAACCACATCACCTTATTTCTTCTGAACCACTTTGGTTTTCTCCTGTTTTACCAACTTAGGTGACCCTAACTGTTATAGCGTCCTACCTCCTACCATCACATATGAGCGAAACCGACACTGGCGCGGACGATGCAGGGCCGTTTGCGGAACAGCAGCGGCTGTTCAAGCTGCTGTCCCAGGATACGCGCCATCTCATCATCCAGGAGCTGCTGGGCCATCCCGCCCATCTGATGTCGCTCGCCGAACTCGAGTATATGACCGGGAAGAGTCAGGCGGCCATCAAAGACCAGTTGGAGACGTTGATCGACGCCGGGCTCCTCGCACGCTACACGTTCGAACCTAGTGAGGGAAAACGTGATCTTCCCTCCCAGTTCTACGGATTCACGGAACGGGGCGTCGAGGTCCTCCACGACTACAAGTATCTCCGTGGCCTCCCGGTCGCACGCGCCCTCTATGAGAACACGCGGAAGACCGAGAAAATCGAGCGCCACGAATCGGCGCCCCGTCCGGAGCTTCCCGACGCTGTCGCGAACGCACTCGAGTTCGACGAGCCCGATCTCGACGCCGTCGATAGTGGTACAACCCGGTGACGGCACCGTGACCCGCTTCGACCAGAGGCCATCCCGCCAATGAGCGGGACGTGGAGCACGGGAATGTGGGACGCTGGCGGGGCAGCCGGGTGTAGATGCTCGTCGTCGAACTCGGGATCCAGCTCCTTTTCGTGATAGTCGAACCGGCTCACCAGGCATCACGACCCCCGACGCACTGTCGGGTCAGCGTCGCGACGACTCGGCGATCAGGTATTTCATGCGGTCGGCGTGAACCCCTCGGCGAGGGCCTCCGTGGGAGCGACTCCGAGGCCTTCGACACAACCCGGACGGAGAAAAGAATCGGAGGGTCTGTGGCCGACTGATAGGGTCGGTTGCAACTGTGTTCGGGTACGACCGCAAGACCGCGTGAGGTCGATCCCGACACGACTTGCAACCGACCCTATGAGCGACAGTTCTATCAGTACCACCACCGTACCACGGAACATGAGCACGGACACGCCCGAAAATGGCGACGAGTGGGGCGAGATGGTGAAGCTCAACGTCAAAGTGCCGGAACGTCTTCTGGAGGAGATCGACGAACTCGCGGAGGAGTTGAACTACACCAATCGCTCGGAGTTCATCCGGGAGGTGCTACGTGATACCACGGAGCCGATTCTCACGCCCGGTGCGCAGGAGGGTGTCTCACAGGGGTATGCGGATGTCGCTGCTGGTCGAACCACCAGCCACAAGGAGATGAAACAGACATTCGGAATTGACGGCTGAGAAGACCGACCGGTGGCACACCACCTGGAATACTCCGACGCGATTCAGGAAACACTGGACGAACCCGAACGTGAGGACGCACAGCGTGTCAAACCGACGTGTGAACGGGAATCTCGGCGTCGCTGATCGCGTCAGTCACGGTCCGGCGAACCTCGGCGTACTCGGGTGGGTGCTCAAGCAGGACCGAGAGATCACGCTCCCACTCCGCGGCGGTGATCGAGATTGTCACCTCGGCCGGTTCGTCGAGGACCGTCATTTTTCGCTCGAGGAGCTCCGGCTCGATCGAGACGCCCTGCTGGAGGAGGAACCAACAGTCATAGAGGTCGCGACCCTGCGACCGGGTGCTCAGCGCACGGAGTTTCTCCGCGAACGCTTCCTCGATCGTGAGACACCGCGCCGTGACCGCCCGGGTTTCGGGATACGGGACAAACAGGCGGCGCCATTCGGGATCGCGGATGACATCCTCACGGGTCGAGACGTCGATATCGATACTCCCCCGTGAGCGGTCGGTCCCGTCGTACAGGGGGCCCTGATACCGGAGACGCCAGGTAATCGTACTCGGCCCTCGATCGACGCGGTCGATGGTCGCCGGGATGCCGTATCGATCGAGCCCCCCAGCAGCCGTTTCGACGTGATCGATCACCGCTATCCCCGCCAGTCGTGTGAAATCGAGATCCTCCGAGAAGCGGTCCAGTCCGTGGGCGTGCTTGAGAAAGGTTCCGCCCTTGAAAACGAGGTCGTCGGTTTCCCGATACAGCTCCTGGAGAAACACTGCCTGGACGTAGTCCTGTTCGAGGATATGCAAGGGGAGGTCACCGCCGTGCAGCTCGCGGAGTCGTCTCCGGTCAATCATCGAGGGTCACGTTCGCGTACAGTTTCCACGGTGCGACGGGATTCGTTCGGTCCCCCGATTGATCGAGTTTCGTATACGAGGAGACGAGTTCCTGCAGCCGCTCGCGATCCTCAAGGAGGCCGTTTTGCTCCAGCAGATATCCGATCCGGGCCGCGACGGCCCCGCTGTCGAGGCGCTCCGCGTGGCGGATGATCCGCTCAACGTCGAGATCCTCGGGGATCGCCTCATAGACGAGTTCGATACCCCCAGCGTAGTCCTGCAGGCGAAGACAGTCGAGGATTGTTTTCTCGGGATCCGAGACGACGGCGTCGCCGTATCGGTCGTATCCGAAAAACGACTCGGGGGCGACGCGCACGAATCGGACCGACTGACCCTGAACGCGAAGCGACCGTTTCTGTTTCGTGACCGCGACGAAGATCGTCCGGGAGACCTGTTCGGTCAATCCATGGAAGTGCAGGGCACTGAAGAATCCGATGTAGGAGGCAGGTTCGAGGTGTGAGGCCAGTTCGTAGCTATCCCGTTGCTCGTAGGTGTCCGCGAGAACGTACCTACCGCGCGCCAGTCGGCGGACGAGGCCCTTGTCCGTCATGCTGGTGAGGATTCGGTAGGCGTTGCGCGTGGAGGTATCTAAGAACCGCTCGACCTCGCGTGGCCCGAACACGACGAGGTCACGACGCGTGATCGCATCGATCACGTCGGCCTCCCGACCTGAAATTGGCGTACTATTCATACAACGAAACAACGTAGTTTATGTGTAAATACGTAACGCAATAGCAACTTATGCCATCGAAAAAACCCGCCAGGTCCATCCCTCGCTCAGTCATGCTCCTCGCGCAACTCCCGTTCGGTCAGTGCGAGTGCCAACAGTTCGTCTCGGTCGAAGGTCGGATTCTCCACGGCGTCACCCAATACGTGTCGAATGAATTCTGAACCAGGGATGTACGTGTCGAATGAATTCTGAACCAGGGATGTCGACGTATTTCTTCGATACGTC
>JBDGQL010000207.1:0-4269 GCA_042219105.1 Karumarchaeum halophilus (SeqCode) | reverse complement strand
AACTGGCTCGGACTGGCGTTCGCGACGGCGTTTTATGCCGTCGGATTCGGCAACTACGTCGCCCCGCTGATGGCTAGCCTGAACCTGAACCTCGGCATCGTCGCGACGCTTCCACTGAGTGGCCCACAGATTGGCGGCCTCGTTGCCGCAAGCGTTTTCATCGCGGTGAACTACCTCAGCACCGACAGCACTGGCGACCTGCAGAACGTCATCGTCATCATCCTGCTGGTGATCTTGGGCGTGTTCATGGCGGCGGGGGCGACCCAGACGGATCTCGAGACACTCCGGCCGTTCTTTCCGGAGGGGACCAGTGCCATCCTGCCGACGACCGCACTAGTGTTCGTCTCGTACCTCGGCTTCGCGCAGGTGGCGACGGTCGCCGGCGAAATCAAGCAACCCAGCAGGAACCTCCCGCTGGCGATGGTAGGGGGTGTGGTGCTGGTGACGACCATTTACGCCATATCGATGCTCGTCCTGCTGGGCGTCGTCCCGCTGGACGCGATCGCCGGCAAGGGAACCGCCATTGCCATCGGTGCGGAGGCAATCTTCGGTGCCTTCGGCGTCGGCGTCGTCGGCGTCGGGATGTTGACGTTCGGCGGGTTGCTCGCGACGGCGTCGTCGGCCAACGCCTCCGTGCTATCTGCCTCGCGTATCAACTACGCAATGGGACGTGACGGGCTGATGGACGCGCGGCTGTCGAAAATTCACGAACAGTTCAACACGCCGTACCGGTCGATCGCGCTGACCGGAGGGCTCATTCTGGTGTTCATCCTCGTCGGCAAGGTCAACGCACTGGCGAAGGCCGGCAGCGTGCTACACCTGCTGGTGTACGGGCTGCTCAACGTCTCGCTCATCGTCTTCCGTGAAACCGAGGCGATGGGCTACGACCCCGGCTTCGAGGTGCCGGGGTATCCCGCTGTACCCGCATTGGGCGCCCTGCTGTCGTTCGCGCTCATCGGCTTCATGGAACTCCAGCAGATCCTGCTGGCCGGTGGCCTGGTAGTCGGCGGCGTCGTGTGGTACTTCGCCTACGTCCGCAAGCGCGTTGACGACACCAGCGCGCTCGCGAACTACCGGTCCCCGCCGGCCGTCGAGGTCGAAGTCGAGGTCGACTTCGATGTCGAGGCTGGCGATGGGCCTGCGACGAGTCCTGAGGGGGCTGGTGCCGATGGGTGACTCGCTGTGTGCCCTCCTCGGGACGCTCGCTCTCGCGTTCGGCCCGGTGGTTGAAACGGTTCGGTGTACAAGCGATCCACACGGAGAAAATCCATGATAGAGGAGCCGACATTACTCGTTCCTATCGACGCATCGGCCCCCGACGACCCCGCGCTGGAACTCGTCGAGGTACTGCATCCACTGCGCATCGTCGTGCTGGGATACTACCCCGTTCCCGACCAGACTGCACCCAACCAGATACGCGAGGAATACGAGCAGGAAGCAAAGGGCGCGCTCGAAACGAGCGTCCACCGATTCGCCGACGCCGGCGCGGACATCGAGTCGGTGCTGGTGTTCACCCGCGACCGCGTCCAGACCGTTGACCGCATCGCAAACGAGTACGACTGTTACGCCGTCCTCGTCCCCGGTGCAGTCGATAGCCTCAACCACGTTCTCGTCTCGCTGAAGGACGAGCAGAACATGTTCCGCGTCCTCGAGACCATCGGGCTCCTCATGGAGGCCAGCGACCCGGAGATGACGCTGTACCACTCCGAGAGCATCGAGAAGGGCAGCGCCAAATCGGAACTGTACCTCCGGGGGGCGACCGACTGGCTGGTCGAACGCGGCCTCGACCGCGACCGGATCACCTGGAGAGAGCCGACGGCGGAGACCCAGCTGAGCGAACTGCTCGACCTCGCAGAGGACCACGACTTCGTGGTGATGGGCGAGCACGAACCCGGACTCCGCGAACGCGTCATCGGTGACGTGCCCGACCGCATCTACAACCGCACAGGGCGGCCGGTCCTGGTCGTCCGCAAGGAGCGCTAGCCATGTCTGCACCCAAAATCCTCGTTCCGGTCAACGTCTCGGGCGACGAACGGCCCGACCCCGACCTGCTGGAGTTACTCCACCCCGTCACGGTCGTCCTCGTGGGGTGGCATCCCGTTCCCGACCAGACCACGCTGGAGCAGATGAAGGACGAACACGAAGCGACAGCAGTCGAACGCATCGAGAACGTGGCGGCAGCCTTTCCCGACGAGCAAGACATCGAGACTCTGGTCGTGTTTACTCGTGACCGTACCGAGACGGTCGACCGTGTGGCCGACGACTACGACTGCGACGTCGTCCTCGTTCCAGAGGAGGTTCGCGTCGTCGAACGGCTGCTCGTTCCGATTCGGAGCGACATCAACGTCGACCGGATCGTGTCGGTCGTCGGGGCACTGCTTGATGAGAACGAGGCGTCGGTCACGCTGTTTCATGCTGTCCGCGTCGATCAAGAAGACCCCTCTGTTGGGGACGCCCTCCTGCGAGGCGTTGCCGACGAACTCTCCGAAGCAGGCGTCGACCGGGGCCGAATCGACACGGTGACCGTCGAGAGTCAGTCGCCGGTCGACGACATCGTCGACGCGGCAAAGAACCATGATGTACTCGTGGTCGGCGAAACCGAGCCGTCGCTTGTCGAGCACATACTGGGTGACGTGCCGACGAAGATCATCGAACGGTCCGGCCGCCCGGTGCTGGTGGTCCGGAACGTCGACGACGCGGACTGAAAGCGCACCCAACGCTTCTACCGCGGTACGTCGGTACGCTCGAAACGCGTACAAGGGTGAAGTTCATTCGGTCACGATCCGTAGCTGTGCAATCACACGCTTGATCATGCTCCGCCAGACGAGGCGGCCTATATACGGCCCCATGAGACTGGGAGCAATCGGCTACCCGAGAGACACCGTGGTAATACCTGGAGCTACGAAGATGACCGAACAAGACACAACCCCCGATTCCGACGACGAGATAGAAAACACGACGACTGAAACCGATCCACCCGACGACCAGACACCCACTGGAAAGGCGATAACTGATCGATGGCTCACCGACCCTGTTCTGGAGGCCCCTCTTCCAAACGATGTCCAAACGGCGTTGGGACGACTCAGCGGAGCACAATCGGTCGGGACCCTGGGTGAGTGGACCGCCGAAATCCGCCGCCTGACCGACGGCGGAGCCATCGGAATCGATGAGCTGTGTCACTCCGAGAGCAAGACACCCCACTGGGGCGAGATGGACGGAGAGCGATACTACTTCCTGTGTTTCTATGACGCGGTGCTCCTCTCGGCACTAGCAGAGCAGCCGGTCGATATTCTGACTGAAAGTCCGGAGGGGGTTGTCATCCAGGCGCACGCAACGGGGACGGCTGACCTCACCGTCACGCCTCCCGAGGCCGTCGTATCATTTGGCGTCGAGAGGGACGTTGCGCCGCCGGACGGCGACCTCTCGCCGGCGGATCTCTACGGGGCAGTCTGCCCCTACGTCAAGCCGTTCCCGAACAGGGACGCCTATGAAGACTGGGCACGGACCGTGCCGGCAGAAACCGTTGCAATGTCCCTCTCGGGAGCGACGGATGTGGCGGCTGCACTGATTGCCTAAACTCGGTCAGGTAGGCGCTCTGCGCCCGGGGATGCCCAGTATCGTGGGCACAATGCTTTACTGACTGACTATCGAATCACCCCAGTATGCGCGAAGCGCAGGTAAGTATCAGTGACACGGCGTTTGCGAACCTCGGTATCGAAGAGCTCTATACGCTCTGTCAGGCTGCAGGACTTCGTGATTTCGAGGAACTCGCGTGTCATGGTAATGGGGCCGTCGTCCGGATCGAAGTTGAGACACGACTCGACGAGGCGAAACTCCGAGAGCTGGAGTACATCGATCAGTGGGAACACGTTGTTGAAGTTGACGACGGCCACGTGTACATTCTGGCGTTTTCCGCTCCCGGGCTCTCCGAGAGCATGGCCGAACAGTCTGCTGACCTCGTCGGAACCTGTGATCCCGACGTGAGCGAGGAGGGGGCGACTATGTCGCTCGTCGGTCCCCAAGACGCGATTGCCGGCACACTGGAAGAGTACGAGCGTGAGGGGGCATCCCCGGACCTCCGAAAGCTCGGTTCCTACAAAGGGCGCGAGCGACCGATGGATGATCTGACAGACCGGCAACAGGAAGTGATCCAGACCGCCTTCGAGATGGGGTACTATGAGGTCCCCCGGGAGGCGACGACGAGCGAGATCGCCGCGGAAGTCGGCGTCGATCCCTCGACGGTTACCGAGCACCTACAGCGCGCCGAGC
>JBDGQL010000125.1:0-4298 GCA_042219105.1 Karumarchaeum halophilus (SeqCode) | reverse complement strand
TAGAGCGCAAGCGTCATATCTCCCCGATCCGTGGTACTCGCGTACATGGATCTCTCGGTGCACGGGCCGGGACCGGCCGCACCCTTCCTCCGGGCACGGGACCGCTTCGAGACTGACTACGACCTCTCCCTCCCCGCCGAAGTACGGGTCCGCGAGGACCCCGACGAGCGCACGTGGGCAGCACACTACGATGATCGGCACGTGCTCAACATCTCCCGACGGGCCGCGACGAGCGCGATGGCCGCCGGGCTCGCACTACACGAGTTCGCCCACATGCGCCGCTACGAGGACGACCACCCTTCCCACGTCCAGCCCACCGACGAGGCACTCTTTCTCGCGCTCGCCGGCAAGGAGGTCGAGCGCCGGCGGCTCGCGGGGTGTTATCAGATCGCGAACCACATGAAAGACGTGTACGCCGACGACATCACCCTCTCCGTGGGGCCGACGGACCGCCTCGTTTCGTTTCTTGAGTCGGAACTCGCGGCGGCGCTCGCGGATCGACCGGCCGACGGCCCGGCGGAGGGGAGACGGCTCAGCGCCGATGCCGACCCCGAGATGACGGTCATCAACGCCGCGTTCGCGGTCGGCCTGCTGGAGCGCCATGACCTGCTCGACCCCGACCACCACATCTACGACCTCGCACGGGCGGCGGGCCGGGACGCGCCACACGTCGATTTCGACCGGTTCAGACGCCGGTTCCGGTCGCTAGCTCGCGACCCCGGCGAAAGCGGCTACCGGAAGGCACTCGTCGACGTCACCCGGGCGTACGCGACCGGCGGTTCCGCGTCTGCGGCGGATTAGGGCCCGACTTCCCGTCGCACCGCGTCCAGAGCGGCGAGGGCGACGACGAGGGTCGTGAGTCCGAGGACGGCGCCGATCCCCGTTGCGAACGCCGGCGAGATACCGGCGTCGGCGGTCCTGACCCAGAGGACGGGGAAAAAAAGCGCACACAGCGCGAGTACGCCGAACCCGGCAGCATGTGAGAGGCGCCCGAGGGCGCGCGCGCTCCCGACGAAACCCCCGAGAACGAGCGCGAGGAGCCCGCCGAGCATCAGGATGGTTCCGGCGAATCCGGTCACGAGCGGCTGTCCGAGCAGGATCACGACCGGCCCGGCGAGCGCGTACCCACCTCGCCACAGAAAGAAACGCGCCACGTCACGGTAGGAGACGGGACGAGAGAGCGTGACCTCCTTCTGGCGCTGTTCTATCCGGCGGTTGAGATCCGCGATCCGTTCACGCATCGCTTCGGAGAGTATCAGCGGGCAGCAGCCGCGACGCGTTCCTGTTCTTCCTTCTGGTTGACGGCGTAGGTCTCGACGTCGTTGTTCGCGGCGCCGATGAGCTGACCTGCAACGGCTTCCTCGATTGAGGTCGGTGACTTGTAGGAGGCGTTGTACGCACCCTCCGCGAGGAACTTCAGGGCCTGGTCGACCCGGCGCTGGGGAGCCGTGTCGACCGCCTTCGGGACCGAGATGCCGCCGTACTTCAGGCGGACGGTCTCTTCGCGTGGCGCGCTGTTCTCGACGGCCCGTACCAGCACCTGTACCGGGTTCTGTTCGGTGCGGGAGTAGACGATGTCGAACGCCTCCCGGACGATGTTGATCGCTTTCTGCTTCTTGCCGGTGTTCTCGGCGCTTTGCATCAGGCGGTTGATGAGTCGCTCGACGACCGATATCTCCGACTTCTGGAACTGTTTGCTCGCGTGTCGCCCCATCGTGTGGGCGATCGGGGTGACGGTAATATACCGCTCGGTGCTCGGGTCGGTAAACTCGATTCCCGTGACCGCCCACTGGCCGAACAGCTGGGCGGGCACGTCCTCGTCGTCGGTCCCGGCAGGCTGGTCCGGCTCGGGAGCGTCGGCTTCCGACATGGTTACCGCACCGGCTTCTCGGCGTTGCCGCGCACGAGTTCGATCATCGAGACGCCGTTTACCTTCTCGACCTTGTAGTTCACGCCGGAGATGTCACCCATCGAGCCACCCTTCGCGCCGCCGATGCCGGCGATGGTGACCTCATCGTGCTCGTCGATGAACGAGATCGCGCCATCACCGGGACAGAACGCGGTGACTTGCTTGCCGTTCTTGATGAGCTGGACCCGGACGCATTTCCGGATCGCGGAGTTGGGCTGTTTGGCCTCGATACCGACCTTTTCGAGGACGATTCCACGGCCCTGGGGTGCACCCTCCAGGGGATCGGACTGCTCGCGAAGCCCGCGCTCGCGGCGCGCGTAATCGGTGTCGGACCACCGATCACTCTGGCGATCCTTTCGGATCTTGCGGGCCGCGTATTTCCCGTTTGGCATAGTGAACGAATGTATCCTACCGAGCTACTTAAGAGACTCCTTTCGTGGTGATTTCGGGTGCCACCCCGACGATCCGGCGTCGATGGAACCGTTGCTACTCTCGCGAGTCCCGGAACCCCGGGGTCCCGAGATCGTGCAGGTCCCGCGAGACGGTCGCAACGTCCTCCTTCAGTTCGTCGTGTCGCTCGAGGAGGCGTCCCCGGAGATCGGGGTGACTGCGCGCGAGGATCTGGGCCGCCGACAGCGCGGCGTTGAACGACTTCCCGGCGTCGACGGCGACGATTGGCGATCCCTGAGGCATCCCGATGACGGAGTCGACCGACTTCTCCTGGACGGGGACGCCGATCACTGGCAGGGGATACGCGATCGAGGCAGTCATGTTCGGGAGATCCGCTGATTTGCCGCCCGCGCCGGCGATGATCACCTCGATACCGCGGTCCTCGGCAGTCCGGGCGTACGTCTCCATCAGTTCCGGGGTGCGGTGGGCCGACACGACGTAGGTCTCGAAGGTGAAGTGCGCCTCGGGCGGGTCGTCGTAGTCGGTCTGTTCCGCGAAGCCGAGTTCTTCGAGGGCGTCGTAGGCCCCCGAGCGGCCCGTTTCGGAGCCGGCCATCACATCCAGATCCGAGTCCGACCCCATGATGATGCCGATGTCGGGCGTCTCTTGGTCCGTCCTGTTCAGGTCAGCCTGTGCGTCGAGGTCGGCCATCAGATCCGCGAGGGTCTCTGATCGGGTCATCGTGGCCGTAGGTTCAACTCACTCGAACGTCAGGCTATCGGTCAGTCCGCGCGCCGTGGCCAGCAGGTCCTCGCGGTCGGCTCCAGCGCCGTCGTTTTCATCGGTCGGAACGAGCGTCACGTGGCCCATCTTTCTGAGAGGCCGGACCTCCCGCTTGCCGTACCAGTGGAGGTTCGCACCGGGGGTCTCCATGACCGACTCGGCCCCGAGCAGGTTCGCGGGACGGGGCTCCTCGACGTCACCGAGGACGTTCGACATGACGACCGGATCGCGCAGGTCGGTCGACCCCAGGGGGTATCCGATCACGGCGCAGACGTGCTGTGCGAACTGCGAGGTGACCGCCCCCTCGATGGTGTAGTGCCCGGAGTTGTGGACCCGTGGGGCAATCTCATTGACGAGGATTTCCCCGTCGTCCTCGAACAGTTCGATGCCGTATGCGCCCCGGCCCTGCATCTCCCCGAGCACGTCGCGGGCGACGGCCTGTGCGCGCTCTCGCGTCGCCTCGGAGGCGCGAGCCGGTACGATCGTCTGCCTGAGTATCTCGTGTTCGTGGACGTTCTCGCCGGTCGGGAACGTCGTCACCTCGCCGTTTCCCTGCACCGCGATCACGGAAAGTTCGCGATCGAAGTCGACCATCTGCTCGACCAGCATCGCGCCGGGGGCAGCCTCGAGCGCCTCTCCGACGTCGTCGGGACCGTTGATCGGGAAGTTCCCCCGGCCGTCGTAGCCGCCCGTGCGGGCCTTGAGCATTACGGGGTAGCCAAAGTCGTCGATCGCGGCCTCCAGGTCGGACCGATCGTCGACTGCCCGGAACGGGGGGACGGGAACGTCCGCCTCCTCGAGACGGCGCTTCTGGATCAGTTTGTCCTGTATGGTCCGGAGGATCTCGGGATCGGGATGGACGGGAACCCCCGTCTCCTCCCGAACCGCTTCGAGCGCGTCGGGGTCCACGAGTTCGATCTCGAAGGTGAGGTAGTCGGCGCGCTCTGCGACCGCCCGGATCGTCTCCGGATCGCCGAAGCCGCCCTCGACGACGCCGCTCGCCACCGGCGCGGCGGGCGGGTCAGGCGTCGGATCCGAGACGACCGTTTCGATGCCCAGCGGTGCCGCCGCCTCCGCGAGCATGCGTCCGAGCTGCCCGCCACCGACGACGCCCAGCGTCGGGGAGTCCGTGCCGATCATAAACGCCGTTCCGCCAGGACTCGCTTAAGCGTTGCTCCACGGTGTATATACGGGTCGACAGAACTGTTGATAGAAT
>JBDGQL010000129.1:0-4306 GCA_042219105.1 Karumarchaeum halophilus (SeqCode) | reverse complement strand
ATTCGCCGGGTACGGTGGAGGCTAATTCTATCAACAGTTCTATCGACCCGTATATAGGAATACGGCTCTCGGCAGTCAGGGATCGTAATGGTAGATGTAGGGGTGGGCCTCCTTGCCGTCGGGTAAAATCTTTGCCAGTATCTGTTGGACCTGTTGTTCGGACGTGCCACTTGCGACGATCCGGTCGTCGTAGATTGCGAAGTATGCTTCTTTGAGATCGGTCTCGCGTAGCTCCCGGCCCAGACTCCGTGCCCGGGCTTTGCCCATCTCCTGGTGGTAGACCCGCTCTAGCTCGTTCGATTTGTTCTTGAGTTCGGTAATCTCCTCGGCGTAGCGTTCCCGATTGCGCTTGTTCTTCATGTAGAACCGGAGCTGTTCGGCGTCGGATTTCTCGGACTCGTCGGATGTCGGTAAGGTTTCAACGATTCCAAAGCGGTGTTTGGCCTCTTCGTAGCTGTCGTCGATGTCCGTACTGAGATTCCTCCCAGCGACCACGTGCTGGACGGCCAGCCAGCCGTCGGTCACGATCTGGCCTTCGAACGGGAGCAGAGCGACGCTGGAGACGAACACCGGGAGTCGTTCTTCGGGCCACAGGTTGGTAAACGACATGCGAACAGCCTTGACACCGAACGCTCGTGGTGGATCGTCCCAGTCGAGAAACACCGCGTAGTCCGAGAGATGCCTGACGACGACGAACTCACCGTACTCGTAGTCGGTCCAGCCCGCGACGGTCTCGATGTCGTCTTCGGAGAGTTCGGCGGGGTTTTCGTCCACGAACGCTTCGATGATCTCGGCAGTGTCTTCTTCGTAGAGGCGTTCTCGAAGCGACAGGAGTTCACCAGTGTCTCGCTCAGAGATGTCAGTGACGGTCTCGACATCGTCGAGCACGTCGAACTGATCGTTGACGTAGACGAGCAGGTGAGCGTACAGGTCGAGAAACCGATCCTCGCTCTCCAGATCGAGCATCATTGGGAACTCGTGTTCGGTCTCGCCACCGTGTTCGCCAGCGAGACCCTGGAGCATCTCGTCGTCGAGTGCCTCTTCGATCACCTGGTCGAGTTCCTGCATGAGTGCCGGATCGAGCAGTTCGGCCAGCTCGTCCGGCGTCGGCCCGTCTGCCTGCTCGAAGATGCGTTCGATCTCCTGCTCGTCCAGGGAGTCGATATGGTTATCCATGATAGCCTGGAGCCGTGCGTCCAGTTCCTTCTGTGTCTCTTCGTCGACGCGATCACGCAACGGTGGCCCCTCGGGGAGGTCCATTCTGTCGGTGTCGGGTACGCCTATCCCTTCGGTGGCGGGCAACTCGAAGCCGGTGTCGTCGCTGACCGGATCGAACTCAACTGCGCTTCCGGTGTCGGCATCGATATCCGGGAGCTGGTCCCCGCCGAACTGCCGGAGCATCGCCGGGTCGAGCTGTGAAACCATCATCCGGAATATCTCTGGATCCATATCCTGTTCGAGTGTCGTGAGTTCCCACTCGTCGCGGCCGTGATTTAATGCGTAGACTTGCCGTCCGTCTCGAATCAGCGCGTTGACGATCCCTTCGGTGTCACAGTGTGTGCAGTACGAGTGGAAGGCGAGTGGACACTCGATGTCCTGTGTCGCGACGAAGTCCTCGAACTCGGCCTCCGACAACGGCCGGTTTGGAAGGTATTCGATATCGACCATACCGACCATCCATTCGCCGGGTATAAAAACGGTCGCTCGACAGCCCGACTTTTTATTACATGGATTTCCCAGTCGCCGGCAGCGTCACCGAGATCGCGTGAATCCCATCGGTGTGATACACCCGATGTCGCTCGGCGAGCGTACACTCAAACCGATTCTCCGAAACCGTCCGTGGTGCGCCGGGAAACAGATGCGCGCCCGTCGTCGTCCAGTACCCCTTCGAGACCAGCGCCGTCTCCGGCGGCGGGCCACCATCGAGCCAGGAAACTAGCGGCGCCATCCCTGCACTCCCCCCGCGGAACTCGACGATGCGACCCTGCTTGTGATCCGTCGCTACTTCCCCGTCAGCGTAGGCCGCCACGAATCCGGCGGCGGCGTACTCCGTCTCGGTTGCGCCAGTCGGATACGACCCCGTGTCGAGGTTGACATACGCTACCGGCGCCGTCCCGACAAGCGCCACGACCACCAACAGAATCACCACCGCACGCCCCCGCGGCCAGCCGCCATCGGACGCCACCGTCGGCCCCGCGCTCGTGTCGGCCCCCTCCCGACTCAACACCCCCGCTGACCCTCCGAGTACACCGACGGCGCCGGCCGCCGCGACGACGAGCACGGGAATATGCCCGAAGGTCTGGGTGCGCAACACCGTCGCAAAAAATGCCGGGCTGAGTGCGGCCGTCAACCCGAACAGCACATGCGAGACCGGCGCCGCAAGCAACGCCAACAACACGACCCCGACGGCATCGCGCTTTCCGAGTAGGGGCGCCGCCCACCCAGCTACGGCCACCGGCACCGCAAGCGGGAGTATCAGGATCAACACCACCAGCGGGGTCCGTGGCGTTCCCGGGAACACCGACACGACGCGGTTCGTGAGCATCACGGCAAAAAACAGCCCAAGAGGCACCAACACAATCGCGCGCTGTACCCATCTTGAGGTGCGTTGATACCACACCACACCAAGCACGAGCGTGATCGTCCAGGCGACAAACAGTCCAGGATAGCCCGACACTCTGCCGACGTAGGGCACCGTCAGCCCGCTCAGCGTCGCCAGCTCATAATATCCGGTCATGAACACCCAAAACGCAGTGGCGATCCCGACCGCCGGCAGTGCCGTTTTCCGGGTCAGGCGTCGCACCAGTTCCGCGCTCACAACCGCCGTCAGGGTGAGTGCCGCGATGAGCGAACTGAGGGTATGTGTCAACGGCAGGATGAACAGCATTGGGAGCAACGCGGCCAGCCACCCGCGATGACATCCCCGAAGGTACTGCACCAGCGCGAGCGCAGCCAGCGGGATCAGAAGAAGCGTAAACGCCTCGTCGTCGGGCACGCCGGTCCGCCGGACGAACAACCCCTCGATGGCAACGGCGAACCCGGCCAGAAGCGCGACGGAGGTGGTCCGACCCGGATACCACCCCCGGGTGCGAGCAAGCCGCAACGCAAAGCCGACCGCGACCAGCGCCGTCGCCGCCCCGACGAGGCCATACAGTGGCTGGGCCAGATACAGCGGTTCGACATTCGTCACCGCCGACGCCATCCCGAGAATAACGGGCGAGGTAAGCTGGTCCGCGCGCTGTCCGGCTGACGGAACCTGTCCCTCAGCGAGGGTCTGGGCGGCGTTGTTTGCGTGGACAAACCCATCTAGCGTCGCGGGCAGCGGCGACCAGTGTAGGGGAGCCAGCCGGGTCGCGACGGCGATCGCGTAGACACAGGTAGCAATAAGCCCCAACCGGAACCCGCGTGAGCGATGGTGCATGTTCTTGAATGTCCCCCGACCGAGTGATAATGATTACTCTCGTCTCTTAGCGCCGATCGCCGCCAGCAGGAGTGACGATCACGCCGCCATACACCCGGACGTGATTTGTGCAAGCCGTGCCGTCATAATGACTGTTCTCGTCTCTTACCGGTGATCGCCGCCACCGAGAGTCGCTATCACCGGTAAACAGTGAGAACAGTCATTATCACAAACCCAGGGTATCACGAGCCGAACGCATTGATCTGGTGTCGTGGCACTTAACAGAGTCACGTCCGGGTGTACAGGTATGAATCACGACGAGGAGTACACCCGACGATCCATCGAGATGGCGAGGCGGGCAGCGGCAAACGGGAACGAACCGTTCGGAGCATTGCTCGTTCACGACGGCGAGGTCATCGCGACGGCGGAGAACTCGCTGGTGATCGACGACGACGTGACCTCTCACGCGGAGACGAACCTCGTCCGCCAGGCGTGGGGGCGGTTCGACGCGGAGACGCTGAGCGAGGCGACGCTGTACAGCAGCACCGAGCCCTGTGCGATGTGTGCCGGTGCGATCGTGAACTGTGGCATCGGGCGCGTCGTCTACAGCGCGCCCGCGGATCGCGCGAGAGAGGTGGGCGGGCGCGCGGCCCCGACCGCCGACGTTCTGCCCCGGTGTGGGGTCGAGAAGGTCGGCCCGATCCTCGAATCGGAGGGCCTTGACGTCCACAGGAACTGCTGGGATCACATCCTCCCGGAGTGATCTCACCTCCTCGGCCAGTTGCACCGACTGCACCGGTCGCCGGCGTCCCGATCTATCCGATCGCGTCGATTATCAATACCTCTGTCCGATATACTGTCGGACAGAGACATTGATAATCGAACCCCCAGGACGGGGGGGCCTTC
>JBDGQL010000046.1:0-4371 GCA_042219105.1 Karumarchaeum halophilus (SeqCode) | reverse complement strand
CCCTTCGTGGTGACGACGCTGATCGCGGTCCACATCGGCATCGTCTGGATCCAGGGCATCGCGGAGCCACACTGATATGACCCGACACACTACAGACCAATGACCGAGGAACCGACCGACGAAGCGACCGACGCGGCCGAGCAGGCAACTGACACCGACCGATCGCAAGCACGGGCCGACGGGGCCGGCACGGGCATCGTCCCGCCCGACGACGAGACGCCGAGCTGGGGCGAACGGAAGCGGCGAAAGACCGGGCTGGCGCGGGTGACCTACGAGTACTTCGAGCGCGCTCGCCGGGAGGACCAGGACCTCCGCGCCGAGTCGACGTACGTCGAGCGCGACGTGCTCGGCTTTCCCGCCTGGCCCCACGAGATGATCCGCAACCTCGCGATCGTGAGCTTCTTCGTCGGCGTGATCCTGTTCCTGTCGGCGGCGCTGCCGCCACACATCGGCCCGCCAGCGAATCCCAACAGCACGCCGCCGGTGATCCTGCCCGACTGGTATCTGTACTGGTCGTTCGGTCTGCTGAAACTCGCGCCGCTCAATCCGGAACTCGCGATCCTCGGAGGCGAGAAGCTCATGGCCGACCGGACGTTCGGCGTTCTCGCGAACGTCGTCATCGTCGGGTTCATCGCCATCGTACCCTTCCTCAACAAGGGGGCCGCACGCCGCCCCGTCGAGCAGCCCTTCTGGGCCTCGGTGGGCGTGTTCGGCGTCACCTACGCCTTCACCATCTCCGTGTTCTCGGTGAAGAACCTCATGCCGATGGAGCCCCACCTGCTCTTCGATCTGACGCACCTGCTTCCGTTCGTCGCCGGCACAATCACGTACGCCCTCCTGAAGACGATGCGGGAAGGGTACATGTACGACCTCAACCGGCGGTACTATCGCCTCCGGCCGCCGAAGTAGGCCATGGGTGACGCCCCGAACGCTGCCGGTCCCAGCTCACAGGAGGACGCCGAAACCGAGAGTGACACTAGCCACACGGTCGAAGCGACGGACGAGGCGGAGATTTCCGATCGTGACGTGGTCGTCCCGTTGCCGCTGTACAAGGTCGTCACCGTCTTCTCGACGCTGATCGCCGGGGCCGCAGTCGTCGGTGGCTTCATCGTGCTGGACGAGGCGACCCAGCGAGCGAGCGTTCCGGTCGAGGACATCGATCCGCTACTGTCGCTTCTCGGACTGTTCATGATAGCTGGCGGCGGCGCACTGTACGCGTTTTCCGGTCGGTTCCGGGCTCCCGGAATGGGAACGACTAATACCGACGAAGACGAAAAGGAGAACAATGGCTGACGAGTTCGCCAAGGGGCTCACGATCGGCATCGCCGGGGGTCTGGGCTGGATGACGCTCGCGGGATGGTACACGACGACGAGTTTCGGAAGCGGACAGTTAGTCGGTGCGCCACCCGAGAACCCGGACGCCTACGGGGAACTCGCGCTCATATTCAAGGACGCGCTCTTCTGGTTCGCGATCCTCGGGATGCTAACGTTCTGGGTGCTGATCCCGGCGTTCAACCGGCTTCAAGAGCGCACTGCGGAAGACACCGGGTAGGGGTGATGATCGGCGTCGTCGGAGACGCGACCGATACGATGATGACCGCGGTCGAGGCGGCCGGGGAGGACATCGTATCGGGTTCTCCAAAGTGCGTGTTCGACGACGACCCGGACGCGGTCATCGCGGTCGGAACGCAGGCGTTGAGCGCGCTCGTGCGGGGGACGGTCCCGGAGGTTCCGATCCTGGCGGTTGACGCTGGCCACGGATTTCCGGGCACGGGAGACACGAGGGAAGTCGTCACAGCCCTCGGGAGCGGCGATTACGGGACGGTCGACCACCCGGTGTTCGGCGTCGCTGTCGGCGACGAGTACGCCGGGAACGCGGTCGTTGACGTGATGATCGTGACGAGCGACTCGGGACGAATCTCGGAGTTCCGTATCAGTTCCGGGGCGGAAATCGACGAGATTCGTGCCGATGGCGTGGTCGTCGCGACGCCCGCCGGGAGCCACGGATACGCCCGGTCCGCCGGCGGGCCGCGCCTCCGCCCCGGTGTTGACGCCGCGGCGGTCGTCCCCGTTGCGGCGTTCACGATGTCTCCCGACCGGTGGGTCGTCGGACTCGACGCGCCGGTGGAGATCACGAGCGAGCGCGACGTTCCGGTGTCGCTGTTGCTCGATGAGGATCGCCGGAGTCTCACCCCGGGCAGTACGGTCACCGTGACGGCGGTCGATACGATCGATCTCGTCGTTCCCGGCGGGTCCGAACGCAGTCAGAGCGAGTGAGACCGGACCCGCCGGCCCGACAGTACGAAACCGAACGACTTAGCGCCGCCGATTGGAAAAGTTCTAATGTACCACGCACACAGAGTGAGATATGGTCGAACCGGTACTGTTCGGACCCATCGATAACCTGCTGGCGCCCGTCATCGAGTGGGTGGTGCTCGCGCTCGTCCTCGCGAACCTCGTGACCCGCGCGATTGCCCACCGAACCCACGTCCAGCAGGCCCAGGAGGGGGCCGACGCCATCTCGCGACACCCCGCCCACCAGGCAGTGACCGTACTGCTTCTCATCGTGTCGTTTTACTTCGCGACCGTGGACTACAACGGCGGGATAGTGCTCTCGACGCTCGTCATGGGGATGGTTATCACTGACTTCTTCGAGTTCGAGTCACGGCGAGTCGAAGCCCGGACGGACAAGGAAATCGAGCGTCCCAAAGGGGCACTCGTCGCGTCGCTTCTGGTTACATTGTACGCAGGCTACCAGAGCCTGTTCTTCCTCATCGAACCGCTGTGGCGGGCGGTCATCTGACCGCGAACTATCTTGATACAGCGAGAGAATCCCGCCCTTTCCGTGAGTGACGAGTGTTCCGACGCTCAGTCGGAACCGAGGAGCGAACAGGGCGGGCGTGAATCGCGTACGCTCTGGTGAGAAACTGCCGTGTTACTGCTTGTCTTGAGTCTCCAACGTGACCCTGTTCGGTAATTCGATTTCACTCGTCGTCTAAATCGTCGTCCTCGATACATTCCAGATTGGCTTCGCCTTGATCGACCAATTTCTCAATGCGATAGTCGTAGTCCTCTCCGGTATTTCGTGGATTAAACGTCGAGATCGGACGGATGTCCCGATCGAGACAATCGTAGTGGTACTCAAGGGTATCAAACCACGCGTCGCCGAGAGTCTGGGTGACGCTGGTGTTGTCGGTCAGATGATCAAGACATTCGAGGCGGGGTGTTGTTTGCGTTGGCAGACGACTGCGCTACCAGGGAGGTCGGTAGCGCAGTCGACGGCCGTCAACAATCCGTAGCCGTAGTACGGTTCGTCTTCGATGTCGTCCCACCCCAACGAACCATCAGGATCATCTTCTGAGCAGGGAAGATCGGTTGCGTCAAGCCCGAAGGTGTCGCCGTAGATACCAAGCTGATCAGGTTTTGAGCCGATCTCTGATGGCTCGGTAGTTGAAGATGTTATCGGCGACACAGAGGAGGAGGCCCTTGAGCATGCTGGAACGATCGTACTTGGGATTGCGACCCCGGCCGTTGTCCATCCAGTCGTCAAGGAATGTGAAATCAAGCGCCGCGAGGCGCGGGCGCGGCGCTTGCTCGTGGTTAGTTCTTTTATAACTGGCGCGTCTTTGAGCATCTCGGGAGACGGAAGGTCCGGTTTTGTGGACATACAAACACGTCCCTTCTCGTCTCCCTAACTGAACTTCGGAAATCGGACGCTCGTCCAGACGGCTATTTACGGAAACGGAAGCAAGCGACGGTGTGAGCTAATTACCGAACAGAGCTTTAATGTCTTGTAATGAGTCATCTAATTGTATGGTCGGATGGGAATCACAAGATAACCCAGTGGGGATGACGGTCAGTGCAGTAGTTATTCTCATAGCAGGGGTCGCTATTGCGTGGTATGGGTACAGGAGTGCTGGAACCGTCACCGGTGCCGACGCCATCATCGGGATCGCTATCGGTGCGGTTGCCGTAGTAGCCCAAACAGGAGCTGCCCTGCGCCACAAAGCAGGAGAACCCTTGTTCAGTGGAGATTGGGCGCGTAGAATTGTCGGTATGGCAGCAGCGGTGGGACTCGTTTGGCTCATCAACACATATCCAGCGATGGCTGTCGGGTTTGGCGTCACACTGGTACTGCTCGGGATCGCCAGCCGAATCTTGCTCTACTACCGTGCCAGCGGTAACTAAGGAGTCCAACTACCGACAGTTTTGAGATCGAGTGTTGCAACATACGCGCGTTGTATTGCTCACGGCATTTCTATCACTATCATAATGTATAGTGGAATCGACGGAGCAGAATCTTCTGGATTATCGAGGCACCGGTCACGACGGGATGCCACCGAACCATCCAGATGATCCCGATTGGGCGCA
>JBDGQL010000040.1:0-4412 GCA_042219105.1 Karumarchaeum halophilus (SeqCode) | reverse complement strand
TGACTCTGTTACGCGCCACGACACCAGATTAGTACATTCGGTTCGTGATGCTCCAGGTTTGTGACGACACGGTTTATGCAAATCACGTCCGGGTGTAGAAGTGGCTCCGGGGGAGAGCGATATCACCCCCCGAAGAACTCCTCGACGAGTTTCCGTTCGGCGGCCCGGAGATGCTGGTGGAACGTCGGTCGCGAGACACCCATCGAGTTGGCCAGTTCGTCGCCGTTGGTACCGCGATCCCAGTCGTAGTACCCCCCGACGTAGGCACGCTGTAGGGCCGTGAACTGCTGGTCGGTGAGCCGATCCTCGAGGTCGGCGATGAACTCGCGTTTCGTCGTCGGCGGGCGTTCGCGCTCCTGGTAGCGCCGTAGCTCTGTCTGGGGGTGGCGGTCCTTGATGCGCTGGACGATCGATCGGGCGTCAGCGCCAGCCGGGAGCTCGATCTCTAAGTGTGCTTCCCCCTCGGTGGCGGTGATCGTGTTCGTTTTTGCGCCCCGATCGGCTAGTTCGGCGACGATCGACTCGGTGGCGACGTGGAGTTCGATCAGCGCTGACCCTGCCTCCGTGCCGACGATCGACGCCTCGTCGATCTCCGGGGCGTCTCCCGCGAGGTCGACGATCGACTCCGGGTCGCCGTCGGTGGTCACGAACGTGTTTGGCGACCCGTCGCTGTACACCGATCCGGCGTACTCGATCGCCGATCCCGACCTGGCGGCGAGATCCACGAAGAAGAACTCCTGGTCGCTGATCAGGAGTTCCATCTCGACGACGTTGTCCGTCGAAATGATCCGTTTTGACTCGTGGGCGTTGAGCGCCGTGGCGACCATGCGTCCGAGGGATTCAAGCACTGCCATCTCCCTGTCGTTGAACGTTCCCACCCCCGTGGCGTGGACGAACAGGGCGCCGTACTCCGCGTCGCCGTACGTCAGCGGCACGACAGTAACCTCGCCAGTCGACTGGCGATCGTCGGGGAAGGCCTGTTCGGCCCGTAGAACGCGGAGGTCTCCGGACTGTAGCGCCGCTTTGAGATCTCCGCCGCCGTCGACCTCGACGCGGGACTCCGGAACCAGTCCGCTGTCGTTGCCCGCCGTCGCGGTCGGCTCGAGGTGGTCGCCAGTCACGTCGGTTTCGCCGATCCACGCGGTCGTGTACGGGGTCGTCTCCGTGATGCACGCACACACCGCTTCCTCGATCTCGGTCCGGTTTACGCCCTCGACGAGCTCGCTCGTCACACCCTCGAGTAGCCCGTTTATCCGGTCTAACAGGTGCGCCAGGTTCTCTCGCTCCCGCTCGACGGTCATCTCCGCCCGTTTCCGGTCGGTCACGTCGGCCTGGAAACCGACGAAGTGGGTCACCTCACCCGCATCGTTTCTGAGGGGCGCGATGGTAACCTCATTCCAGAACTCCTCGCCTGCTTTCGTGTAGTTGCGCACCTCGACGGTCGTCGATTCCCGTTCTTCGACGGCCCGGGCCATCTCCGCGACGTTCTCCTCGCGCGTGTCCTCCCCCTGGAGGAACCGGCAGTTTCGCCCGAGAGCGAACTCCTTTGAGTAGCCCGTCGTCCGGACGAACGCGTCGTTGACATACACGAGCGGGTTGTCCGGTAGCGAGACATCCGAGATGGTGATCCCGACCGGCGCTTCGTCCATTGCCTTCTGTTTGAGGTCGAACGCAACCGTCGGGAGATGCTCCGACTCGGAGGCCGTCATGACCCTGGTATTCGAAGGGGGTCTTCAAGAGTGTTTCCGTACCGGGTATACGGGTCGACAGAAGTCCTGATAGATATTCGCCGGGTACGGCGGGGGCTAATTCTATCAACAGTTCTGTCGACCCGTATATCACGCCTCACCGTACACCGGGACCGCCGCGCCGCTCGTCACCCCGGCGGCGTCCGAGCAGAGGAACAACACGACCTCGGCGATGTCGGCGGGATCGGCCCAGTCGTCGTGGTCGGCGTCGGGCATCATGTCGCGGTTCATCGGCGTGTCGATCACGCTCGGCATGATCGCGTTCGCCCGCAGGTCCCCCTCGTTTTCCGCGGCGATCGTCTCCATCAGCAAGCGGACGCCCGCCTTCGAGGCCCGGTAGGGTCCGTCTCCAGAACCGCCCTCTAACGACGACCGGGAGGAGACCGACACGATCGCACCCCCGGTTTCGGTCAGATGCGGGATGGCGTGCTTCGATGCGAGAAAGGTCGTCTTCAGGTTCACGTCGAGCAGGAACTCGAACTCCTCGACGCCGGTCTCTGCGATCGGGTCACCGCCACGCCAGGTCCCGGCGATGTTACAGAGGGCGTCGAGGCGCCCGTAGTCACCGACGATCGATCCGACGGCGTTCTCGACGACATCCTCGTCCGTGAAATCCCCCTGGTAGAACGCATCGACCGTGTCGGGATCGATCAGCGAGTCCTCGTTTCCGGGCTCGATCAAATCAGCCCCACACACCGTTGCGCCGGCGTCGGCGAAGGCCGCCGCGACCGCGCTTCCGAGCGCGCCGCTCGCGCCCGTAACCAGTACGACATCTCCCTCGAAATCGAACTCCGCTTCCATGGTAGATCACTCGGCCGCGACGCGAATAAATGCCCCGACGGCGGTATACGGGTCGACAGAACTGTTGATAGAATTAGCCTCCACCGTACCCGGCGAATATCTATCAGGACTTCTGTCGACCCGTATATCGGACGCGAATGGGGTGCCACGCGGTCCAACCGGGAACGCTCGTCGCGTGGCTCCGTTTCGCGCAATATTTACGCCGCGGCCTCGAACGAACGTCTAACCGAGACGCGTTGTCCCCGGAACGGCTGTGTGATCGACGCGCCCACACGGCGCGGTCGCCCGGCCATCGAGGCCAGATTCACGCCCGACTCTCCTTCATTGGCGGACTTTAGCGAGTTCTGGGACTACTCCGATCGGACCTACCATGGATATCGAAATCGCAACTATTGGTGGCTACGAGGAAGTCGGCCGCCAGATGACCGCGGTCCGTGCCGGCGACGACATCGTCGTCTTCGACATGGGCCTGAACCTATCGAAAGTACTGATTCACGACGACGTCGAGACCGAGCGCATGCACAGTCTCGACCTGATCGACCTGGGCGCGATCCCCGACGATCGCGTCATGTCCGACCTCGAAGGCGAGGTACAGGCCATCGTGCCCACCCACGGCCACCTCGATCACATCGGCGCGCTGGGCAAACTCGCACATCGATACGACGCACCGATCGTCGCTACCCCCTTCACGCTCGAACTCGTCAGGGAGGAAATCAACGACGAGGGCAAGTTCCAGGTGAACAACGACCTCGTCGAGATGGCCGCCGGCGCGACGATGACGATCGGCGACGAAGTCGAACTCGAGTTCGTCAACGTCACCCACTCCATCATCGACGCGATCAACCCCGTCCTCCACACGCCGGAGGGCGCGATCGTTTATGGACTCGACAAGCGCATGGACCACACGCCGGTAGTGGGTGACCCCATCGACATGAAGCGCTTTCGCGAAATCGGTCGCGAGGGCGTGCTCTGTTACATCGAGGACTGCACCAACGCCAACAAGAAGGGACGCACCCCCTCCGAAAACGTCGCCCGCACCCACCTGCACGACGTCATGAAGTCCATCGAAGACTACGATGGCGGCATCGTCGCCACCACCTTCTCCTCTCACATCGCCCGCGTGACGAGTCTCGTCGAGTTCGCAAAGGAGATCGGCCGCCAGCCCGTCCTCCTTGGGCGCTCCATGGAGAAGTACTCCGGCACCGCCGAGCGCATCGGTGCAGTGGAATTTCCCGACGATCTGGGGATGTACGGCCACCGCAAATCCGTCGACCGCACCTTCACGCGCATCATGAAGGAGGGCAAAGAAAACTTTCTCCCGGTCGTGACCGGCCACCAGGGCGAACCCCGGGCCATGCTTACCCGGATGGGCCGTGGCGAGACTCCATACGAACTCGAAGACGGCGACAAGGTGCTGTTCTCCGCGCGAGTCATCCCCGAACCCACCAACGAGGGCCAGCGCTACCAGTCGGAGTCGCTGCTCGGGATGCAGGGCGCCCGGATTTACGACGACATCCACGTCTCCGGACATCTCCGCCAGGAGGGCCACTACGAGATGCTTCAGGCGCTCCAGCCCCGGAACGTCATCCCCGCTCACCAGGACATGTCGGGCTTTTCGGGATACGTCGACCTCGCGAGCCAGGAGGGGTACGAACTCGGGCGTGACATCCACGTCACCTCCAACGGGAACACGATCGAACTTTGACCTCCTCTCCGCCCTAACGGGCGAAGATTCCTCCGTGGGGCTTTGATTCATCTCGTGTCGGCTTCATCCCCGCCCCGTTCATCTCACCGTTCGGACTGGTGTCGGAACAGTTCGCCTCACGGGAAGGGCGGGGTTTTCGCCTTGATTTTCCGCAACAT
>JBDGQL010000196.1:0-4420 GCA_042219105.1 Karumarchaeum halophilus (SeqCode) | reverse complement strand
GTTGGTGTTACTTTTACGTTCGGGTGGTACACTGTCGGACAGAGACAGTATATGCCTCGGAGTCCCACGTTCGATGGCGACCATCCGATCATAGGGTCGGTTGGAACTGTTTACCGGGACGATCGCACGCCCTCGTGCGGTCGATCCGGTAATGACTTACAACCGACCCTATCAATCATTCTTGACCGCCACCTCCGGGCGGTACTCGCGGCTGATCGCCTTCCACTTCCCGGTCGCGAACCGGTAGTAGTTGATGACGGCGGGAACGAACGTCTCGGCGAAAAAGGATAGGTACAGTCCCCACAACCCCAGGCCGGTCGTTGCGCCGAGATACGCGAGCGAGAGCGACCCCCCGAACATGCCGAGCGCCTGGCTGTAGAAGGTCCAGCGCGTGTCGCCACTGGCGTCCAGCGCCCCCGCTATGGTGCTGTTCACCCCCTGGCCAACAACGGCGAGGCAGGCGGCGTACACGAGATTCACCGCCACCGGAACAGAGGGATCGCCGGGATCACCGACGAACGCGAGCACGATGGGCCGGGCGAGGACCGCCACGATGGCCGCGAAAACGAGATAAGTCGCGGTCGAAAACCGGACGATCTCACGACCGTACGACTCGGCGGCCCCCTCCTCGCCGGTGCCGAGTTCCTGCCCCACGAGACTGCTCGCCGCGAGGCCAAACCCCCAGCCGGGGGTGTTCATCAGCCCCCAGACCCGCCGCGAGATGACGTAGGCTGCGACGACGGTGGAGCCGAACAGATCCAGCACGGCGAACATGGGGAACCGCGCCGCCGTCCAGACCGTGTTGCGACCGACCACCGGCAGCCCGATCTCGACGACGTCTCGGAGGGTCCCGGGATCGGCGTAAGCACCTATGGCCGCCACCTCGATCGCGAGCGACCCGATCATCGGAAGCCGGCCCCGGAAGATGGCGACGGCGAACGCCGCCGTGACTCCGACGTTCGCGAACACCGTCGCGAGGGCCGCGCCAGTGGTGCCCATGCCGAGGCCGAAAATGAAGACGGCGTTGAGTACGATGTTCGCGGCACCGCCGCCAGTCCGGAGCACCATCGGCGTCCAGGCGTCGTCGGCGCCGATGAGCGCGCGGCTGCCGATCAGGTTCAGCGCCGCGAAGGGAACGCCGAACGCAACTACCCGGAGGTAGTCGGTGCCGTGTCCGATCGCGGCCGGGTCGCTCGAAAGGAGGCCGATGAGTTCGCGTGGAACCGCGAGGTAGAGGGCCCCCAGGGGGACCGTCACCGCGATGATGAGCAGGACGCTCGACCGAACCGCCTGGCCGAGTCGCTCGGACTCTCCCGCGCCGTAGCTCTGTGACACCAGCGCGATCGTGCCGGCGGCGATGCCGGCTCCCAGGGAGAACGTCAGTCCCCAGTAGGGCCCGGCGAACCCGACGCCGGCGATAGCAGCCGGCCCCACGCCGATCCCGACCATCGCGGCGTCGGCGGCGTTTTTCGACATCCGGGCCAGCCAGGTGACGATACGCGGCCATGCTAGATCCGTCGTGCGCTCGGCCCGGACGTCGTCAACGAGGTCGACGCGCGCGAGTCCTAGACCGATGTACAGGACGATCAGTCGAACCGGATTTGGAAAGCGGGCCACGTGGCTATCCGGGCGTATCGGACGGCGGATAATGTGGCTTGCTTATCGGGCGTGCCGGGCGATCAGGTTTCCAGCGTCTCGGCTAGCTCACCGCGCTCGTCGAGTTCGGCTAAGATGTCGCTGCCGCCGACGAACTCGCCGTCGACGTACGTCTGAGGGATGGTCTCCCAGCCGCTGTGGGCCTCCAGGGCCTCCCGGTAGGCCTCGAGCGCGTCCAGGGTGTTCACCGTCTCGACGTCCTCGCGGTGCTGTTTGATCAGGCCGAGCGCCCGCCGGGAGAAGCCACACTGGGGCATCATCGCGGTGCCCTTCATAAACAGGACGACGTCCTCCTCCTCTATCGACTCGTCCACGCGCTTGCGTACCTCCTCGGTGGAGAGATCCGGGGTCGGATCGAATGCCATACCGGGGTACAGTCGCCCCCTGCGGAAATCGTTTGCGCCCGAGATTCGCGATATGCCGCTCATCTCGGGATGATGGCCGTCTTCCATACTAGTGGCCTGCCAGGACTGTCCCCGGAATAGTAGCCTCTCCATACAGGCTACACTGGGTACATCGTTGTAGTAACGATGTCACACGCACCGTTTGACCCGGAAGATCGTGTCGAGGAATCGCTGACAGAGGCCGTCGCGTTCACACGCGGGGTGGTTCCAGAATCGGTGTACGACGCGTTCGATCTTCTGGCGTTTGGGCTGGTGATCGGGTTCGTGGTGGTGACCGGCTACCTCCAGGGTGCGATTATGATCCCAGTCAGCCTGCCTGCCGTGCTCGGCGGACACAGCGTCACCATCCTTCAGGCCGTGATGGGCTGTCTGACTCTCTCGGCGATGTTCGGCCTCTCGGGGCTGATTCTGATGGGCCAGCTCGCCTCCGGCAGCGAGGACGAGTTTCCGGAGACGGGGTCGACGATTACCGCCGTCGTTCCGGTGCACCGCGACGCCGCAGCCCTCCACCGCAGCGTCGAGACCCTGCTCGCGAGCCGGTATGAGGACGTGCGGATCCTCATCGTGGCCGAGCGCGGCGACGATGCCTCGATCCGGCGGGCCCGCGAGTACACCGACGACGAACGCGTCGAACTCCTGATCAACACCCGCCATCCGGGCAGCAAGGCCGGCGCCGTGAACTACGCCGCCGAGGTGACCGAGAGCGAGTACCTGGCGGTGTTCGACGCCGACGAGCGCGTCGACCCCCGGTTCCTCTCGGCGGCGACCGCGAAACTCGAGGACTGTGACGTCGTCCAGGGTCGGACGATTCCCGAACCCGACGGCCTAATCGAGACGGTCGCCTACTACGAGTCGGCCGTGCTCGGCGACCTCAGCCAGCGGCTTCTGACCGCCGTCACCGACTTCACCATGGCGGCGAGCCGCACCATCGTCATGCGCCGGGCGGCCTTCGAGGAGGTCGGCGGGTACGATCCCGAGATGCTCACCGAGGATTATGACTTCGCCTTCGCGTGTTACGAGGCCGATCTCGATGTCGTCGAGCAGTTCTCGTATGCCTCCACGATCGAAGGCGCCCACACCGTCCGGGACTGGTGGGGCCAGCGCAAGCGCTGGATGACCGGCTACGCACAGGTGCTTCACTCCCTGGTTACGGACGGTTTCCGGCCGCGGAACTACCGATCGGTGCTGTCCCCGCTCATCTGTGCCGGGTCCGTGTTCGGCAACCTGTTCATGCTGTCGCTGGTGTCGAAAGCCGCCGTCCTCGTAATCAACGGTTCGACGAGCTGGATCGTTCTCCCGGCGGCGACGCTGATCGCCTCGGCCCTCGCGGTGCGCGTCTACGACGCTCACTTCGGACGTCTCGACGGGATCGGCGTCGGCTACCTGATGATGCCCGTCGTGTTGCCGCTGTACAGCCTGGCCGGCATCAAGGCCTTCGTCGAGTACGTCCTCACCTGGGACGGCGAGTGGTACAGCGTCGCGAAGGGGTCGTGATAGGGTCGGTTGTAATACTGTCGGCTGTAAGTTCGTGGAGGAATTCGCCATCCCGGGGTGGCGAATATCGAGTTCGATATGTCTGTACCGTGTGCAAAAACTGGTTCGGTATGCCGGTTCAGCAGTTTCGAGGCGGAGCCTCCGGCCTCAAGTCGTGAGGGATCGGAGATCCCTCTGACCGTGCGAACGGGCCTCGGCCCGTGAGCAGAAGCCGACACGGTGGGAAACGTGTATCGTGGATATTGCTGACTGACTCGCTATCCGATACGATTTTTACGGGGGATGTCGTATCGATATATAGTGATACCGTCGCACAAGTCGCCGGTATCACGGGCCTCAGTAGCCCGGCCCCCGAATGGTGGGGATGTCGACCCCGAAGGTCGTTCGGTGCGGGCGAGGAACGACCTTCCTCCCCGGCGACAACTGACGGCGAGTCCCACATCAAAGCCCCACCCTCAACGAGCGAACCCGTCAGGGTGAGCGAAGTAGGGTGGGGTCGGTTACGGAGCAGTTATGAACCACCCCGCCGTCGTCGCGTTTTACTATACTGTCGGACAGAAGTATTGATAATTCGAAGGCCCCCCGTCCCGGGGGTTCGATTATCAATGTCTCTGTCCGACAGTATACGACCACAGCGTTGATGTACACCTGGACACGAATAGGATAAAAAGAACCCAATGCCGTCCGTGCATTACGGCGAGTTCGCCCTCGGGATGGACTCACCGGGATTTGAACCCGGAGGAAGACATTCCTGCTCGCTTCGCTGCGCGGGCTGTGACTTCCAGGGGTTCAAATCCGGGCTCGACTATTCTCGCTCCCTCGTAGAACTCGGTCGCTCCGATGGACTCACCGGGATTTGAACCCGG
>JBDGQL010000133.1:0-4458 GCA_042219105.1 Karumarchaeum halophilus (SeqCode) | reverse complement strand
GTCCGACAGTATACGGTGGAGGCTAATTCTATCAACAGTTCTGTCGACCCGTATACCGCACCTCGGGGGCGCCGCCGTTCGGGAAATCCCCGGCGTGGCGCAACCAAACGCGTTTTAAGCCGCCGTGACGAATCGTAGTCCAGTAACTATGCAGATGCCACGCCGGTTCAACACCTACTGTCCACACTGCAACGAACACCACGAACACGAGGTAGAGAAGGTCCGGAGCGGACGACCCTCGGGCATGACGCGGGGCGCCCGGATGGAAGAAAAGCGGTCCGGGATCGGTAACGAGGGCAAGAACTCGAAGGTGCCCGCGGGCCAGAAGCCGACCCAGAAGACCGACCTCCGGTACCGCTGTTCGGAGTGTGGCAAAGCCCACCTGCGCGAGGGATGGCGCGCTGGCCGCCTCGAACTCCAGGAGTGACGATGGCGGGAAACTTCTACCGCGTCCGGTGTCCGGACTGTGAGAACGAGCAGGTCGTCTTCGGAAAGGCGGCGACGGAGGTACCGTGCGCGGTGTGTGGGCACGTCCTCGTGCGCCCGACCGGCGGCAAGGCATCGATCGAAACCGAGGTCGTCGAAACCGTCGAGGATCGGTCCGTCGACCGACTGGCGTGATGCCCGTTTGGTGTGAACGGTCCCCATGGATGTCATCGACATCGACCACGTGGCGATCCGGGTGACTGACCTCGACCGCGCACTCGCGTTCTATCACGAACTGCTCGGCCTGCCCGTCAAGGACAGGGAGCGCTTCGACGCCGGGGAAGTGCCGTACGTCGCGGTCGCAGCCGGGGGACGGCACATCCATTTAGTGCCGACCGACGAGAGCGACCTCGAGGTCGGCGGCGAACACGTGTGCTTGCTACTCCGATCGGACGAGGTAGACTCCCGGGGAGAGACCGAGGCGTTGATAGAGCGCCTCCGAGGGCACGGCGTCGAGGTTGAGGAGGGTGAACCCTACGAGCGATACGGCGCGTACGGTAACGCGTGGGCGGTGTACGTCCGGGATCCGGACGGCCGGCGGGTCGAACTCAAAATCCACTGATAAGCGCCACGACACCGGATCAATGCGTTCGGCTCGAGCAAATCACGTCCGGGTGTATATTTCCCTCCGACAGTATTATTCGCTGGTCCCCGTTACACCAGTAGTATGGATGAATCCGACGTGCGCGATCGGTTGCGGACGGTCAAGGATCCGGATCTCGACGACAACATCGTCTCGCTGGGGCTCGTAAACGGCGTCGAAATCGAGGACGGTACCGCCAGCGTCTCGCTGGCGCTCGGGGCACCCTTTTCGCCGACGGAGACGGCAATTGCGGAGGACGTCCGGGCGGCGCTCGCCGACGCCGACCTCGACGTGGAGCTCTCCGCCCGGGTGGACCGCGGTGAGCGGGAGGTGCTCCCCGACGTGAAGAACGTGATCGCGGTCGCCTCCGGCAAGGGCGGCGTGGGGAAGTCGACCGTGGCCGTGAACCTCGCCGCGGGGCTCGCGGAGCTGGGTGCCCGCGTTGGCCTGTTCGACGCCGACGTGTACGGACCGAACGTGCCCCGGATGGTCGACGCCGAAGACCACCCCAACGCCACCCGCGAGGAGACGATCATCCCGCCCGAACAGTTCGGGGTACGGCTCATGAGCATGGACTTCCTCGTCGGGAAGGACGACCCCGTGATCTGGCGGGGGCCGATGGTCCACAAGGTGCTCACACAGCTCATCGAGGACGTCGAGTGGGGAACGCTGGACTACATGGTGGTCGACCTCCCCCCGGGAACGGGCGACACCCAGCTCACCCTGTTGCAGACCGTGCCGCTCTCGGGTGCGGTGATCGTCACCACGCCACAGGAAGTCGCGATCGACGACGCCCGCAAGGGCCTGCGGATGTTCGGCCGCCACGACACGCCGGTTCTGGGGATCGTCGAGAACATGAGCACGTTCCGGTGTCCCGACTGTGGCGGCGAACACGAGATTTTCGGCTCCGGCGGCGGCGAGGCCTTTGCCGCCGACGTGGAGATGCCGTTTCTGGGGAAGATCCCCCTCGATCCCTCGGTCCGGATCGGGGCGACGGAGGGCGGGCCGGCGGTCCTGTCGGACTCGACGGTGGGCGACGCGTTCAAGACCCTCACCGAGACCGTCGCGAACAACGTCGGCGTCGTCGCCCGCCGCGAGCACTCCGCGGAGGTTGAAAAGCGCGAACCGCCGGACGGCGGTAGATCGTCACCGGCGAGGCAATCACAGGCCCCCGGCGACGGGCCGACGCTTTAGACGGGCCGACCGACGACCGAGGCGCCCGGGAGACGGCCGGGCCCGTCCGTATCTGTCACGATCCCCCACGGTCCATCATAAAAAATCCATGGCAACTGATGGCAAAGAATTAGTTCCCTCGTGGCGAAGGTCCGTTTAGTTGGCCTTCGGGCCACGATTTCCAATGACAGGACATGAACTCATCTGGCGAATCGCTGGCGGCTCCGGTGATGGGATCGACAGCAACAGCCAGGCGTTCGCGACGGCGCTGATGCGGTCGGGACTCAACGTGTTCACGCACCGCCACTATCCATCGCGGATCCGAGGCGGGCACACGTACACCGAGATCCGCGCCTCGAGCGAGGATGTACAGTCCCGTGGTGACGGCTACAACTTCCTGCTCGCGCTCGGTGACTCCTTCGGGCGGAGCCAGCAGACCGAGAACGCCTACTACGGCAACGAGGAACTGAAACCGCTGACCGAGAACTTAGACGACCTCAACGAGGGTGGGGTCATCATCTACGACAGCGGACTGATCGACGACGCGGACCTTCCGGCGGACTTCGACGAACGCGTCGAGGAGAACGACTGGCACGTCTACCCGATGGACCTGCGCAGCATCGCTCGCGAGCACGGCCGAGAGGTCATGCGCAACGTCGCCGGGATCGCGGCGACCTGTGAGATAATCGGGATGGACGTCCAGCCGATCAAGAACCTCGTCGAGGAGAACCTGAAGAAGAAAGGCGAGGAGATCGTCGAACAGAACTTCGCGGTGATCGACGAGGCGACAGACGTCATCACCGCGGAGTACGACGCCGACGCCCCGGACGTCTCACTGCCGGAGGGCGAGCACGACGAGGAGCAGGTCCTCGTAAACGGCAGCCAGGGGATCTCCTACGGCGCGATCGACGAGGGGTGTCGGTTCATCGCGGGCTATCCGATGACTCCCTGGACGGACGTGTTCACCATCATGTCGAACATGCTGCCGAAGGTCGGTGGCATCTCCGAGCAGGTGGAAGACGAGATCGCGGCCGCGTCGCTGGCGATCGGCGCCTCCCACGCTGGCGTGAAGGCGATGTCCGGCTCCTCCGGCGGCGGGTTCGCGCTGATGAGCGAACCACTCGGGCTGGCGGAGATGGTCGAGGAACCGCTCGTGTTGATCGAGGCCCAGCGCGCCGGGCCCTCGACCGGGATGCCGACAAAACCCGAACAGGCCGACCTCGAGCACGTCCTCTACACCAGCCAGGGCGACTCCACCCGGGTCGTACTCGCGCCGAGCAACCAGGTCGAAGCCTACGAGCAGTCCCGGCTCGCGTTCGAACTCGCCTATGGATACAACATCCCCGTGATCCTCCTGTACGACCAGAAGGTCGGCGGGGAGTTCCGGAACGTCCCCAGACGCGTTTTCGACCGCGAGCCCACCCCCGAGCAGCCGGGGACGCTCACCGAAGACGAGATCGCGGAGGGGCCCCACCACCCCTCGGGCAAGTTCAAGCGCTATCGTTACGACTCCGAGACGGACGTCCCCGGGCGGTCGATCCCGGGGCAGAAAGGCGGGCGCTACCTCGCGACCGGCAACGAGCACAACGAGTCGGGCCACATCAGCGAGGACCCCGACAACCGCGTGTTCCAGCTCGAGCGCCGGATCGGAAAGCTCGACACCATCCGCGAGGACCTGAACGCCCGCGAGGGGTCGAACAACGTCCAGTACGGTCCCGACGTGGCGGAGTACGGCATCCTCACGTGGGGGTCCCAGAAGGGCACCGTCGAGGAGGCGGTCGACCTCCTCAATACCGACGGTTCGCGGGTGAAGTCGCTGTCGGTCTCAGAAATCGTCCCGTTCCCCGAGCAGGAGGTAACCGAGTTCCTCGAGAGCGTCGACGAGGCGCTCGTCGTGGAGATGAACGCCTCCGGACAGTTCCGCGGTCACGTCCAGAAGCATCTCGGGAAGTACGGCGACAAGATGTACAGCCTTCTCAAGTACGATGGAAACCCCTTCGAGCCCGCGGAGATCGTCGACGGCTTCGAGACGCGGCTCGAGGGCGGCATCGAGACGCAGGCGGAGTTCAACACCCGCATGGATCCAGCGACAGGTGACTAACAATGAGTGCATTCAACGCGATCGGCGACGAGCGTGACATCGACGCGGACGAGTTCACGCCAGGCATCGAACCCCAGGCGACGTGGTGTCCGGGCTGTGGCGACTTCGGCGTCCT
>JBDGQL010000058.1:0-4472 GCA_042219105.1 Karumarchaeum halophilus (SeqCode) | reverse complement strand
TGAAACTCCCACCGCTCGGGATTCCTCCGCCTTCAGGCGGAGGAGGATGTCAACGGGTTAACTGTCCGGTGGTCCGTTCTCGGCGCCGAGAAATCCCGCGAGCGCGTCCGAGACGAGCCGCGCCTGTTCGATGAAAACGAAATGCGATCCGGCCTCGAACGCCTCGAATCGGCCCCTGGGGAGCCCCGCTGCGAGTTCTCGGCCGGCTTCGAAGGGCACGACCGCGTCCGCCGTGCCGTGAGCCACCAGCGCGGGCACCGTGATCTCGTGGAGGCGCCCGGAGACGTCGAACGCCGTGACTGCCTGGGACTGGGCGCGACACACTGCCTTCGTGGCGTCTTCGGCCTCCCGCCAGTCAGCGATCCGTTCGACCGCTTCCGGACGCGCGTCGCGGAACGCGGCGCTGGTCAGCGACTCCATCTCTCCGGGCGGGCCGAGAAAGGCCCGGGTATCGAAGGCTGATCCGTCGGCAGCCGTCCCGAGCAGGGCGAGTCGCCCGACACGGGAGGTGTCGAGCGCGGCCCTGAGTGCAACCATCCCGCCCATTCCCGCACCGACGACCGCCGCTTTCCGGACGCCGTGGTCAGCGAGGATGGCGTCCAGATCGTCCGCCATCGCCCCGATGGAGTACGTGTCCGCCTCCTCCGATCGCCCGACTCCACGGAGATCCCACGTGATCGTCTCGTGTGGCCCGGAGAGCGCGGGCGCCTGCCAGCTCCACAGCCACGCACCACACCCCAGGTCGGACACGAAGACGACCGGCTGGCCTGATCCCACCGTCTCGTAGTACAACTCCACACCGTCGTTGGTCGCTCTCGGCACGGTCACCGCGAGACGTCGACGGCGAAGTCGACCGCGCCGATGATGAGATCGCCGAGCATCGTCAGACGTCGCGGGTGCGCGCCAGAAGATCCGGCACGGAATCGAGTGCTTCGTCGAGTCGGTCGGCGTCGGGACCGCCACCCTGGGCGAAGTCCGGCGGGCCGCCGCCGCCGCCACCGACCGTCGCGGCGAGATCGCTCACGACCTCGCCCGCGTCGATGTCGACGTCCTCCGGGACGCCGACGACGAACTGCGCGCCGTCCGTTCCCGATCCGAGAACGGCGATCTTCCCCCCCTCGACGATGGCGTTCGCGGTCGCCCGGAGCTCGTCCATGCCGGTGTCGATGCGTCTGACGACGGCGACCGTCCCGTCGAGGTCGATTTCCTCGCCCGCCCCCCCACCGCCAGCGCGGGCCGCAGCGAGCTGTTCGGTGAGATCGTCGATCCGCTTTCCGCGCTCCTTCCACTCCTCGAAGAACCGCTCGGCCGTCTCGGGGACCGCTTCCGGTGCGACATCGAATGTGTCGGCCGCGCGGCGCAGGTCGTCCTCGAGGTTCTGGATGTGCTCGATCGCCGCCGCGCCAGCCGCGAAGGTGATCCGCTCGACGCCGTCCTGGATCGGCTCTGTTCCCACGATTTTGATCGCGCCCACGTCACCCGTCCGGGAGACGTGCGTGCCGCCACAGGCCTGGACATCGTCCTCGACCTGGATCAGTCGGATCTGTTCGCCCGGAGGTATGCCACCCTGGTATATGTCGAAGCCGTGTTTGGACTCGGCCTCGTGGCGTTCGGGCCACTCCTGGTCCACCGACGTGTTCGTCGTCACGATCTCGTTTGCTACCCGTTCGATCGCCCGCTGATCGGCCCGCGAGATCCGCCGGTAGTGGCGCACGTCCAGGCGGGCGCTGTCGGTTCCCTTCTGGGCGCCAGCCTGACGGACGTGTTCGCCGAGCACCTCCCGAGCGGCGTGGCCGATGACGTGTGTCGCAGTGTGGTGTTGCATCAACCGCCGTCGACGATCCCAGTCGACGCTCCCGCGCACGAACTCTCCCGTTCCGGGATTCCCATCACACCGATGGAGAATCACGCCGTCGATCCGCTGGACATCGGTGACCTCGACGGTTCGTTCGTCGCTCGACAGCGTGCCGTGATCGGGGGGTTGCCCGCCGCCCTCGGGGTAGAACATCGTACCATCGAGGACGACGCCGTATCCCTCCTCCAGTTCGAAAACGTCGAGCACCATCGCCTCGAACTCTGTGCGTTCCTGATCCTCGTAGTAGAGGCGCTCCGTCTCCGGCAGCGCTTCGATCGCGTCCTCGATCGAGCGCCCATCGGCCCCGTCGGTATCGCGTCCTTGCTTTTCGTCGTGGCGCTCGGCGACGAGCGCGTAGAAGTCATCCGCCCGATCGACACGTGCGTCGAACTCCGCGGCGATCTCCTCGACGGTCTCGGGTTGGATGCCGTGGGAGTCGTACAGCTCGATCAGTTCCTCGGTCGGGATCGCCTCGCCGCGCTCGGCGTACTCGCCGGCGATCGCCCTGACCTTTCGGGTGCCCCGTTCTACGGTTTCGGCGTACTTTTCCACCTCGGTGCGGACCATCTCGCGGATCGTGTCCCGGTCCGTATAGCCCAGCCGGTCGGCCTGCACGTCGACGAGTTCGTCCAGCGGTGTGTCGATACCGACGCCGTCACAGAGCCGCTTGGTCCGTCTGAGTACCATCCGCGCCAGATACCCCGTACCGACGTTCGAGGGGACGATGCCGTCCCCGAGCATGTACGCGAGGGTGCGGCAGTGGTCGGCGATCGCGTAGATGTCCTCCATGGGCTCCATGATCGCGGCCAGCCGGTCGGCCGCGACGCCGAGTTCGTCGGCTATCGTCGCCCGGGCGCTCTCCATGTCTTCGGCCTCGTCGATGTCCAGGTGCCCCGCCCGTTTCGAGGCCCGGTGCAGGAGGCTAGCCTCCGCGTCGGTATGGCTGATCCCGGCCATCTCCGTCAGCGTCTCGATCATCTCGGGGTACACCGCCTCGTAGACGGTCGGCGTGCCCTGGCTCATCCACGCCCACCGCTCGATCCCGTACCCGGTGTCGATCACCCGGCGATCCATCCGGGAGTACGTGTTTCCGTCCTTCATCTCGTACTCGCCGTCGGGATCCTGTTCGAACTGCATGAAGACGAGCGTCGCCAGCTCCAGCCCGCGGTAGATCACCTCGAACGCCGGCCCGGCGTTGCCACCGCCGACCCAGGGATCCTCGATGAGGGTGACGTCCGTGAGGTCCGCGCCCACCTCTTCGAGGAGGTCCATGCAGTAGGCGACACAGTCGTCCTTCCAGTACACCTCCCCCTCGTAGGCGTACTCCGATCCCTCCTCGGCGTTGAACGCGTGGTGGCCACCCATCTCGAAGGCCATGGTGTGTCGGCCCGTCTTGCCGACGTTGTCGATGTCCTGCATACGGATGCAGGGCTGGGAGACAACGAGTGGATTCGCGGGCGGCGGCGAATCCCCGGAGGTGACGTGGGGCTGAAAGTCGTAGATCGACGCCTGGGTCAGCAGAACGTCGTCACGCCAGCGGTTTGCGGCCACGGGGTAGGGGTCGACCCGGCCATGGTCGCGGTCGGCAAAAAAGGAGAGGAACTGCTCGCGGGCCTCCTCCAGGGAGAACTCCTCGATGAACCCCGGATCGTCGATAAAGGTGTAGTCGGCACAGGGAGGTTCGCCACAGGTCTCCCGGTCGTGATCGAGCGTCCAGAAGTAATCGCCACACGCGGAACACGACTGCCGGGTGAACCCTTCCTCCTCGAAGTACTCGAGACGATACTCCTCGGTGAGCGCACTCATGTCGGGTGTAGGTGGCGTGTCTCGATGCAAAAGGGTTCCGGGAACGGCGTCTCCGCCCCCGGAGTTCATCCAGCGTTGGTGTCTCTCACTACGAACGCGGGTGTGTCCACCTCGTCGACGATGCGAGTCGGGACCGATCCGAGGATTCGGTGTCTGAGTGATGGTTTCGTCTCCCCGAGGACCAGGAGGTCGTGCTCTTCCCCCAGTTGGATTATCTCTCCTTCGGGCGACTCATCGTTCGACAGTCGCCAGTCGACCCGGTCTCGGTCGATGCCCGCCTGGGTGAGACGATCGGCGGCTCCCCGAACGAGGAACTCCCCGTGACTCGGGTTGGTGTCCTCCATGACAGAATGAAAGAACGTGACCGACGTATCACTCTCCCGCATTATCGATTCGAGGAGTCCGACGATGCGTTCGAGATTCGTGTCACCACGTATCGGAGTGAGAATCCGTTCGATACTCTCCGCCTCTCCCAGCGTCAGAACGGCATCACAGCCGTACTTTTTGGCAGCATAATCGATGCTATCCTGCCGATAGTACGCGAACACGAGCGTCTCCGTCACGTTGACGCCGCTGGTCCTGAAGACGTCGGCAATCTCTTCTAGCGTCGAGGTCGCCTCGGATTTCCGTTCTTGCCTGACCCGTGCGGGAGCTACCTCTCCCTGGGATGGGTAGTAACCAATGAGGATGACATCGACCGATTGGAAGAGATCAACGAGTGACTGAATCGGTTGGCTGTCAGTTGAGACGTCAACTGATATCAGTATGGTCGAATCGCTTCCGAGTGACACATGTCACCATTCTCGTTGGT
>JBDGQL010000227.1:0-4532 GCA_042219105.1 Karumarchaeum halophilus (SeqCode) | reverse complement strand
GAGGGGCGCGTCAGCGACGCGCCCCGGACACATCGGAGGCTTTCTTCATGGATTGTGAGCGACCGGAGGGAGCGAGCAATTCGCGCCTTCTATTTTGCAGCCCCTCAGAAAAATTCGTCGAGTTTGATAGTTGGTCGTTGGGAGATACAACTCGCACCTTCACGGCTGAAGCACCACTAAAAGACGAGAACGGTCATTATACTATCGGACAGAAGCAATGATACATTCCGCCGGGGACCGGTCCGGCGGAGAGTATCAAACGTTCTGTCCGATAGTATATCAGACGGCCCCGTCTCGGAACCGCTCGATTACATGCGCGAATCCGTCTTCGGCCTCGAATACATCGTAATCGTCGTCACCACCAACGAGGAGGGAAACGGGTCCTTCGGTATCGGCGTCGAGACGTTTCGCGGTGGCGACGGCATACGCGTCTCCGATGGCGGGACTATACGTCGCTTTGAGATCCGAGGCGGGTTTCCAGAGGTCATCGATATCGTACACGCTCAGGCCCATATCTCTGAGATCGTCGATGTGGGCGTCGGCTTTCGCGACAGATGCCTTTCGGGTGGCGATGTAGCGGAACTCTGCAAGGTTGAGCGTCGCGACATACCCCTCGCGTTCCCCGTCGTAGACCCGGTCAAGGTAGCGTTCGACCGTACGAGCCCCCGGTTCGTCGAACGCGAAGGCGAGTAGTGGTTCGGCGTCGAACACGACCGTCATTCGTCCCGTTCAACCAGTTCGTACTTGTCGTCGGTTCGTTGCTTGTCTCGCTCTCGTTGTTCACGGAGGAGTTCGGTGGCGGGCTTCTCAGGCGTCTCCATGTCCGCTTCGTCTTCGGATCCAAGTGCGCCCCGAAGTTCGGATGGACGCTTGACTGGTCGAACGACGATTTCTCCGTTCTCATTCTCGACAAACCGGACACGACCCGGCGTGTCGATCTGGAGCTTGTCACGGAATTCCTTGGGAATCGTTGCCTGTCCCTTGCTCGTGACGGTAACGGTGGTCCCGTCTTCTGGTTCGCTCATATGTAATGAGTTAGACTTAGTAATACTTCAATTTTGGTAATACAATTTTGGAATGCTCCGCAACCGCCGCTGTCTGTTCGAATGATTATATACGGGTCGACAGAAGCCCTGATAGATATTCGCCGGGTACGGCGGAGGCTAATTCTATCAACAGTTCTGTCGACCCGTATAGGAGCGTCGCTTCCGGGAGTCGGACCGCAAGATGGTTATCGGTCCCGACCATTGTGCCGATGGAATGCCGACGGTCGAAACGGACCGCGACAGTTTCCTTCGGGTCGCCGGAGAGGCGCCGGCCGACGCGCGCGTCCCGGTCGAAGTGCAGGTAACCGTATCCGATCCATTTCTCGCCTACCGGCGCGCTCGCGATGGCTCCGGCGGCGCCTACCTCGAAACCGGTGGCCGGAGCGGGTGGGGGTACTTCGGCGTCGATCCGGTCGAGCGCCTCCGGGTAGCGCCTGAAGCCAGTTCGATTCGTGACGGTCGCCCGCCGACTCTGGACGCGCTCGCGGCGCGACTCGACGCGGAACGCCTGGTTCGCGGGGCGTGTGACGTCCCCTATCCCTGTGGCGCGATCGGCTGGCTGTCCTACGACGTGGTGCGCGAACTCGAGGATCTCCCGGCGAGCACCGAGGACGACCGTGGCCTCCCGCGCCTCGAAGTCGGCGTGTTCGACCGGATCGCCGCCTGGCACGGCGAGGTGTCGCCCGACGGGGCAGGGACGACCACGCTCCGGATCTGTGCCTGTCCCCGTGTCGGAGGGGCGACCGACGAGTCGGACGACCCGCCTCCGGACGTCGCGTACGATCGGGGGCGAAGTCGCGCGCTCGCCCTCGCCAGACAGGTAACGGAGAGCGACCCGGGCGTCAGTACCGATCCCGACCCGTCAGGTGAGGCGACCTTCGAGAGCGACTGCGGCCCGGCGGCGTTCCGGGATCGGGTGCGCCGCGTCAAGGAGTACGTCCGCGACGGCGACACGTTCCAGGCGAACGTCTCCCACCGGCTCTCCGCGCCGGCGACGGTCCACCCCGTCGAGACGTTCGCGGCGCTCCGGCGGGTGAATCCGGCACCGTACGCGGCGCTGCTCGAGTTCGCGTCCGCGGACCTCGTGAGTGCGAGCCCGGAACTCCTCCTGCGCCGGGTCGGCGACCAGATCGTTACCGAGCCGATCGCAGGGACCCGGCCCCGGGGTGAGACTGTCGCGGAGGACGAGCGACTCGAAACCGACCTCCGGACCGACGAGAAGGAACGCGCAGAGCACGCAATGTTGGTCGATCTTGAGCGCAACGATCTCGGAAAGGTGTCGACACACGGGAGCGTCGACGTCTCGGAGTACCGCCGCGTGGATCGCTACGCCGAGGTGATGCACCTCGTTTCGAAGGTCGAGGGGAAAATGGGACCCGAACACGATCTCGCGGACGCGATCGCGGCGGTGTTCCCCGGGGGAACGATCACCGGCGCGCCCAAGCCCCGGACGATGGAGATAATCGACGAGGTGGAAACGACGCGCCGGGGGCCCTACACCGGCTCGATCGGCGTCTTCGGGTTCGACGACCGCGCGATCCTCAACATCATCATCCGGACGCTGGTTCGCCACGCCGGGGAGTATCACCTGCGTGTCGGTGCCGGGATCGTCTACGACTCGGTCCCCCAGCGGGAGTACGAGGAGACCCTCGACAAGGCGCGGGCGCTGGTGAATGCGGTCTCGGCGGCGCTCGACGTACGGACGGATCTCGACGTGGAGGGTCACACGTCGTGACGAGAGTCGACCAGACGGTCCTCGTGATCGACAACTACGATTCCTTCGCGTACAACCTCGTCCAGTACGTCGGCGAGATGGCCGACGTGACCGTCCGGCGCAACGACGCGATCGACACGGAGGGGATCCGGGACCTCGATCCGGCGGCGATCGTCGTCTCGCCCGGCCCCGGCACGCCGTCGGAGGCAGGCGTGTCGATCCCGCTCTTCGGGGAACTCGAGTACCCGACACTCGGCGTCTGTCTCGGCCACCAGGCGCTGTGTGCGGCGTGTGATGCGCCGGTCGGACACGCGCCGGAGGTGGTACACGGCAAGTCATCGGTCGTCCACCACGACGGCAGGGGTATCTTCGAGGGACTCCCCGACCCGATCAGAGTGGGACGGTACCACTCGCTCTCGGTCGAACGCACCGATCTTCCGGACGACCTCGTCGAAACCGCGCGCACGACCGACGAGCGCGAGGTGCTCATGGGCGTCCGCCACCGCGAGCACCCCCACGTCGGCGTGCAGTTCCACCCCGAGAGCATCCTCACCGGACGAGTCGAGGACCGCGAGGCCGGCGAATCGCTGTCGCTTGCGGTCGGCAAGCGGATGATCCGAAACTTCGTCACCGGGGTGGCGAGGGCGTGAGTGACCCGGTCTATCACGTCGATGGCGACCTCGTCCCGGGGACCGAGGCGACCGTCTCCGTCGAGGATCGCGGATTCCTGTACGGCGACGCCGCCTTCGAGACGCTCCGTGCCTACGGCGGGTCGGTGTTCGCGTGGGACGCCCACCGCGAGCGCCTGGAGAACACCTGCGCCAGCCTGGGAATGGAAGATGCGGTTCCCGCCGACCTCCGTGAGCGCGTCCGGGAGACGCTCGCGGCCAACGACTTCCGAGACGCGTATCTTCGGGTCTCGGTGACGCGGGGCGTCCAGCCCGGGAAGCTCACGCCCCGCCCCGACGTGGATCCGACCGTGGTCGTGATCGCGAAACCGCTCCTGCGGGGCGGTCTCGAAGGCGAGCCGGTCTGGGAGGCGCCCGCAACGGTCGAGACGGTCGACACACGGCGGGTCGACTCGGCGGCCATCCCCGCGGGAGCGAAGACCCACAACTACCTCAACGGCATTCTGGCGCGGCTAGAACTGGACGGGGAAGCCGACGAGGCGCTGCTTCTCGACGCTGACGGGGCGGTGGCGGAGGGCGCGACGAGCAACCTGTTTTTCGTCGAGGACGGCACCCTGAAGACCCCCAGCACCGAGGGCGACCTTCTCCCGGGCGTGACGCGGTCGGTCGTCCTCGACATCGCGAGCGACGAGTCGTTCCCGGTCGAGGAGGGACGGTACGACCCCGACACGGTCCGGCGTGCCGACGAGGTGTTCCTGACCAACACCACCTGGGAGGTCCGGCCCGTGACGAAACTGGACCGCTGGAATCTGGACGTCGGGGCCATCACGCGGCTCCTGGCACGACTGTTCCGGGAGCGCATCGAGAACGAACAGTACGTGTAGCCGAGCCCACTCTACTTCGCTCACCCTGACGGGTTCGCTCGTTACGGGTAGGGCTTTGATGTGGGACTCGCCGTCAGTTTTCCGACTGAGCGTCGGAAGCTCCACCCCCAGTCATTCGACGATCCCGATCCGCCTGCAGTGTCGGTGGAGTTCCTTCTCCGAGTCGAACTCCGCGTCACAGACGCCACAGCGGTGTCGTTCTTCTACCATACCCGATCTAACGCGCGAGAACAAATACCGCTTGTGCCGGCCACTGCAG
>JBDGQL010000075.1:0-4548 GCA_042219105.1 Karumarchaeum halophilus (SeqCode) | reverse complement strand
ATGTAGCGGGATAGGATAGCCAGGAGATTCCGCCGGGCTCATAACCCGGAGATCGGTAGTTCAAATCTACCTCCCGCTACTTCTCGCGAACATCACGGCGCGGAAGTCATCTCCGCGCCACCCGTGAGCGAGTCGTCGTGGTCTCGATTTGAACGAGACGAGGAGTGACTCATCCGACGTGATCCTAGCCCTCCACCCCAGCCAGCCCCTCGCTTGTGATACGAAAGCGTACACTCCCGCCGGTCTCTCTGGCGTGGTGTTTCTCCAGGGTCGCCCGGCGGTTCCCGCCTCGAAACCGCTCTAATCGGAGGACGATCCCGGTCCAGTGGGCGAGGGTGTGTCCTCCCAGGGGTCGGGCCTGATCACTCTCCGGGTCGGTGTACACCTGGTTCGTAACGACGACCACGAGGTCGTGTCGGCGCGCGAGCGCGAGCAGCGAGGTGAGCTGGCGCGCCACGCCGCGTAACGCCTCGCCTTCCTCGGCTTCGGTGCGCTCGAGGCGGTAGAACCCGGTCGCCGAATCGAGCACGATCAGCTCGACCTGTTCGGCGAAGTCGCCGGCATCCACGACGGCCTCGCGTTGCTCCTCGAAGTCGTAGGCCTCCGAGACGATGATCCGGTCGGCGACCCCTTCGGCGTCGCGGGCGTCAACGAGCTGGCCGAGTCGGTCGATCGACAGCCCCTCTGTGTCGATGTAGAGAACGCGATCGCCAGCGGCGGCGACGTCGACAGTGGCTCCCAGGGCGACGTTGGTCTTTCCCGAGGCCGGCGGGCCGTACACCTGGGTGATCGCCCCCCGCTCAAGGCCACCCCCCAGCAGTTCGTCGAGGGGATCACAGCCGGTCGAAATGCCCGTCACGCCATCCGGTACGAAAGGCGGAGTAAAAACCCCATCGAATATCTTTTGCCCACTTTCGTCCGAAACGATGTGTCACGCTCACGTCCGGGCGCCCACCCAGAACCAGGTAGGAAGGCTTATTCTACGCGCCCTCACATCAGATTCCATGGCCGACCCCGATGTCGAGGAGCGCGTCGATTACACGCAGTACACGAACCGCCAGCTCATGGCGGTTCCCCTCGTCGTGCTCGCCCTTGCCTTGCTCGTCATCGCCGGATGGTACGTGACGACCGGCGCACCCGCGTCGCCGGGCGTCGAGTTCACCGGTGGGGTCGAACTCCAGCTCGAAGCCGGCAGCGAGGACGCGATCCGTGATGCGTTCGATCGATCGATCACCTCCATCAGGGCAGTCGGACAGGACGGGAGCGGCGGCTACATCGTGACGTTCCAGAGCGGATCAAGCGTCGGGACTGTAAACAGCACGGAACTGACGAACACTGCGGAGACAAACGGGTTCAATGTGACGGCGGTACAGGAGACTTCGCCGAGTTTCGGACAGAGCACCCAGCAGCTTGCCTTTATCGGGATCGGCGCCGCGTTCGTCGGGATGACGATCATGATCTTTATTCTGTTCCGAAGTCCAATCCCGTGTCTCGCGGTCGTGCTGTCGGCGTTCTCCGACATCGTCGTTCCCGTTGCAATTATGAATCTGATTGGAATCAAGCTCTCCCTGGGAACCGTCGCGGCCCTCCTGATGTTGATCGGGTACAGCGTCGACTCCGACATTCTACTCACGAACCAGGTGCTCAGACGAAGGGGAGCCTTCTATGAGAGCACCTACCGCGCGATGCGTACCGGGGTGACGATGACGATCACCTCGCTGTCTGCGATGACCGTCATGGCAATCGTCGCAACGTTCTTTGGGATCGATCTACTCGCGTCCGTCGGGACCGTGCTCGCCTTTGGCCTCGCGACCGACCTGATGAACACGTACCTGTTCAACGTCGGACTGTTGCGGTGGTACAAGGGGGTGGACGGATGAGTGATATACGGGTCGACAGAAGTCCTGATAGATATTCGCCGGGTACGGTGGAGGCTCATTCTATCAACAGTTCTGTCGACCCGTATACTGTCGGCTGTGACTCGATGACGGTATTCGCCACCCCAGGGTGTCGAAGTACGTCACGAACGTACAGCCGACAGTATGAAATATACACCCGGACACGAACCAGTCAACATGACTGTTCCCTAATCTGCCGGCAAAAATGGTTTCGACCGGAAATAACCGACTCGCGTGTTAATTTATTCGTGTCCGGGTGTATAGCGGGTGTGTCCGGGGTGGCTCCGCGATGAGGTTCAGCCCGCGAGAGAACTGGCGGGTCGTCTTGCTGGTCGTTCTGCTGGTCGCCAGCGGGCTTGCGCTGTTTGTTCCCGGCGTCGGGCTGGGCGCCTCGAGCGCCCCGGGCGACGGCGCGGCGTCGAGTCCCACGAATCTCCAGTTCGGGATCGATCTCGAAGGCGGGGCTCGGATCCGGGCCCCGCTAGTCGGAATGACGGCGACGAACGTCGAACCCGGCGAGCGAAACGTTACCGCAATCGAGCGTAGCGTGTTCAACCAGCTCAAAAACACCACGGCCCGGAACGTCAGCAGCGGTGACATCGTCTTCCGGGGGCGGCGGGAGAGTAACGAGCGACCCGCCCTCGAAGTCCGAGCCGACATCAATCGCTCCGGGTTCGCGTCCGCACTCGATGCCGCAAATATAAGTTATGGGAGGATCAGGCCGGGCGTCACCGAGGAGACACGAACCCAGACCGTCCAGGTCATCAGGAACAAGATCGACGAGTCCGGGCTCGGCGACCGGACCGTCCAGTCGGTGTTCTCCGCCAGCGATGGCCGCAACTACATCCTCGTCGAGATTCCCAACCAGAACACTTCCGGCATCCTGGACCTGATCAACTCCCGCGGATCGGTCCGGATCGACGCCTATCACCAGACCGAGGACGGTGAGTGGACGAACCGCACGGTGTTGCGCCGGGAGGACTTCGCGCGCATCGGGATCGCGACACGAACCGACAGACTGGGCCCCCACGTCCCCGTGTCCATAGAGAGCGACAGCGCTTCGGAGTTCCAAGCTGACATGGTGGAGACCGGCGTCGCCAAGCCGGGGGGCACGGATTGTGGCTGGCCCGGCCACGATGGGTTCTCGGGGACACGGGGCCCGTGTCTCCTGACGGTCGTCTCCGGGCAGATCGTACACTCCGCAGGGATGAGCCCCGACCTCGGCAGCAGCATGGTCGCAGGGACGTGGGCCTCCGGTGATCAGGACGCACAGTTCGTTCTCCAGACGACGAACCTCTCGGAGGCCCGGGAACTCTCGATCAACCTCCGGGCGGGCGCCCTCCCCACAAAACTCGACGTGAGCGCGGGGTCCACCAGCTTCGTCGCGCCCAGCCTCGCGGAGAACTTCAAGCTCTTCTCGTTGATCACCGGCATCATCGCCGTGCTCGCCGTCGCCGGAGTGGTCTTCCTCCGGTACGGCGACCCACGCGTCGCGGCGCCGATGGTCGTGACAGCGCTCTCGGAGGTGTTCATGCTGCTCGGCTTTGCCTCCGCCATCGGGCTGGCGCTAGATCTCTCCCACGTCGCCGGGTTCATCGCCGTCATCGGGACGGGGGTGGACGACCTCATCATCATCGCCGACGAGGTGCTCACGGAAGGCAAGGTCGGCGCTGGACGAGTGTTCCAGAGCCGCTTCCGGAAGGCGTTCTGGATCATCGGTGCGGCCGCGGCGACGACGGTTATCGCGATGGGCCCCCTCGCTTTCCTCCAGCTTGGCGACCTGCGGGGGTTCGCCATTGTCACCATCGTGGGCGTGTTCATCGGCGTCCTCGTGACCCGGCCGGCCTACGGCGACATCCTCCGGTCGATCATGATCGAGGAGCCCGGTTAGAACTCCCCGAGCGTCGACTGGTCTTTTTCGCCGGATCCGTCCTCGACGATCCCGTTCGCCGCGAGCGCGTCCTCGCTCGTCGTCCAGGACGCGCGGGCACAGTCGGGTAGCCCGTCGTGTTCGCTCACGTAGGACTCGAGAAACGACCGCGTGGTCGGATCGCTGGGGTAGCCACTGCCGACCGCGCCGTACTCCGCGGCCAGCTCCGTGACGTGGGCGTCGCGGGCGACCTTCGCGACGACGCTCGCGGCAGCGACGATCGGGTGACGGGCGTCCGCGCCGTGCTCGGCCCGGATGTCCGTATCGACGCCGAGGCGGCCACCGACGCGGCGCCCGAACCTGTCGGCATCCACGTCGCCCGCGTCCAGGTAGGCCGTATCAGCCTCCCTCGCCACCGCTCTCAGTGCGTCGGCCTGGACGGCGACCGTGAGGGTGTTCATGTCCGTCCCGGGGTCGTCGATCCGCCCGGTGGTGACTTCTGCGAGGCCGATTTCGACGCGGTCGGACCCTCTGAGCCGGTCGTCGAGTTCCTCGCGGCGCCGTGCGGTGAGTTCCTTCGAATCCCGGAGGCCGCCGGGGAGCGCCGCCTCGGGAGCGCGCACCGCGGCAGCGAACATCGATCCCAGTACGGGCCCCTTCCCGGCTTCGTCGGCGCCGACCTGCATGGCCGGATCTGTGCCGTCCGGACAGTAATCGCTTTCGGGAGCTATACTGTCGGACAGAAGTATTGATAATTCGAAGGCCCCCCGTCCCGGGGGT
>JBDGQL010000157.1:0-4573 GCA_042219105.1 Karumarchaeum halophilus (SeqCode) | reverse complement strand
GAAGCCCCACCCTCAGCGAGCGCGTCAGCGCGAGCAGGGTGGGGTAGTTCACTGTACCCGTTCGCGACGATTCATTTCCACCTCCAGGTAGGCATCCCGCTGTCGATCGTCGGGACCGGCTTTCTCGCGCGGAATGTCGCAACCGCGATCGCGACGGCGCTCGGCGGGTACTGGGCTGACCGGCATGGTCGCAAACCTGTGATGATCATCAGTACGGCCGGGAACGCTATTACTCTCGCGTCGTATGCTGCGGTTCCGGCCATCGCGGCCGCAGTGGGCCCGCTTTCCCTGGGGTGGGCGTTCGTCGGTGTCTCCGCCACTGCGGGCCTGACAGCCGGCCTCTATACGCCTGCGTCTCACGCCTACACTGCTGATCTCACAGCTGGCGCTGATCGTGACCGGGCGTTTTCCTTGCTGAAGGTCGCCAACAACGTCGGGTTCAGGGCTGGATTCGTGGCCGGCGGGCTCCTGTATCAGGTTGCAAACGTCGCCATCTTCATAGCGAATGGGGTAACGTCTGGGCTTGTCGCGGTGATCTTGCTGATCGCCATCCCGCGGATCCATGGAGGGCGCCGGTCGGCGGCGCTGACGGACGCCGTCGGCGAGTGGGGCCAGGCAATTACCGAGCGCCGTGTGGTGATCCTGGCGGGACTGAACGTGGGGTTTGCGGAAATCGGACGCTCGTCCAGACGGCTATCTAGGGAAACGGAAGCAAGCGACGGTGTGAGCTAATTACCGAACAGGATTACCTTGGGGTGGATACTAAAGAACTACACGCGGATTCTCACGCAGAGAGACCGAATTCAGGATATACACCCGGACATGATTTGGTTACGCTATGCCGTCACAAACCTGGATCATTACGATCCGAACGCACTAATCTGGTGTCATAGCACTTTACAGAGTCACGTCTGGGTGTATACCACCCACGGCTCCGCCCGGATCAACGAACCCGGCCAACCTCGGTGGAACGTTCGCACATCTGTTAGCTTATACTGTCGGACAGAAGTATTGATAATTCGAAGGCCCCCCCGTCCTGGGGGTTCGATTATCAATGTCTCTGTCCGACAGTATACGATCACGGACCAGTCGCCAGGTTCCAGGGGTGCGTTGCGATGGAGGGCTACCGCCGCTTCTCTCGGATCTCGGTTATAGAAACGGACCGAGGCGGGCCGAGAAGCGATCTGATTCGAGACGTGGATAGAACTACACTGTAAGATCCTGGAACGACCAGTCGTCGGGGAGATCATCCACACGGTCCGTCTCGGCGACGAGATTGCGGATCCGAGCGACGACATCTCTGTCCCACTCCAGAGAGAGATCCACGCTGTGCTCCCAGTCCCAGTACCGGGGAACCGTCGGCCACGTATCCACGCGATCACAGCAGCTCACGGCACTGAGGACGAATCGGATATCGTCTACATCCTCGTCGGTGACGATCTCTGCGAGGCAGTCACAGGCGGCGTGCTGATCGGCATAGAACGCGTGTTCGAGGACACTCGAGATCCAGTAGACATCCTCTCTGGCCGCCGTCTGGATGCGGTCGGCGACCGGCTGCGTGGGGTGACCGATGCCCCAGCCGTAGGCAGCCGCCTCTTCCCACCCGGCACCGGACTCGTCATCGTGGAGCGCGAACAGATAAGCGAGCCCCTCTTCCGGTAGTGCCTCTTCCCCATCGGCCACTCGTGTACGAATCAGGTGCCGACCGATTGCGTTACCGATCACGGGAGTCGGCGCGGGATCGCTCGCGTCACCGTGTGGGTCGTAGGTCTCCATCAGGTCGGCCAGCACCGGCCACCCCTCCGCTGTGACGACGGCGTCCAGACGGGTCGCCAGCGGTTCGAAGTAGTCCCAGAACAGATCGTTGGCGTGGCTGGGTTCACCCTCCTGTTGGGCCTGCCGGATCAGTCGTTCGTGTTCCGCGAGTGCGTTTTTGATCGCGTCCACGGTTGGCTTCTGATCGAGAAGCGCGTCCAGGTCGGCGGTGCTGTCCAGTTGCGGCTCTCCCTCCTCTTGGGGCACTTCCTCAGGCAGAAGCACCTCGATGCGCTTGCGATCGATCCGCCCCAACCCCGCCCACTCGTGGGCAGAGGCGAGATGGGCAGCGAGTCCCTCGTCGTCCTCGTATGTAGCATCGCAGTGGTGGCAACCGGGCATACCCGAGGATAGTGGCCACCGGACATTAGCTTCTGCGGTGCAGGGCGCTAATCCCCCTTCCTCAACGAGCACCGGAGTCCGCGCCAGCGGACAAGGAGCGCAGTAGGGAGGGGATACAGCGCCCGTCATCGTTTTTCTTCCCCGCTGTGGCGTGGTTTTATTACGGTGGCTGTCGAAGACAGCACCGTGATGGCGCTACTCATGGCCGCCGCTAAGTACACCGACAAGAAGGTGGGCGACGGCCTCATCCGCTATCACCACCGAGTAGGAGTGGGACACTCCGAATCGACGCCTGTGGAGACTGCGTTCCCTGCGCGGACTGTCGGCGCACGCCGACCGTCCGTGAAAAAGCGTGTCGTGGAATCAGGAAGCCCCACCCTCAGCGAGCGCGTCAGCGCGAGCAGGGTGGGGTAGTTCACTCGCGTATTCAGAGAGCGAACGGAGGTCGGTTCCAGCCGTTTTGGAACCGTGGCTGCACATCAGTTCGCCCGGCATACCCCAGCCCAAGGAGACCAACACGTCCTCGAATTCTTTGAGTTTTTCATCCGTTCCCCGCCTCGACGCCCATCGCATCGAGCAGCTTCCCCTTCACGGCCTCGTCAGCCAGCGACAGTAGCGTCTCGCGGTTCTCCTCGGAGGCTTCGATGCCGGTGAAGATGCCAAGCGGGATCTCGACCGTTGCCTGCGTCGAGTGGCCGGCCGCCTCACCGGAGTTCTCGAAGGCCTCCCCGAGGACGTTCCCGATGTTTATGCGGATATCCTTCGACCGGGCCGCCAGGTGTATCATGTCGTCGGCGATGCCGAACACGGCCGTGGATGTGATCCCCTCCAGATCGAGCAGGTGCTGGGCGGCCTGCCCAAGGGCGTCACGCTCGTGGACGAACCCGGCATTCGACACCAGATGGCTGCCCCGGACCTCGCGGTTCTGGATCGCCTCCGCGAGCACGTCCAGCGTCTCCGGGGACATCGAGGGGGACTCCACCTGCTCTAAGACGTCGTGGTCCGCGAAGGGATAGAGATACGCCGCCGCGGTCAGGTCCGCAGGCGTAGTGTCACGCTTGAAATCAAGCGTCTCATCGCGAATTCCGTACAGGAGCGCGGTCGCGAGCGCCTCCGTCGGCCTGATGTCGAACTCCTGGACGTACTTCGTGAGGATCGTCGAGGTGGCGGAGACGTTCGTCCGGACGTCTCTGAGCCCTGCCTCGAACTCCTCCTCGGCGTCGAAGTGGTCGATGTAGATGTCGACGTCGTGTTCCACCGTTGAGTCGCCGGCGGAGTGGTCGACCAGCGCGATCGTCTCGTAGTCCTCTATCTCCGCCGGGCCGTCCAGCCCGACAAGGTCGACCTCAAGCAGGTTCGCGAACGCGCGATTCTCCTGGTGGCCGATGTCGCCGAAGTAGACGATGTCGGCGTCGACCCCGATCGTCTCGGCGATCGCCTCTAGGGCCATCCCGCTCGCGATTGAGTCCGGCGACGGGTTGGTGTGGGTGACAATTGCAAGCGTGCCGGCGGTGTTCTCTATCGCCTCGGTGAGTCGCTCGGTTTTATACTCGAGTTCCTGCGTCTCGACGACACGGAGCGCGGACTCTGCGATCACCTCCGAGGGGTTGATGACAACATCCGCTCCCGCCTCGGAGAGTTCCTCGCCGGATACCGGGTCACTCGCCCTGGCGACGATGAATTGCTCGCCTCCCCTCTCCCGGATCGACGCGATGGCCGCCTCGTTCGTCGCGACCTCCGAGGTGAGCACGAGAACGACGTCGTGGTCCGCCACCACCTCCGCGACCTCGGCATCCCGAATATCGACCGTGCGTGCGTTCAGATCCTGATCCCGGAGCGCCCCCACTCGGCTCTCGTCCGCATCAAGGATGAGCACGTCCTCGCCCTGGTCCGCGAGCTCTCCGGCGACGGCGTAGCCGACGCTCCCGCAGCCGAGGATGGCGTACCGCGACATCGACGCGGAGGCGGCCCGGCGATTGCTCACACGTAGACGTTCGTATGGCTGGAAACTTAACGCCACCCCTCTCTGCATTTCTCGAACGGAAACGTATTTGCGTGACAGTCCACAAACGAAGTCGAGGGCCGATAGCTCAGCCCGGCAGAGCGTCTGGCTCTTAACCAGACGGTCAGGGGTTCAAATCCCCTTCGGCCCGCTTTCTGAATCAAAGATTCAGAGCCGACGCAACCGCAAGACAGCACAGCGTTGGTCGTGCAAATCGGCGCTATCTGTTGTGAGTTGAGTCGGTGAGGGGCTTCGGGTGGGTGCCGTCGTGCCTTCGCGTATAGCCGAACGTATCGGGGGAACCTAGTTCTTTCGGTGAATGAGATTCCCTACCTCCTGTCGAATGCAGTCTCCCCCTCCTTATACTGTCGGCTGTGACTCGATGGAGATATTCGACACCCCGGGGTGGCGAAT
>JBDGQL010000176.1:0-4593 GCA_042219105.1 Karumarchaeum halophilus (SeqCode) | reverse complement strand
GCCGGGTACGGTGGAGGCTAATTCTATCAACAGTTCTGTCGACCCGTATAGCGCGTGGACCGGAACTACCCCGGCAGCGCCATTCCGAGGCTCCGGAGGTACGCCGCCGGCGCGCGGCGCCGCGATCCAGCGAGCGCGTCTTCGAGCGCCGTCCCGCCGGCCTCGAGCACGCCGATCCCGTGCCCCGTGAGGACCCGATCCGGGTCGAAGTCGCCGAGTTGCCTGCGCGGCGGGAGCAGGCGGAGCATCGGGTGGACGCCGAGTCGCTCGTTCGCCGACCGGAAGTACTCGGCCGTCCCGACGGCCTCGGGAACGACGAGCGTTTCGCCGTCGAACAGGGCACACTCCTGCCAGACCCGGTTGTCGAGGACGCGCCGCGCCCGGTAGGCGGTGTCCCCGAGCGTCTTCTCGAAGCGCTCGACCGGCGTGTCGAGTCCGCCGGCGACGCCGTCCATCCACGCCGGAACGTACACCGGGGCGTCGTGACGGCGCGCGATCGCGGCCGCGTCTCGCTCGTGGCGATCCAGCAGGGTCACGACGCCCGCGACCGTTCCCGCGTCGGCGAGTCGGTCGTCGAGACCCTCGAAGTCCACCGGATCGGCGACCCACACCGCATCGCCGTCCCGGAGCGCGTGGCTCGCCCGTTGCATCCCCTCATCCGGGTGTGCGATCCAGGAGAACCCGCCGTTCCACTCCGTCACGTCCGGCTCCGTCCCCACGCCAGTTTGCTTCATCGACATATTGGGATGGTAGTGCGGGAGAGGATTAAGCGCGTCGTACGCCCGGAGTTCCGCATGGCGTCCCGCGCATCGGCGATTCACTTATGATCCGGGTCCACAATGAAACGTGGTATGAGTTGGCGTAACGCGGAGCGCGACTGGGACGATCCGGTCCGGGGTGAGGTGACGGTCCCGCGGGCGCTGGCCGAGGCGGCGTCGCGGCACGCAGAGGTCGACGCACAGGCATACAAAGGTGGAGTGTACGAGCGATCGCTCGTTCCCCGGGCGATCGAGGCCGCTCCCGACGGCGCGTTTACGACGATCAGTTACGACGAGATGGCAGCTGTCGTTCGGTCGCTGACGGCCGGGTTTCGCGACCTCGGCGTCGGGCCGGGTGACCGCGTCGGCATCTTCGCGAACACCCGCATGGAGTGGGCCCAGTCGGATCTGGCCTTGCTGTCGGCGGGCGCGGTCGTCACGACCGTGTACACTGACTCCTCGCCCGGCCAGGTCGCGTACCTGCTCGGAGATGCCGGCGCGGACGCCGTCGTCGTCGAGAACGCCGATCTCCTCGAGCGTGTCGCCGCGGTCGAGGACGACATCGACCTGGAGTTCGTGGTCGTCATTGACGCGGTCGCCGCAGAGATGCGCGACGAACTCGACGTTCCGGTCCACACCCTGAGAGAAGTGTACGACCGCGGTGCGGGGGTCGATCCCGAGACCTACGAGGCGTGGCTCGAAGAGCGCGACCCGGACGATCTGGCGAGCCTGATATACACCTCCGGAACGACGGGAACGCCAAAGGGCGTCGAATTGACCCACTGGAACTTCAAATCAAACATCGACCAGTGCCGGGCGCGCTTTGGCGATCGGCCGGACAAGACGGTCCCGATCATCGGGGAGTCCTCCCGGACGGTCTCGTTTCTGCCGCTGGCGCACGTCTTCGAGCGCCTCGCGGGCCATTTCCTGATGTTCGCGAGCGGTGCGACGGTGACTTACGCTGAGAGCCCCGACACCCTCCGGGAGGACTTCGGTCTCGTCGCGCCGACCGTCGGAACGAGCGTTCCCCGGGTGTACGAGAAGATATACGCCGCGATCCGGGAGGAGGCCGCCGAGTCGAGCCTGCGAAAGCGGATCTTCGAGTGGGCGACCGACGTCGGGCGGTCCTACGCGACGACGGAGAACCCCGGGATCGGGCTTCGCGCGCGACAGAACATCGCCGATCGGCTCGTCTTCTCGTCGGTGCGGGACGCGCTGGGCGGCGAGATCGAGTTCCTGATCAGCGGCGGCGGCAGCCTCTCTCCGGACCTCTGTCGGCTGTACCACGGAATGGGACTGCCGATCCTCGAGGGGTACGGACTCACGGAAACGGCGCCGGTGATCTCCGTGAACCCGCCGGAGGCCCCCGAGATCGGTACGATGGGGCCGGCGGTGATCGACATGGAGACGAAACTCGACCCCGCGGCCGCCCCGATGGGGGAGGAGGGTACCGTCGGTGAACTCCTCGTGCGGGGTCCGAACGTCAGCGATGGGTACTGGAACCGCCCCGACGCGACGGACGAGGCCTTTACCGCCGACGGCTGGTTCCGGACCGGCGACATCGTGGAGGAGACCGAGGCGGGCTATTTCGTCTTTCGGGAGCGCGCAAAGCAGTTGCTCGTCCTCTCGACGGGCAAGAACGTCGCCCCCGGTCCCATCGAGGACGCGTTCGCGACGACCAATCTGGTCGAGCAGTGCATGGTCGTCGGCGACGGCCGGAAGTTCGTCGGCGCTCTGATCGTCCCGAACGTCGAGGCAGTGCGTGCGTGGGCCCGCGAGGCGGGCGTCGATCTCCCTGACTCCGCAGACGGCATCGCCGACGACGAGCGCGTCCACGACCGGATCGCCGACGTCGTCGCCAGCGTGAATGAGACGTTCGAGCCCCACGAGCGGATCAAGCAGTTCCGGCTCGTGCCCGGAGATTTCACCGTCGAGAACGACCTCCTGACGCCGACGATGAAGAAGAAACGCCGCAACATCGAGGAGCATTACGCTGACCGCATCGAGGAGATATACCGGGGGTAGTATCAGAACCCGAACTCGTCTTCTCCCTCGCCGCGTGGTCCCTCGGCGGTGTCGAAGATGTCGCTGGCGTACTCCTCGGCGATGTCCGACTCCTCGGGTTCCTCGAACTCCCGGGTGTAGGCGTCGATCCCGGCCGTCAGTAGCTCCTCGACTGCCTCGTCTCGGTTGACGAACTCCTCGCCGATCATACGCTCGAACTGTCCGTAAAGTTCCTCCGACAGGGAGGCCTCGATTTCTGGCATTGTTCGACCCTCGTTTCTCACCTCCTATGAGGGTTTCGCCCCCGCCCGATACGGCCGGGTGCAACTGTGTTCGGGGACGACCGCACGACCCCGTGTGGTGGCGAATATTTTCGTCGATTCACGGCCGACAGTATCACCCCCGCACCGAAAAATATATAGCCTATATAGTCCTATTTTTGGATATGTCCTACGATATACCCAAATGTACTCTCCGATCCCTCGCATGCCGGCGCTCGTTGCTCGCGAAGACCGTCGGCTACCGGATCCTCAGCGTGATCGTGACGGCGGTCGTTGCCTTTGCCATCCTCGGGGACACGTCGGCCGCTATCGATGTCGGGATCTGGGCCAACGCCGCGAAGATGGGCGTTTACTACGCCTACGAACGGGCGTGGTCCGGGTGGGACATAGTGAGCATGGGAAACGTCCACGACTGACGTTCTTCGGCAAGATTCCCGGACCGTTGTCCGGCGGTGTGTGTCATTTACACCGGACACGAACCAGTGTGAACTACCCTCGCTTCAGAATAGTCCGGTGATGAATCCGAGACCCATGATGATGAGAACGACGGCGGAGAATACGGGAAGATACGGTGTGTACTGCTCGATCCGTTCTTCGGAGTGGCGGTAGCCCGCGATCAACAGCATCGTCAGTCCGACGATCCCCAGGATGACGGTGATGGCATACGCGCTCATCAGTTCGAGGCAGTAGTTCGAACCGGCACAGAGCGCGATGATCTCGAACTCTTCCTCGTGGGCAAACCCGAGGACGAACGCGAACCACGCGATCCCGAGAAGCCCCCGATCAGCGGCCTCTTCACGGTCGCCGTGTGTGCGAGTGAGCCTATCGACGAACGGGAGGAATTCCGTCAGGCGAGACAGAAAGCGGCCTCCACCGTGGTCGTGAGTACCGGAGTCGTTTCGTTCGTGCAGGTGGGTGTGATGATCACCGTGGCTGTGTTGACTGTCGGCGTCGTGGTGAGTATACGGGTCGACAGAACTGTTGATAGAATCGGCGTGCGCATGGTCGTGACTTTCGTCGTGGGTTCCATGCGAATGGCCGTGTGCGTACTCACGGATACCGAGAGCGATGAGCAAGACCCCGGCCACGAGGCTGACTGGCCCACCGATATGGATCCCGTTCAGAACTGTAATTGGCTCGTTGATCCGGGCGAGGTTGAAGTAGTCCTTTGCGTAGAAGAACGCCCCCACCATCGCAATACTGCTGATGAGGTGGCCAACACCGAGGATGAAACTCGCAGCGAACCCGTACAGCCACCTGTTGGTCTGATCGAGCGCGTAAGAGGCGGCAACGGGCCAGCCGTGTCCCGGTTCGATCCCGTGGACCGCGCCAAGCACGATCGCTCCGGCCAGAACTCCGACGTCCTCGAAGACCATTCCGTGAGGAATGATTCGTGCGGAGCAGGGGTATAGGTTTTTATTGTCTGTCAGCGATCGTTTCGACTGCGACGACGAACCGATATACACCCGGACGTGACTCTGTTACGCGCCATGACACCAGATCAATGCGTTCGGCTCGTGATACTGTCGGCTGTGACTCGATGGAGATAT
>JBDGQL010000243.1:0-4613 GCA_042219105.1 Karumarchaeum halophilus (SeqCode) | reverse complement strand
TAGCCTCCACCGTACCCGGCGAATATCTATCAGGACTTCTGTCGACCCGTATAGCGCCGCTCATCATCGCGGCGAGGACGCCGATCCAGGCCGGCGCCGGGAGCGATTCGGCGTTAATTCCGGCGCTTTCAGTCTTCGCGGGACTCATATCGGACTGCAGGCTGACGGGAGAATAAGGGTGTTAGTACGTCAACTCCCGACTTCTGATGGAGTTGGCTTGGCAGGGGGATCCGAAGGGCTTTTTTTCCGGTTACTCCTGTATATGTTATGACTGAGCCAGGAATGGGATACGCGGGGACGGCGTACCTCCGGTGTCTGCAGGCGGTCGGTCGGTTTCTCCCGTACGGGGAGAACGTCTACGACCGCGAGTGGGACGTTCTCGTCGTTCTCGACGCCTGTCGCCCGGACGCGCTGGAGGCCGTGGCCGGAAACACTGACGGCGCCAGCGATGTCGGGTTCGTCGACGAAGTCGGACGGATGCGGTCGGTCGGAAGCTGTTCCTCGGAGTGGATGGAGAACACGTTCGATCCGGCGACTCGCAGAGATGCGGTCGCGGGGACGGCCATGGTAACCGGGAACACCTGGACCGACCGGTATCTCGACGCCGGCGCTTTCGGGGCGCTCGATGAGGTCTGGAAGTACGCCTGGGACGAGGATCTCGGGACGGTTCCGGCCGACGCGATCACTGACCGCGCCATCGTGACCGCGCGGGAGGGGGATTACGACCGCCTCGTCGTTCACTACATGCAGCCCCACCACCCGTTCGTGGCGGAGCCACTCGACGGAGACAGCGGGATGGCCAGAACGAGTCAGGAAAGCAGCGAGCGTAGCCCGTGGGTGCTGTTGCGCCGCGGTGACGCCGATCCGGACCGGGTGTGGGAGGCGTACCTGGCGAACCTGGAGTACGCCCTCGCCTCGGTCGCGACGCTACTCGAAAACGTCGATGGCCGGGTCGCGATAACCGCCGATCACGGAAACCTCTTTGGCGAGTGGGGGGTGTACGGCCATCCGATGTACACCCCTGTGCCCGCCCTGCTCTCGGTTCCCTGGTGTGAGACGACCGCCCGCGACCGGGGGGGCCGGGAGCCGACGCTCACACCACCCGAACCGCTGCCCGTCTCGCGGGTCTACGACGCCGAGAGCGACCGTGATCGACTCGACGCACTCGGCTACGTGTGAACGCCCTGGCGGTCAAGGCGGTACACGTGAAGTGTTTTTCACGCCCTGGTCCCAAAGAGGTGTAAGATGACCGTTGAAGCGGTTGCGTGGACGCCGGGGGGACCGACCAGGGAGTCGGTTGACGCACAATGACGGAGAACCGAGTCGGGACCGCTCGCGAGTCCGGCCCGGGGGATCACCTCGAACTCCACGGGCTCCACAAGGAGTACGCGGGCGGAATCACCGCGGTCGAGGATCTCTCGCTGTCGCTCCGCCAGGGTGAACTTCTCGTGCTCGTCGGTCCCTCCGGCTGTGGAAAGTCCACGACGCTGCGGTGTATCGCCGGACTCGAAGAGCCGACCGATGGGGACATCCGGATCGCCGGGCAGTCCGTCGTTGGGATGCGCCCAGAGGAACGCGCCATCGCGATGGTGTTCCAGAACTACGCGCTGTACCCACACAAAACCGCCCGCGAGAACATCGGCTTTGGCCTCCGGATGACCTCGAACATGTCCGGAACGGAGATCGAATCGGCCGTCGAGGACGTCGCCGGCACGCTCGGCATCACGGACCTGCTCGATAAGCGCCCCAAGTCGCTGTCCGGCGGACAGCAACAGCGTGTCGCCCTCGGCCGGGCAATCGTCCGGGATCCCGAGGTGTTCCTGCTCGACGAACCGCTCTCGAACCTGGACGCGACGTTACGTGCCAAGATGCGCACGGAGATCCAGCAACTCCAGCGCGACCTCGACGTGACGACGGTGTACGTCACCCACGACCAGACGGAAGCGATGACCATGGGCGACCGCATCGCCGTCCTCCAGGACGGCCAGCTCCGCCAGGTCGGCACGCCGATGGAGTGTTACCACCGCCCGGCGGATCGGTTCGTCGCCGGGTTCATCGGCGAGCCGTCGATGAACTTTCTCGCGTGCCGGTTCGACCCGACCGGAGAGACGTTCCACGGACCGCTCGAGTATCCTGCGGCCGACGCGCTGGCCCGCGCGGCACGTTCGGCAGCCGGTAGTGAGGTGACGCTTGGAATCAGGCCGGAAGCGGTCGGCGTGGGTGGCGAACCGGACGATGCCCCGGCGTTCGAGGGCCTGGTCAACGTCGTCGAACCGGTCGGGGAACGCTCGTTCCTCTACGCGAGCCTGGACGCCGGTCCTGACATGACCATCGCCGTCCCCGACAGGGCGGCGAGCGCGGAGGGCGAAACGGTTCCCGTCCGGATTCCAGCTACGAGCCTGCATCTCTTCGACACCGCCACCGGAGAGGCGCTGTACCATCCCGACCGACAGACGGACGACGCGCTCCTCGGGCAGGTCAGTGAAAATCAGGACTAATCCGTCGCTGGCGGGGAGTCCGATAGTATACCCGGGTTCGTGACCGACAGTATGAATAGTCACAGGGAACACCTGCATGTATGGAGCGGTACGATGTAGTCATCGCCGGAGCGGGCCCGGCAGGGGCCCAGTGTGCGCGCGACCTCGCCACCCGTGAGTACGACGTGCTCGTGCTCGAGACCGAGCCCGAAGCGGAGTTCCCGGGCCGGAGCAACAAGTCGACCGGCGGGACGTTTCCCTCGATGATGGCATCGTTCGGGATTCCGGACGACGTGGTGATGCAGTTCACCGACAGTGTCGTCATAGAATCGCCCAACGACCACTTCGTCCAGGAACAGGCCGGGGCGGTGCTCGAGTTCGGCGACTTCAAGCAGTTCCTCGTCGACGACGGCCGGGAGCGCGGCGCCGAGTACCGGTTTGGCTCGCGAGTCTCGAAACCGATCACGGAAGACGGAGAGATCGTCGGGGTGCGCTACGACGGCGACGAGGAAGTGTACGGAGACATCGTCGTCGACGCGACGGGACCTTCGGCGCCGCTGGCGAAGGCGCTCGGGGTGGTCGACCTCAAGCGCCGGAACCAGGCGATCGGCGTCGAGTACGAGTTCGAGAACGTAAATCTCGACCCCGAGGGATACGCCGACCTCCGCGACGCGATGATGCTCCGCCTGGATCACGACATCGCCCCCGGCGGCTACGCCTGGATCTTCCACACCGGCGGCGACACCGCGAAGGTCGGACTCTGCTACATCCAGAACGACATCCACACCGACCGCGCGAAGGAAGGCTACACCATCGAGGACTACCTCGATCACTGGGTCGAGTCGGATCCCCGGTTTGCCGACGCCGACAGGATCGCGAGCAAGCAACACCGCGGCTCGGCGCATATCCAGCCGCCAGGGTCGCTGTCGACGGACCGGTTCATGGCGATCGGTGATACCGTCCCGACGATCGACCCACTGTGGGGGGAGGGCATCCACAAGGGGATGAAATCGGCCCGTGCGGCGGCGGTCACCGCCGACCAGTGTCTCACACCCGACCCCCCCAACACCTCCGCGGAGGTGATGTCGACGTACGACGACCGCTGGCACGCGCAGGTCGCCCCGAACGCCCGCTCGCGATTGCTGATGACCAACCTCCTGTACATGGCCGACAACGCCCGGTACGACCGGTTCATGGAGGACATGCGACGACTCGGCAAGGAGACGCTCGCGAAGGCAAACGCCGGAAAGAAGCGCGCGATCATGAGACTGCTTCACCTCGACGACCTCCCGACGCTGGCGAAACTCGCCCGCCGCGGGATCAGTGCCTGATACTGTCGGCTGTGACTCGATGGAGATATTCGCCATCCCGGGGTGGCGAATTCCTCCACGAACTTATAATGTCTGTTGTAGCTGTTTACCGGTGATCGCCACCCCCGGTGGCGGCGAGCACCGGTAAGAGACTACAACAGACATTATTACAGCCGACAGTATGATAAGGACGGACGACACAAGAGTCATACCGCCGGGTCGCCAAACTCACCCGTGCATCGCGAAGGTCACCTCGGGGCGGCGCTCGCCATGTACGCGCCGATCGGCTTTCTGGCGTACGTCGCCGGGTTTCCCTCCTTTGCAGTCGGCGGCGGGATCGGTGCCGTCCTGCTCGCGATGCTCCCCGACCAGGACATGCGGATCCCGTTTCTCTCCCACCGGGGGATCACCCACACCGTCTGGTTCGCGCTGCTGGTCGGGGGTATCCTCGGCGCGACAGTGGGTTACCTCGCCAGGGAGACCGGCACCGAAGAAGCACTAGCGATCGGCGCCTTTGCCTTCGCCGTCGGCTTCGTGACGATTACCTCCCACATCGTCGCCGACGCGCTCACGCCGATGGGGGTAACGCCGTTCACACCGTTCCGCAGGCGAAAGTACACCGTCTCCGTCGCCACCGCCTCGAACCCCATCGCGAACTACGCACTCCTCGTTCTGGGGGCCGCACTGGCCGGCGGCACGCTGTACCTCGCAACTACCGTCACGGGATGAGCGTCTGATCTCGTCGAGGAGACGCTCCAACTGTCCGACTTCGGTATTGATAATTCGAAGGCCCCCCGTCCCGGGGGTTCGATTATCAATGTCTCTG
>JBDGQL010000094.1:0-4641 GCA_042219105.1 Karumarchaeum halophilus (SeqCode) | reverse complement strand
GTCGACACCTACTGCCCGCCGGAGAAGACTCACCGCATCCTCCAGGGCATCAAGTCGTTCAACGACTCGGCGTTCGAGGCGCTGGAGGCAGGCGTCCCGGTCGATGAGATCACCTCGATCGACGCCACGCCCCGGCTCAACCGGATCGGGACGACGCCGGACGAGGAGGCCGACGCGTTCGTGAGCGAGATCGAGGACGACATCGCGGAACAACTGGAGGAACTCTACTGATGAAGGAGTACCAGACGATCACCGAGATCAGCGGTCCCCTCGTGTTCGCCGAGGTCGACGAGCCGATCGGGTACGACGAGATGGTCGAGATCCAGCTGGGGAGTGGCGAAACCCGTCGCGGACAGGTGCTGGAGTCCACCGACGAGTTCGTCGCGATCCAGGTGTTCGAGGGCACCGAAGGCATCGACACGAAGAGCTCGATCCGGTTCCTGGGCGAGACGCTGAAGATGCCCGTCACCGAGGATCTGCTCGGTCGCGTCCTCAGCGGGTCGGGCCAGCCGATCGATGGCGGCCCCGAGATCGTCCCGGAGGAACGCCGGGACATCGTCGGCGCGGCGATCAACCCTCACGCCCGGGAGTTCCCCCGAGAGTTCATCCAGACGGGCGTCTCCGCGATAGATGGTATGAATACGCTCGTGCGCGGGCAGAAGTTGCCCCTCTTTTCGGGGTCGGGGCTCCCCCACAACGACCTGGCGCTGCAGATCGCCCGCCAGGCGACGGTTCCCGAGGAGGAAGCCGGAGACGGCGAGAGCGAAGAGGGTGGCTCCGAGTTCGCGGTCGTGTTCGGCGCGATGGGGATCACCCAGGAGGAGTCAAACGAGTTCATCGAGGACTTCGAGCGCACCGGCGCTCTGGAACGGTCGGTCGTCTTTCTCAACCTCGCGGACGACCCCGCCGTCGAGCGGACGGTCACGCCACGGCTGGCGCTGACGACCGCGGAGTATCTGGCCTTCGATCAGGGGTACCACGTCCTCGTGATCCTGACGGACATGACCAACTACTGTGAGGCGCTCCGGCAGATCGGTGCGGCTCGCGAGGAGGTCCCGGGACGGCGTGGCTATCCGGGATACATGTACACCGACCTCGCGCAACTGTATGAGCGTGCAGGTCGCATCGAGGGGGTCGAGGGCTCGATCACGCAGATCCCGATCCTCACGATGCCCGGCGACGACGACACCCACCCGATCCCGGATCTGACGGGGTACATAACCGAGGGGCAGATCTACATCGATCGCGACCTCAACAGCCAAGGCGTCGAGCCCCCGGTGTACGTCCCGCCGTCGTTGTCTCGGCTGATGGATGAGGGCATCGGCGCGGAGCTCACCCGCGGGGATCACGGCGACGTCTCGGACCAGCTGTACGCCGCCTACGCGGAGGGCGAGGACCTGCGTGACCTCGTGAACATCGTCGGACGGGAGGCCCTCTCGGAGCGTGACAACATCTATCTGGACTTTGCGGACCGCTTCGAGGAGGAGTTCGTCCAGCAGGGGTTCACGACCGACCGCGACGTCGAGGAAACCCTCGACATCGGCTGGGATCTGCTCTCGATGTTCCCCAAGGCCGAACTCAACCGGATCGACGAGGACCTCATCGAGGAGTACTACCACGAGGGCGAGACGGAAGAAGTCACAGCCGACTGATAATTTCGGCTGTGGCTCGATGAAGATATTTGCCATCCCGGGGTGTCGAAGTACATCTACGGGTCGACAGAAGTCCTGATAGATATTCGCCGGGTACGGTGGAGGCTAATTCTATCAACAGTTCTGTCGACCCGTATCACGAACGTACAGCCGACAGTATGAGATCCGACGCCGTTTTCGGGCATCGGGACGCGAATGCGGCGTCGAACGCTCTCCGACCTAACTGGTTTGGAACTAAATTTTATATAATGGGCGTATAAACACGTAGATGCAATGCCCACACCAGGTGACGAAGCAATCTTCCTGTGGATCGGCACGGCGGGAATGTTCCTTGGCATGCTGTACTTCATTGCCAAGGGAATGGGAGTACGGGACAACAGACAACAGAAGTTCTACATCGTAACCATATTTATCGCAGCAATAGCATTTGTAAACTATCTATCGATGGCCCTGGGGTTTGGCGCGACAAACATCCAGTTTGCGGACGGTACACATCTCGTCTACTGGGCGAGATACAGCGACTGGCTGTTCACGACGCCGCTTCTGCTGTACGACCTCGCACTGCTGGCGGGGGCAGACCGAAACACCATCGCGACGCTGGTCGGTCTTGACGTCGCGATGATCGGTACCGGCGCTCTCGCGACGCTGACTGGCGGCACGGGAGCTGACGTCCTCAGCATCGAAGCACACCGCCTCATCTGGTGGGGCGTCAGCACCGCGTTCCTGCTCGCGCTGCTGTACATCCTGTTCGGGGCGCTGTCCGACAAGGTCCAGCAGTTGCCTTCCGAGACCCAGAGCACGTTCGAGACGTTGCGGTTGATGATCCTCGTTCTGTGGCTGGCTTACCCGGTCGTATGGATCATCGGCACGGAGGGTGCCCTCGGCGACCCTGGTCTCGTCACCCTCCAGATCGAAACGGCCCTGTTCATGGTGCTTGACCTGACCGCAAAGATCGGGTTCGGCATCATACTCCTGCAAAGCCACGACGTGCTTGACGCTGCCGCCAGCAGTGGCGCCGCAGCCGCCGACTGACGGAAGCGGATTTCCCCTCGCTTTCCGTACGGACCGGATACCACTCAGATGCTTGTAACCTATCTCGACTTCCATCTGCTTTTCATCACTCCTCCGTTCGTCGCGCTCCTGTTCGTCGCGCGAAACCGCTTCGAGACACGGCAGAATCTCGAATAGGCGGGCGTCGGACTGATCGTACTCATCGCGCTCGTGTACACGACGCCCTGGGACAACTACCTGATCGCAGTGGGTGTCTGGGAGTACGCGCCCGATAGCGTCACGGGGACGATCGGCCTCGCGCCGATAGAGGAGTACATGTTCATCGTCCTCCAGCCGATCGTGGCGGGGCTGTGGCTGTACTCCTTCGAACCGCCGAACGTGACCGTGTCCATCTCGGCCCAGGATCGCGTGATCGGCGTCCTCGCCGGCGGGATCGTCGGGTTCGCGGGAGCGATACTCCTGCTCTCCTCCGCGACGTTCTACATGGGCGCGATCCTCGCGTGGGCCGGACCGGTGTTGGCACTCCAGTGGGGCTTTGGCTGGCCGTACCTCTGGCGTGTCAGGCGCCGACTCGTCCTCGGGACGGTCGTCCCGACGGCGTATTTCGCTGCCGCGGATCGAATGGCAATCGAGGCCGGGATCTGGATGATCTCGGAGGAGTACACGACAGGGGTGATAATCGCTGGCCTCCCGATCGAGGAGGGTGCGTTTTTCCTGATCACCAACGTCTTTGTCGTGCAGAGACTGTTGTTGTACTCGTGGATACTGCGACGATGACCGACGGGGCCGGCCGTGCCGCGGCCGGATCGCTCTCGATGACGACGCTGTGGCCATCCCGAGCCGGGGTTGCGGTCGTCGCGGCGGCGTTCTCCATCGGTCTCACCCTGCCTGAACGGCTCCGATACGTCCCACTAGTCGCGAGCATCGTGGTGATCGGGCTCCCACACGGCGCCGTCGACCACCTCGCGGTCCCGCGAGCGAGGGGAGAAACGCCCACGCGCCGGTCGCTCGCGCGCGTCGGTCTCCTGTATCTCCTGGTGGGTGGTGCCTACGCCGGGCTCTGGTTTCTCGCGCCCAGTCTGTCGGTGCTTCTGTTCATCGTCATGACGTGGGCCCACTGGGGGCAGGGTGATCTCTGGCCGCTGCTGTCGGTGACCGGAGCCGATCATCTCCGGTCGGGTGCACACCGCCTCGGGACCGTGCTGGTGCGTGGCGGGCTCCCGATGCTCGTCCCGATCTGGTTTTTCCCCGGGCGTTATCGCACGGTCGTCGAGGCCATCGTCGGTCGGTTCGGGGTCGCGGGGGCTGCGCTCGATCCGTTCTTCGACCCCGAAGCGCGGGCCGCGGTGGTGGGGGGATTAGCTATCCTCTCGATTCTCGTGTTGCTCCTCGGCGTCCTGCGAACGGACGACCTGGAGACGTGGGCGGTCGACGCGGGCGAGACCGGGCTACTATGGTGGTTCTTCGCCGCGGTCCCCCCCGTGTTTGCGATCGGCGTGTACTTCACCGTCTGGCACTCGCTTCGCCACGTCGGCCGCCTGATCGCGACCGACCCGGACGGCCGGACCGCGCTCGCCGCGGAGCGTCCGTTCGCGGCGTTCGCCCGGTTCGCCCGCGAGGCGACGCCGCTTACGCTTCTCTCCTTGCTCGGCCTCGTCGGACTGTACGTTGCCGTTCCGGACCCACCCGGCGACGTCGGGGAGTTCATCGGGCTGTATCTCGTGTTTATCGCCGTCCTGACGCTCCCTCACGTCGTCGTCGTGACGGCGATGGACGCGGAACAGGGAGTCTGGCGGACGGTGTCCAGAAAGAGTTAACCCACCAGGACCGAAAGCGAAAAATAACTGATGGCCGACGACGTCAAGCCCACCAGAAAGGAGCTCATGGAAATTGAGGAGCGCATCGAGCTCTCCGAGCAGGGCCACGACACGCTCGAGCAGAAGCGCGACAAGCTCATCATGGACTTCATGGACATCAT
>JBDGQL010000078.1:0-4677 GCA_042219105.1 Karumarchaeum halophilus (SeqCode) | reverse complement strand
CAGGTGGTTTCGTGGTGATCAGTCGGTAACCGCGGGACGGACGAGGGTTGGACTGCTCCGTAGGGGGATCGCCGGACCCTTCGCCGGCAAAGGTTTTGGTTCCGACGCTCGGATGGTTCGGTATGCTCGTCGGCGTCGTCTCGGACACCCACGACAACCTCGACCTCGCACAGTCAGCTATGGATCGTTTCGACGATCACGGCGTGGACGCCATCGTCCACTGTGGCGACGTGATCGCGCCGTTCACCGCCGCCGCATTCGACCGCGGAACCGACTTCTACGCGGTCCGTGGCAACAACGACGGGGAGTGGGCGCTCGCGGACGTGATCGATGCGTTCGGCACGTACCTCGGCGAGATGGGCGAACTCACACTCGATGGAACCGAGATCGCCGTCTATCACGGGACCGCCGAACCGATCGTCGAGGCGTTGCTCGCCTCGGGAGAGTACGACTACGTCTGCCGGGGCCACACCCACGAACGACTCGTCGAGGACAGGGATGGGACGGTCCATCTGAACCCCGGCGGTCTGCCGATCGAGGGTGCCGACGACGCGTTCCACGTCGCGACGATCGACACGGACGCCGGCGCGGTCGACCACTATCGCGTCGGGTGATTGGGCGGGTCACGACCCCGGTCACTCCTCTTTGGACTCGTTCGGGTCCGCCCCGATCATCTCCATCGCGGTCTCGGCGTCCGTTTCGCCGAATCCCGCGCTCAGGACCCGCGTCAGCGCGTCCTCGACGCGTTCGTCCGTCTCGGTGAGGTCGTCCGGATCGACCTCGACGACGAACCCGGTCGTGATGTTTGGCGACGTCGGGAGAAAGACGATCTCGCGGCCGTCAGCCGTCCGTTTGCCCGTTTTGAACGCGGTCATGCGCATCCCGTCCCAGGTTTCGAGTTTGACGGGTGCCTGGAGTTCCCCGCCGCCGGTCACCGCCGTCTCGACGGCCATCTTCGAGGCGTTGTAGACGATGCGCAGCCCCGGTATCCGGTTGATGAGATCGTCGACACCCCTCTCGAAGACGTCACCCAGCGCCGTCCGCATCAGGTAGCCGATCGAGAGCACGAGCAGTCCGAACGTCACGAGCGTGATGACAAAGCGGACGAGTTCAGCCACGGTCGCGTCACCGAGGAGCACCTCGTCACCGAGCATCACCGGGGGCAAGCTGTCCTTGTCGATGACGGCGCTGAGAATTGGAACGTTGGCGATCGCGCCGTAAATCCACAAAACGACATACAGCGTTACGATGATCGGGACCAAGATGATCAGTCCACTGGTCACATCGCGTTTCCAGTTCGACATCATCGGAGACGTGTCTCCCCGGGGATTAGTAATCGTCGGAGCCCCGTGTTTATCAGTCGGCCGCGCCGTCCTCGATCGCCGTCCGGACGCGCTCCCAGACCTGTTCGGGAGACGGATCGCCGTCGATCCGGACGAGATCGCCCGTCTCGTCGTAGTGTTCGATCACCGGCGCGGTCTGGGCGTCGTACTCCTCGATTCGGGTTTCGACCGCTTCGGGGGTGTCGTCCTCCCGGCGATAGAGATCGCCGCCACAGCCGTCACAAACCCCGGGCTCCTCGGGTGGATCGTAGTCGACGTGGTAGCTCGTTCCACAGTCCGTGCAGACGCGCCGCCCGGTCAACCGGTCCATGAGTTCCTCGTGGCTCACGTCCAGGTACAGAACGACATCGAGGTCGGTGATCGTCTCTAAGGTGTCGACCTGTGCCTCGTTGCGGGGGTACCCATCGAGGACGAACCCCTCCGTATCCGAAAGCGACTCCCTGACCATCGCGTCGACGACCGGATCGGGGACGAGTTCGCCACGGTCCATGTACGCTCCCGGCGTGTCGTACTCTATATCCAGGTCGGAGACATCCATGTCCTTGTTCGCCCGGAGGGCGTCGCCGGTGGTGACGTGTTCGACGCCGAACGTCTCCTCGATGTTCGCGCTCTGTGTCCCCTTTCCAGCCCCCGGCGGGCCGAGTACGAGGATCCGTGGGTTACCCATGGACCTACGTTGTCCGGGGCGATATAAGAACGAACGGATTCCGCCGCTGTACCACGGGGAGGAGGATGTCAATGGGTCGATCCCGTTTTGCTGGTGAGATAATCGTGTCTGTGTGTATATCACCCCTCGACGACGACGGTTCGCGTCTTCCGGACGGACACGAGCGGGAGGTCGGGAAACGTGACCTCGATCGCGAACTCCAGGTGTTCGTCGGTGCCGAACACGGCAACTGGGACCGTGAGTCCGCCATCGAGGTAGGTGTTTTTCGTCGTCATCTCGACGCCGTTGACGGTAACGCGGATGCCGACGGACGCGCTCCCGGCAGTCGTACGGACCGTCACCTCCCGGAGGTCGTTTTCCCCGCGCGGGATGGTCTCGGGGAACGCCCCCCACTCGACCTCGATCGCCGGGAGTTCGCCCGCGTTCTCGCGGACGCGCTCGGCGACGCCCTCCGAGAGCCCTGCCTCGACCAGCCCCTCGATACCCGCGGCACGGACATCGGCCGGAGAGTCGATCCCGCTATCGGCGAGTTTGTGCGCGCGACCCGCGCCAACGCCGTCGATGGCGACGAGTCCCACCGCGTCCTCGGGCACGCTGTTCTCGACGCGCGCCTCGATCCGGCGGAGCAGGTTCGCGTCGCGGGCGTCGCCAAACCGCTTCGCGAAGGCGTGCAGGGCGGCAAGCAAACGGAGGGCGTTCTGGCGGATCACCCACGCGTCGCTCTCGAGTTCCTGGGGGACCGACCCTCGCGTGCTGGCTTCCAGGATGGCGAGCACCTTCCGTGCACCGGGGGGCATGTCCCGCCGGCCGATCACCGACTGGATAGCATCGCGCTCATCCGAGCGGGCGTTCACGCTGTCGAACTCGGCGGCCCGCGCGACCGCCTCCAAGGCGCCAGCCTCCGTGATCTCACCGGTCGCGAGGTCGTGGAACCGCGAGGCGGTGTCCAGGCGGAGGTAGAACTTCGAGGCCAGATTGCCAAGCGCCGTGGCCTCCAGGCCCAGCTCCTCCGTGTCGATGAATCCGCGGTCGATCAGATCCTCCAGCGTGTCGCGCAGGCGACCGCGGAGGTTCGCGTAGTCGTACCGTTCCGGCTTGCTCTCCGCGCGAACGTAGTAAAACGTGGTCTCGAGCCAGTCCATCACGTCGTCGACGTCCCGCACCGTCCCCAGCGCGATCTCCGCGACGAGGTGGGCGTCCAGATCCTCCGGCAGACGGGATTCGAGGGGTTTGCCCTCACGGAGAAGGCGGCGGTACCGGTCGGCGTCGGCGCCGTCACAAACCACCCACGCGTAGCCCACGTCGTCGTACTCCGGCCGACCCGCCCGCCCGAGCATCTGCAGGACGTCAATCGGGCTCATGTCGACCTCCCCTTCCAGTGGGTCGTGGTACTTCGTGTCCCGGATGACGACACACCGGGCGGGGAGGTTCACCCCCCAGGCGAGCGTCGACGTGGAAAAGAGGACCCGGATCTTTCCCTCGCGGAACCACGCCTCGACGTCGTCCTTGTCGGATTTGGCGAGGCCGGCGTGGTGGAAGGCAACGCCATCCAGGATCGACTGGCGGAGCGTGTCGTTCTCGACGCGCTGGGTCTCCTCGTGGAACTCGAAGTCCCCGCGGGCAGCGATCGGAACGTCGCGCTCGGCGAGTTCGTCGCGGGCTTTCTTCGCGGCCTGGACGGTGTCCTGACGCGAGGAGACGAAGACGAGCGCCTGGCCGTCTTCAAGATGGGGTTCCACGAGGTCGAGCGTGCGGTACAGCCGGCGGTACTTGTCGGCGAAGGCGTTCTCGCCGTGGGCGTACGTCTCGACGCCAGCGTGCAGATCGACGGGGCGGTACGCCTCGCCGAAGTCGAAGGTGGTCTCGGGGGGCGCATCGAGCCAGTCAGCGACGTCCTCGATGTTGGGCATCGTCGCGGAGAGGGCGACGATCCGGGGGTCACACAGCCGCCGGAGGCGGGCGACGGTGACCTCCAGCACGGAGCCGCGCTTCTCCGAATCCAGCAGGTGGACCTCGTCGATCACACAGCAGTCGACGTCGGTGATGAAGCCGTAGCGCCGCGAGTCGTGTTTTCTGGTGGCGGAATCCAGCTTTTCGGGGGTCATCACGAGCACGTCCGCCCGCTCCGCCCGGCGGGGGTTCAAGTCGCGCTCGCCGGTGACGACGTACACCGAGTACCCCAGATCCGCGAAGCGCTCCCACTCGCGTTCCTTCTCGTTCGTCAGGGCCCGCATCGGCGCGACGAACAGGGCGGTCCCCCCGCTCCGGAGCGTGTCACAGATCGCGAGTTCCGCGAGCGCGGTCTTGCCCGAAGCAGTCGGGGCGCAGGCGACGAGATTCTCCGCGGATTCGAGGAGCGCCGGGAGCGCCTCCGTCTGCATCTCGTTGAACCGCTCGAAGGGAAAGACGTCGGCGAACGCGGGGAGGGCCTCTGAGACGGGTCGGCGCGTGTCGGTGTCGGCGCGTTCTGCCACGGTGGAAGGCGGGGGCGGGCGCCGGATAGGCGTTTCCATGCCGGGGCGTCGCGACGATCAGTACACCCGGACACGAACAGGGTAACATACGGATCGGTCATTTCCAGTCAAAGACATATGGGGGAGTTTTCGACTCCCACCACAACTTTTACACTTCAGACGAATATAAGCATTTATACAGGCGTTCCGCAAT